>JBNLAN010000039.1:0-4600 GCA_050302175.1 Mariprofundaceae bacterium | reverse complement strand
GGACGGAACCACCAACCCACTACTGCGCCGTGATCGTGAAGAAGGTGAACAAGAAAACCCGCTCGAAGACCGGCATCGCCGAACTGCTGCGCGAGTTCTAAGACTCACGACTCCAATGCAAAGGGCGTTTCGGCGCCCTTTGCATTGGATGCCCGCTGTTGACGATTCGGATATCTAGAATAAATTCCCAGCATGGCACAGTTAAAACACAAACAAACTCGCATGATGCCTCCCCGTCCGCAGCACTTCATCGCGCAACGCTTAGTCGTTCTCTTTGTCGCATTAATCTCGACGGCTGCTTGCAACAAACATCAGGCTGACCTACCAAACGAGGAAGGCTCGACCATCATCACTGGTTCGAATCAGCTTGTAATCGAGGATGTGCATACCTATGACCCTTCGCCCGGGATCGAGCGCGAAGATGGGAACTGGTTCGTGCCGAGCGGAAATAAAGTCGCGCTGGAAGTTCGTTGCACCGACAAGCGCGATAAGGAAATCCGCCATATTTGCATATTCGGGACGGAGCCAAAGTCCACCTATTACGTCAGCCAACACCATGAGGGTCGCTGCCAGGAGCTGAACATGCGCTCGCCCCAGCATGAACAAATTACTTACTCCTGCAAAGAATCGAGCTTCTGGCAATTGCTGCCGTCTCTTTCCGAAAGTGCCTTACCGAAAAAGTTCACTGTCTATCAATTCACTGGCAACGAACTCGATGTTGAAGGAAAAAGCCCCTCATACCAAACAGGATACTTGGGGGGTAGTGCAAGCAGCCCGCTTGCAGCGGTGGCAGGAATAGGTGCCCACATTATTTTCGCACCGATTGTGGATTATGTCATATTCCGTCCCGTCAACTCGTATGTGAAAGGGCACCGGAAAGACAAGGTGTCCAAAATGATCGAGCCCCTTCGGACGGAAATAACACCCTCTTTTCTCGATCAACGATTTGAAACGGTCACAAAAAAGACGATTTCCTCGAATCCCGGCATTGACGGGTACCGCTCCGGCCCGGAATTGGATCAACGGGCCGCTTGGGCCAAGAGGGCTGAGTCGACACTGCTGCTCCGCCCATATTACTACCTGAATTACGAGCTTTCGCAATTAAACCTGCGACTGGATGTGGCACTATGGAACCCCAGCACAAAACAACTAACTGTTTTCCAGCCCCTGCTGGAGTCGGGAACAGAACTTGGGGGCAATAGAAAAAACAGAAAGAAGCTTGTCCGAACCTGGTCCGACAACAATGCATCATTACTGAAAGCACAAATCGCGGAAGTAACCCAGCAGATGGTGGAACGAGTTGCTGTGAGTGTAAAAAAACCATTGGCGGGAAGTCGCTTCACGTCCGCAGCCAATACTCAGCCCGGCGGCTGAAAATAAATCCCCATCATGGCGCACGAAGGAGAGAGAATGGACGGCACAATCAACCCACCCCGGCAAACACGCTCGGCATTTGTCACCGTACTTGCCGGATATTCATTGCCCTCAGCGGCTTCAGCGTACTTTTCGGCTGGATCATCAAGCGCCTTGTTTCATCGGATATCCGTAAAGAGTTTGAAGTTGCACGCTGATAACATCATGCTGCCCCCCTGGACTCCTGCTCCATGAAACAACACCTGCTACGAACATTCGGTCTGTTGGGCATATTACTGTTCACCCCGCTACTCCTTTTTACCTTCGCAGACCCGCAGCTGATCGAAAAATCAGCCGCTTCGTTTATTGAATGGAAGCTGCAAAAGGAGACGACCGAGAAAATCGATTCGCTTCGCCTGCCTCCATCGGGATCGCTTGAGAAACTCTTTGGCCGGAAGGCCGCAGAAATGCGTCGTCAAACCGAAGAGCAACTGGAAGCGACCAGAAATCAATTAAAGCAGGATGCCCCTGCGATACTCGCCACACAGATTGCCAAAATGCGGAATCTGGATTGCGAATGCCGTAAAAAGTGGGAGAAGGCAATTCGCTCTTCCATGGAGCTCTCCATTGTTTCTCTCGAAAAAGCGCGTCATCAGCTGGTCGATTTCAGTCAGTCCAGGTATATGGAAATCGTCCGTAAACTGACCATCGATGTGCGCATCTTCCTTGGCACGAATGCCGTGATTTTCCTGCTGCTGCTCGCGGTCTCCTTTCTGAAATCGCAGGCAATTCGCCATCTGTTTTTACCGGGTACCCTGATGCTTGTTTCAACGCTCATTTGTTCGTACTTCTATCTCTTCGAGCAGAACTGGTTTTACACGGTGATTTATAACGACTACACCGGCTTTGGCTTTATCGCTTACTGCGCTTTCGTGTTCGGTATTCTTTGCGACATTGCCTTCAACAAGGCTCGCGTCACCTCGGAAATTCTGAATGCGATTTTCCAGGTCGTGGGCCAGATCGGAAACTTTGTTCCCTGCTGAAGCGATAAGAGCGATTGCAGATAAGGAGAAATAATGAGCAAACATCGCATACCGGCCAGCCGGACAATCGGCATGATCGCACTTGCGCTACTGCTCGTGATCTTTGGCTCCGGCAAAGCCGTGGCGGAAGATCGTTGCCAGCTGAAAGATCTGGAATCGGTATCCGCATCGCACCCCGAGTGCCTGTTTTATAGCGGCACAGCCGCATTCAGGGAGGAGAACTATTCCGAAGCCGCACGTTTCTGGAAAAAGCTGATTTCAACCAGGTCGGTTCCCATCGAGTACGAGCACCTGAAGATCAGTGCCTATAATAATCTTGGCTACCTCTATTTCTTTGGACACGGCGTCGCCCCCGACAAAAAGGCAGCAATTAAATACTGGATGCATGCAACCAAAGCGGGCAATGAGGAGGCTCCCTTTCACCTCTGTCATGCATATGCGGAAGAAAAAGAGCCCGGCTATGATCCCGGGCGTGCGCTTGGGTTCTGCAAAGAGGCGCTGCGGCGGTATGAACTGCTCGAAGAACGTCCGGAGGGAACAGAGCAAATCGTTCGTCAGCTCAAGCGTTATATCCGGAAGCTGGCACAACTCCGGCAAACAACATCAGATGATGATAAACAGCCCTGAGCTCACGGCCCATTCAAAAGCCGCTGCAATGAGCACGTTTTCGCCATTGACGCATATAGAAACCCAGACCAAAGTCCCGCTCACATCAAAACAAGAGGAGAGAATCGAATGAACAAAATAAGCATCAAGGCAGTTATTCTTGCCACGCTATTGGTCTTCGCGCTGGATATCGTTTGCGGCATCGTTCTGGTCGGTATCATGGGCATCAGTGCCATTACGCCGGAGATGGGCGAAGAACAGATCGCCGAAACAATCCTTGCCACGACCACCAGCATGCCCTTCTTGTTGAGCAGCCTGATTCTCGGCACGCTTACCACGCTCCTCGGCGGCTATGTCGCCGCCCGCATCGCGAAGAAAGAGGCATACTGGAACGCGGGTGCAATCGGAGTCATCGGAGTTATCCTGGGCATCATTACGGCCGGCGAGTACCCGTTGTGGTTCAGCCTGCTTGGCGACCTGATGATGGTGGCAGCGGCACTGCTTGGCGGCCATCTCGCCAAATCCCGCATTGAAGAGATACCCACACCGGCGCAATAGCGCATTGACTCGATCCAACCCGAGGGCGCTTCGGCGCCCTTTTTTGTTGCCTTTTCCCAATCCGGAAGACACCCTCACCCAAAGGGAGGCCTCAATGCTTACATTCACCACACCGCGCCCGGATTCGGAACGGCCGGATCATGCCCACCAACAACTGATCGGTTACATCGGGCTTATTCTTCCTTTTATTCTGATCGCTCTGGCGATTGCACGAGACGGACTGACGCGCTGGAAAGAGCTCGACTCCATTAGCGCCTATTACTACACGGGCGCGCTTGCCGCATTTGTGGGCATGCTGGTGTCGCTCGCACTCTTCCTGTTCACCTACCGTGGCTACAAGAACAAGTACCAGTGGGCAGACCGGTTCTTTTCCACTGTCGCTGCTGTGGCTGCGCTCGGCGTCGCCTTTTTTCCTGCAACCGCACCGGCAGGCGTACCTCCCCTGGTCTGGTGGTCAAAGACGACGCTGTTTATTCATTACTTTTCCGCCGGCACACTTTTCAGCATGTTTGCCATCTTTTCCCTCTGGCTGTTTCGGATCACACCGGACAAAGATATGGCCTCGCCCGGCAAACGCTGGCGCAACAGGATCTATCTGGTGTGCGGACTGCTGATTGTCGCCGGCATGGTCTGGGTCGGCATTGCGGGCCACAATAAACAATCGATTTTTTGGCCGGAATCACTGGTTCTGATCGCATTTTCCATTTCCTGGCTGGTCAAAGGCCAGGCGCACGCCACAGTGGTCAGCGCCATACGTTCACTGACCCGGTAACGAAAGAATGAATAAAGCGTTGAATTGGAGCCAGCATGCCGATCATTGAATTTTCGAAAGAAGAGAAAGAGGTCATCGTTGGGAAGATCCAGACCTATTTCAAACAGGAGCTCTCGCAGGAGATCGGGAGCTTCGATGCGCAGTTCCTCCTTGACTTCTTTTCGGAAGAGGTGGGCGCCTACTTCTACAACCGCGGCCTGTATGACGCACAGGCAATTCTGGAGAAACGCTGGGAAACCATCTCCGAAGCGATCTACGAACTCGAGAA
>JBNLAN010000038.1:0-53923 GCA_050302175.1 Mariprofundaceae bacterium | reverse complement strand
AGAGGTATCCTGTACCTGACAGCCGACCATGGTCATAGATACTCTGCAGGCTGCGCAGCACTCCGGGCTTGCGATCACTCTCGGCCACCACCCGATCGATGAAATCGGGCCCCGGCAGATGCAACATGCTTTTATCAATGGTTTTACACTGATGGTTCAACAGATCCTCTGCCGAGCTCCCCATCAGCTCGCTCAATCTCGAATCGGCATTGCTCATCACAGCACCCCCATGAAATTCAAACCTCTGATTGTAGTGGCTATTGTAGTTCAAATGCAGACAAGACGCCGCCTGTCGAAAAGGTATGGTGGCGAGGTAACGGCGATCACCAGCATCAGGCAGCCCATCCTATCCACTGACCTCTCGCCGCATGCCCTGCGATTTTGTATCACGTAATAATCGTTGCCTGCCCGGGCGACCCGGCTATCTTATCGCAGGTTAATTACCCAAGGGAGAGAATTTATGTATCGTATCAAAAATATATTCATCTATAGCGCACTTTTGTTGATGGCGCTTTCGATAACAACACCTGCCTATGCGTTTGACAACCAGCTCAAGGTCGGCGTTGGTTCGTTCACAATTCAAGACAGCGAGCCCGGAGCCACGGTCTCTTTTAATCCTACCGGAATGTATGCCGGCTGGGTCGGCGTTTTTACTCCAAACCTTGCGATTGAAGCGCGTCTCGGCGGCACCGAAAAAAAGAGCAATGCTCTTCTCAGCCTGCAAGCAACATTTTTTCAGTGCTGTTTAAACCCACACTTCCGCTCGGCGACTCATTCGAACTCTACGGGCTTGTAGGTGGCTCCAGTGTTGCGATCGAGAGAACCGTTCCGGGATTTGCCGCTGAAACTGTCGGGCGGGCCGGATTCAGCTATGGGTTAGGCGCGGATTTCAGAGTCACTCCACACCTCCTGGTTGGCGCTGAATGGTTAGACTACATCCACGATGTCGATTATGGCGCCACTGGTCTGAATATTCGCATGAGCCTGTCCGGAGCGACTGCCAACGTAAAATACGAGTTCTAGACACCTTGCGGGGAGATACCCCACGTTCCTGATTGAAGCTGCGGCGAATCGGTTTTACCCTCGCCGCATGCTTCGTCGCTTCCTATCCATACTATTCCTGCTGGCTTCGGCCAGCGCCCACGCGGCCTCTCCGCCATCGAGCATGGTGGTTGCAGCGCACCCACAGGCTGCCAAAGCCGGTATAGAAATACTGGAAAAAGGCGGCAATGCCTTTGATGCGGCAGCCGCAACTGCTCTTACGCTCGGCGTGGTGGAGCCGGGCAGCTCCGGCATCGGCGGCGGCGGTTTTTTCCTGCTCTATATCGCCAAAAGCAAGCAGTATGTATTTATCGATGCGCGCGAAACCTCTCCGAGAAAGGCACGACATGGCGAGGTTTATCGTGAGCACTCCAGCATTGATGGCCCGGCCGCTGCCGGCGTGCCGGGCCTGATTGCCGGAGTCGACAAACTGGTCACGAAATACGGCCGCTTCAAGCGCGCCGACATCGCCGCCCCGGCCATAGAGCTGGCGCGCAACGGATTTGCCGTAAGCCCCCGGCTCAATGCCATGATTCAGTGGCGAAAAAAGGCCTTCAACGATGCCGCCCGGCGCACTTTCGAAAAGGGGATTGGTGAAACCATCGTGCAGCCGGCGCTGGCGGAAACCCTGAAGCGCTATGCAAATCATGGCGCAAAAGAATTCTATCGCGGCGAAACTGCCGGACGGCTCATTGGCGACATCATGCAGGCAGGCGGTCTGATCGACTTCAAGGATCTCGCTGCTTACCACGCCATCGAACGAAAACCTGTGCAGTTTAGCTACCAGGGTTACAAGTTCGTCACTGCCGCCCTCCCATCCTCGGGCGGCATGGTGCTGGCCGAGATTCTCGGCATGCTGAAAAATGATGATCTCAAAACCCTGAATGATGCCGACCGCGCACACCTGCTGATTGAGGCTATGAAGCGAGCCTACAAGGATCGCAATGAGCAGTTGGGAGACCCCGCCTACGTGCGCATCCCGAACCTGCTAAAGACTTCTCGCCTGAAAAAACTACGCAACAGTATCGACATGCAACGGGCCACCCCGAGCAACGAGCTCGGCAAGGCAAGCACAGGTGGCGGTGCCGGCATGGATACCACCCATTTCTCGATTATCGATACCGAGGGAAACATGGTGGCCGCAACCCTCTCGATCAACTACGGCTTCGGCTCAGGCTTTCTATCCGCCTCGACCGGCATCCTGCTTAACGACGAGATGGACGATTTCGCCACCCAACCCGGCAAACCCAATGCCTACGGACTGGTGCAGGGCAAGGCCAATGCAGTGGCGCCAGGTAAGCGCATGCTCTCATCGATGACGCCAACCTTCGTTATCGGCCCTGATCGCACCTTCATCGTCGGCACTCCGGGCGGCAGCCGCATCATCTCCATGGTCTTGCTTGCATCGGTTGGCTTCATGCTCAATGAAGCACCACCTGCAGAGTGGGGTGGCCATGCCCGCTTCCATCACCAGTATCAGCCAGACATCGTGCAGTTTGAAATGGGTGCGTTTTCGCCGGAGGTCTCCGCCGAACTTTCGCGCCGCGGCCATATGCTCAAACCGAACGGCCATTACGGCAACATGCAGGCCATCCTATGGAACCGGAAAAGTGACGCGTTAACCGGCCTGCCCGATTTGCGTGGCGAAGGCACCGCACTTCAGACAACAAAGGAGAGCAACCATGCTCAATAAACTGAAATCGCTTCTGAAGAGTCGCGGGGGCAAGGAGCCCGGCCAGAAACATGAGCTTTCGCTGGCTGTGGCGGCCGTGATGGCGGAAGTAATGCGTATCGACGGCAAGCAACAGGATTCCGAGCGCAACGCCATTTGCAAACTTGTGCAACGCCGTTTTGATCTGCCAGAGAAAGAGGCGCTTGGGCTGGTCGAAGAGGCTAGCCGCAAAGTCGGTAACACACACGACCTGCACCAGTTCACTTCGCAGATCATCAAGAGCTATACACCTGATGAACGCATCACGATTGTGCGGGAATTATGGCAAATCGCCATGGCGGATGGTCATATCGATCCGCACGAGGAGCACATCATCCGCCGCCTGGCCGATCTGATCGGCGTCTACCACCGCGAATTCATCGAGGCAAAAATTGCGGCACGCGAAAAGGAGGACTGAGCATGGATATGGAACCTGACTTTCAGGCAATCGCAGCAGATGAGATTCCTGCCCGTTCCCGGCCATCGTCCTATCCGGAGCCATTCGCCTCGATGATGCAGGGGCGCGAGAAAAGAGCGTTGGGCGACTTTTTCAGACTTACTAACTTCGGCGTCAACCTAACCCGGCTTGAACCCGGATCACGCTCGGCACTGCGCCATAGCCATAGTAAACAAGATGAATTTATTTATGTACTTGAAGGACAGCCGACGCTCTATACCAATGAAGGTGCAACAACGCTTTCCCCCGGTATGTGCGCCGGTTTCCCGTTTGGCACTGACAACGGGCATCACCTGGTCAATGAGTCGGATGAAAAGGTTGTCTATATCGAAATAGGAGACCGCACGCCGGAAGACCGCGCCGAATATCCTGATGACGATATCCGGGCGGAATTGATCGATGGCACGTGGGCCTTTACGCATAAGGATGGAACCCCTTACAACGCCACCTGACAGCAAGACATCTTTCCATTTGGTTCCACCTGTTTCCTGGTCTACATTCGAATAACCGGATCAAATGAACCCATCCGGCACCAATTTACATATGTGCTCAATCGAGTCAGCTTACAAACAAATACTGGAGGTAATGACATGAATCGATTCCCGCTGTTTTTGTTATTTATCGTAGCCCTCGGCCTTGCTTCACCTGCTTTCGCCCAGTCGGGCGGACCTGGCCCCATGCAGGGCATGCAAGGCAATTGCCTGCAACCCGGCCAGCGCATGCAACAAATGATGGATCGCATGGCCGAACGCATCGGTCTTAGCGAAGCGCAAAAGAAGCAGGCAGATGCCATGCATAAAAAACTGGGCGAAGATATGCAGGCACTGCGCGACGAAAAGCAAGAGATTAGCAAAGCACTGATGGAGCTCGAGCCCGAAAGCAAAACCTATGCAAATGAAAGCAAGCGACTGGCAAAAATGACAGGCTCGGTCTCCGAAAGAATGACTCTGCTGCGTGCAAGACACCGCACCGAGTTCTACGGAATCCTGACCGCTGAACAGAAAACGAAGCTTAAAGCGTGGCATGAAGAGCAACAGCAAATGTGGGAAAAACGTTCCCGCAAGCAGTAACTCAGCTCAGGCCAGCATCGCCTCCACTACCGCGCACCACGCTGCAGCAAGGTTCGCACGATTGTAGCCGCCGCCCCCAAGTGCCAGTAATCGCCCGGCGCAGCAACAATCCGCCACTTTACACAAATCAGCCGCTGCCCGGGCATGCGATGCAGGCGAGAGCCTCAGATGCGTGATGGGGTCACCCGCGATGGAATCAGCACCACACTGCAAAATGATAAACTCCGGCTTCGCGCTTTCGATATGCGCCAGCGCTTCGGGCCAAAGTTCGTTAAACTCATGATCACCTGCGTTCGGCGGCAGCGGCAGATTCAGCTTCGTGCCTTTCGCCTCGCCCTTGCCTGTCTCCTCCGCAAAACCTGTGCCGGGATAGAGATAGCGGCCATCCTCATGAAGGTCGGCAATCCACACATCGGCATCCTCTTCAAACGCATAAAAGACCCCGTCGCCATGATGGGCATCGATATCGATATAGGCGATTCGCCTGAGCCCGTGCACGGCACGCAGATGCTCGATTACAATACCGATATCGTTGAAAACACAGAAGCCAGCCGCACGCTCCCGCCGGGCATGGTGCAGCCCGGCAATCGGCACAAAGCCACGCACAACTTCACCGCTGATGATGGCATCGGCTGCGCCATTCACGGCTCCGGCAACGCCCGCCGCAATCTCATACACCCCCTTAAAAGCCGGGGTATCGCCAAAATCGAGATAACCCTCACCGCGTTCCGACAAGCGTTTAACCAGTGCAAGATACTCCGGCGTGTGAAAGCCTAAAAGCGAATCATCGTTTGCAGCATGCAGGGAATACTGGCGCACTTGCGCAGCCAGGCCCTGATCTGCTGCCTCTTTCCAGAACGCCGCTTGCCGCTCCGGCCCAAACGGGTGCCCATCACCGAAGCCATACACTTCGGACTCCCCGGCCAACCAGACTCCCACTGAATGATTCTGCTGCATGTGCCCAACATAGACGATGCCGTGGCCAGCTGCGAGGGCTACACCTCGATGGTTAATCCCTCACGCGCCAGAAAATATTCCGGCTCATCTTCAAAGTGCTCGCGCTGCTCAAGAGCCTCGGCAAACACGCGCTCAAGACTATCGTCATCACGATTGGGTTCATGGTGCGTGCAGTAAAGATGCTTGGCCCCTGCCTGCTGCGCCAGCCGGATACTGGAATCGAAGGTGCCATGGCCCCAGCCCTGCTTGGCCGGATACTCTTGCTTGGTATAAGCAGCGTCGGCAATCAGCACATCGACATCCCGTATACTCTCCACGATTGATTCCCGAAGCGCCGCCAGTGCCGCTTCATCTTTTTTGTATGCCGCACCCTTCGATATGCTGGAGTTGTACGGCGGCTCATGGTCGCCGGTAAAAAACATTGATTTCCCATTATCTTCGATGCGATAGCCATAATTGACGACCGGATGATTCATCAGATAGGGAGTGACCGTGGCGTTTCCGATTTTGATCTTCTCCTGTTCACGCAACGTGCGAAACCCAATGTCGGCCTGCAACTCCACTTCACTGACCGGAAAAAACCGGTGCTGCATCTGCACGGAAAGGATTTCGGAAATACTGGTCTGCGAGACAGGATCAAAGGCCCCGTAAATGGTGACTTTGTTCTCCGGAAGAAACAGCGGAATAAAATAGGGAAGCCCCTGAATATGATCCCAATGCGTATGCGTATTGAATATGTGCGCCCTGACCGGAAGTTCATCAACAAGCGCCACCGACAATGGATAAATGCCTGTACCGGCATCAAGGATAATCAACTGGTTATCGCTGGTGCGCACCTCGATACAGGTGGTATTGCCGCCATAGCGCACCGTCTTCGGCCCGGGCACCGGTATCGAGCCTCTCACCCCCCAGAATTTCACCTTCATGAAAGACTCCCTTTCACAGATTGCCTGCAAATGGCCGTCAATATCCGGCCTTCTGGTATCCGGCTTCGGGCCGGGCAGCATGTCCGTAGGGTTTCACTCTTTCACGAAGGCGCTCTGATGCAGATCACACTTCTGCGGTTAATTTTCGCCTGTCGCCCGATTTAGTCCACGTATGCCGTTGGCCCGGTGATATAAGCACCCTTCATCGAATTGCGTTTTACTTTGGTGTTGGTGCGATTGGAACGGGTGAAATTGGCCCGGCGTAAAGCGGCACCGCGCAGATCAGCACCGCGCAAGTTGGCATAGGTGAGGTTCGCTTCGTAAAGAATAGCGCCCCTGAGATCGCTGTTTTCCAAATTGCAGCCGGAGAGATTGGCGCCGGAAAGCTTGGCATAGGTGAGATCAAGCCCCGAAAGATCCATGCCTGACAGGTTGAGCCCACCCATATTTTGCCCGTTGGCGATACGCGCCAGCAGCTCATCCGTGGTGATCTTGAAGCGTACCCCTTCAAGATTGGCACCATCGAAATTGGCCCCTTCGATATTGGCGGCTGCCAGATCGGCACCTTTCAGGTTGGCATTCGAAAAATTGCAGCCGGAGAGATTGGCGCCAATCAGTTTTGCTCCCGATAGATCCTGACCGGAAAAGTCCAGCCCGGAAAGATCCGCACGATACAGATTCTCGCCCTGTGCAATCTGTTGCAGGAACTCCTTACTCTCATCAGCCATAACGCCTCCCCTCGAAATCATTCGAAGCCTGCTACTTTACTTTGCATACCGGGCAGTGCAAGCGTGTCTTAGCTCACTTTACGAGCCGAATTCCCTGCATCAGGATACCGCGCCATGTCTTCCAGTACCTATAAGCAAAAACACTACTTTGTCCTTATCAGCATCACCGTTGCCGCCATTGTCGGCATGCTGTTCATTCCGCCTATCCCGCAACCCCCTGAATATCATCAGTTCGGAGATTCACGCACCCTTCTCGGTATTCCTAATTTCATGGATGTTGTATCCAATCTGCTGTTCCTGATCGCAGGCATCTGGGGGCTCATGGCAATGTACAGGCCATCGAAGACGGCTCCTCAATTTGAAAACAAGTGGGAAACACTGGCTTATGCACTCTTCTTCCTGGCCGCGATACTCACCTGCTTCGGCTCTGCCTGGTATCATCTCTCTCCCGACAACAGCACCCTTGTGTGGGATCGCCTGCCCATCACCCTGATTATTGCCGCCCTGCTTTCCGCAGTGCTCAGTGAACACATCGGTCCCCGATTCGGCATCACCCTGTTGCCTCTGCTTGTCGGCATCGGCATCTGGAGTGTGTACTACTGGGTGCAGACTGAAAGCGCGGGGGCAGGCGACCTCCGGCCCTATCTGCTGATGCAGACGCTGCCCGCACTGCTGATTATCTATATGCTGCTTTTCCTGCCTGCCCGCTACAGCCGCGAAGACCGTTTCGGCTGGCTGATTGCCCTCTATATCGCGGCACGGGCCGCTGAATATTTCGATAAGGTTATTTTCGATTTCACCATGCAGATGCTCAGCGGCCATACCATTAAGCATATCCTGGCATCCATCGCCATTTTGATGATTGTCGATATGCTCCGCTACCGTATTCCGGTCAATAAATTCCATAAAATGAAGTTCGCAAGCGATAATTACTGAAGGCGCCGGATGCGTTATCATCTGCAGGCATGAAATATCGAATCACTCTTCTCACTGCGCTGCCATTAATGCTGCTGATGGGCTGTGGCTTCACATCAAGCCGGGAGTCTGCCGAAGCAGGCGTGCGTGAATTCCATGCCCGACTGGACGCCCGACAATTCGATGCCATTCTTGATAGTGCATCCGAAGAGCTGCTTGCGTCGGCGAACCGGCAAACGCTCATGGACTTCCTCGCACAAACCCGCAATGAATACGGCACCCTGATCGATCTGAACCTGCTTGGAGCAACCGTCAACAAACAATCCGATGCCACCATCGTTTCACTGCAATATCGGGCTCGCTTTACGCTGAAAATAGCTCAGGAAGAGTTTGTGTTCGTTGTCGATAACCACTCCGCCCAACTGCTACAATTCGGAATTCATGCGCTAATTGGCAGCACAGGAGATTTGCAGACATGAAAAAACGCGGACGCATTGCTGCACTATTTACCACTTTACTGGTCGGCTGTGCTGGCTCTCCCCCTTCCACGCTGGGGCTGCACAACAACCGGCTCGCCCCCTGTCCGGACACACCAAACTGCGTCTGCTCGCAATACGGCACCGAGGAGCACGCCATCGCCCCGTTCTTTTACGAAGGCGAGCGCAGCGATGCCCGCGAAAAGCTGCTTTCCATCCTGAATTCAGAAGAGCGCGTAAAGATCGTCAGCAAAGAGGATGGCTATATCCATGCCGAATTTACCTCACAGATTTTCCGCTTCGTAGATGACGTGGAGTTTTACCTGCCCACCGACCAGACCGTAGTGCATGTGCGTTCGGCATCCCGTGTCGGCCACTCCGATTTTGGGGTGAACCGGCAACGTATCGAGCATTTGCGCGATCTTTTCCGTCAGTAGCCACGGAAAACCACTCTTGCCCTATAACTACCATATCGACGATGAGGCCAGGCTTGTCACCTCCGTCTGGCAAGGTCCGCTGCATATCGAAGATATCAGCTCCTACCTCTCCGAATCGTGGAAAGAGAACCCGCATATCGCCAACTACAACGAACTGGTGGATCTGACCGGCGTGCATGAAGTTGCGCTTTCCCGCAGCGAGATTCATGCACTGGCCTCAATTCGCCGCACGCTGGACACACCGACACGCAGCTCCTGCATTGCCATTGTGGTAACAGGAGAAGAAGCCACACTGATTGCACAAACCTATGCTAGCCTGCTCGACGGCATGTATGCCGTCGGCAGCCTCAAGGCCGAAGTCTTTCGTGATATGAATGCGGCTCGTAACTGGGCGCTGGAAAAAAAAGAGGCCCTTGATGAATAACAATTCCGTGCTAAAAAAAATGGCGATTGCCAGCAATCTGAAGCATTTTGAGATCAAAGAGATTTTCGAGCTGGGCGGCCTCGCGCTTTCGAGCAGCCAGATCAAGAGCTACATGGCGGGCTCGCAACACCGCAACTATGAAAAGCTGAACGACGAGGGGCTGGAACGATTCCTGAATGGCTTCATCACCTACTCGCGCGGCCCCAAAGATGAATCGTATCCGCTACCCCGCATCGTGGAGAATCACATCATCGGTCTGATCGAATCCGGCAATATTGCTGCCATTGAAGAGATCAGATCACTTCTTGATGATGCCGAAGCGGGAGAGAACACCTCCGGCGCAGATTGACGCTCTGCTATTCGTCAACTTCAATTGGCATATGCGATCACTATTTTTCTTCACCTTTCTATTCATTGCAACTTCGGCTATCGCAGCGGACTTTCCGCAGGCCCCCGGTGAATACACCTTAACGCTGACCCACGCCGACCGGGAGCGCAGTTATATCCTGCACCTGCCGCCACAGTACGACGGGCACAAGGCCTTGCCACTCGTACTGGCCTTCCACGGCGGAGGAGGCAATGCCCGTCAGCTTCTCGACAGCAACCATCTTACCGAAGTCGCCGACCGCGAAGGCTTCATCCTCGTTGCACCCAATGGCAGTGGCCGCTTCAGACACAAATTACTGACCTGGAACGTCGGCTTCGGTTTCGGCTACGCCATGAAACACGGCATCGACGACATCGGCTTTGTAGGCAAGTTGCTGGACGAGCTGGAAGGCAAACTGAGCATCGACTCACGACGCATTCACGCCACCGGCATCTCCAATGGCGGTTTTCTCTGCCACTTTCTGGCGGGGCATTTCCCGAACCGCATCGCTGCCATTGCACCGATTGTCGCTTCCATTGGCGGCAAGAAAAAGGCTTCCGATCCGATGATCGTGGCACCGATTCCGTCATCGCCGGTCGCCGTCATCGCTTTCAATGGTGGTAAGGACGAACACATCCCTTATAAAGGCGGCAAACAGATCAAGTCGGCAGGGAAAGCAGTATATGTTGCCTCGGCAGCCGAGACGCATCGATTCTGGATCAAGGCAAATCACTGCGGTGCCATACCGAAGACCGAAAACGACCCGACAGGGCACTACCGGGTCATCACTTTTAATAAAGGATGCAAAGGTCATGAGGTGGTGCAGTACCTGATTCACGATCAGGGCCACGCCTGGCCGGGCGGCACCAAACCGCGCTTTTTTGCCGACAAGCCGAGCCCGTACGTTTCGGCAGATGAGGTGATGTGGGCGTTCTTCAAAAATCATCCGAAATGACCGCTGCTCGCTTGGCGTTTGCCATTTCCATCGCCTAACCTATATTGCGTTTCTAAATAAATATGATGCGAAATAGGCATGAATCAATCAGGAGACGCACATGGCAATCAACCTGAAAAGTGTGATGACCAGCGGAATTGTCGCAGGCATTGCGATCAATGTTTGTGGAATCGCATTAGTACCCCTTCTTGGCAATGACATGGATATTGTACTCAGCTCCCGGGGACTACCGCCTTTAAGCGACCGTGCCATGGCCTATTTTGGAATTATGTCACTGGTTCTGGGCATCTTTATCGTTTGGCTTTATGCCAACATTAGGCCCCAATATAACTCCAATCTGAAAGCAATAATCGTAGTGTCCGGAGTTGTCTGGATATTCACCTATTTCTGGTCTAATGCAGCAATGGTTGCATATGGTTTTATGCCGTTACAGATCACGATAATCGGCACAACATGGGGTTTGGTCGAATTATTTGTGGCAACTATAGTCGGCGCCAAACTTTATAACGAAAGCTAATTTATATTATCGAACGTGATGTGAGTTCTTCAAGCGCCATCCGAAATGGCCCGCCATGAAGATACTCGCTCGCTGCTCGACAATGCGGATACTTAACCGCTACGATTCAACACCTGCTCCTAGGGTAATGCCCTATTTTCTGAGGATCACCTAAATGCCAACAAATGCTGTACGATTGATCCCCCTGACTATCCTGATCCTGGCGTTAATTCCTGGGACATTTAGTTATGCGGCAGGATTTAACTGCAAAAGCAAAAAACTGTCTTCCATTGAAAACTTAATATGTTCGGACTTGGATTTATCCAGCCTTGACGACGAATTAAACAGCGCTTTCAAGGATATGCTTAGCGAGTCCTCAGGGCAGAAGCGACAACAATTACGCAAAGAGCAGCATCAATGGATAACTAATATCAGGGACAAATGCGATCAGGATAATCCTTATCCAATTCACTGCTTATCCGAGGTTTACAGATCACGCAACGCTAAATTGGCGAATGACTACAAAGAAGCTCGCACCGAAAGAATGCTCAATAACGAACTGCCTGAGTTATCACGTCGTAGCGGCATGCCCTCAGAAGAAATAAAGAAGATATTAGGTGACTGTGATTCATACCAATTCAATATGAATAGGTGCTCATATTTATATTTTATAGATAACGATATAGCCATGGATTTGGTGATTGAGAATAAACTCAAGCATTTACCAGTGGTTTGCCATGAAAAGCTTCTGACGGCCCAAACAGAATGGAGAAAAACAGCGATTGATGATTGCTCAAAACAGGCTGATGACGCTGCCATGGGTGGCTCCATGAGCCCATTACTTGCCAACATGTGTATGGAGGCAAATATTAAGAGCCGAACAGCTCAATTAAACTCCATAGAATCCTGCGACAAGTTACCCTAATTAAATACAGGGAAATATGCATCGGCGAGCATTGGAGCTGGTCTGATGACGCATGCATCCCCGTCAGTCACCAAATCCTCATTGTAAAAAACCGCTGCGAACAATGGCCGCCATGCCCATTAAAGCCACCGTCTGGCGGGGGTCAAGCTGCCTGCGCTTCGGGCGAGAGATTGCGGGCCAGCAGGCCGTAAGGCCCGGGATCGGCCGGAATCTTGATCTTCACCTTGTGGCCGCTGCCGGGGGCTTCTGTTCTCTCTTCTCGATTCCGCAAATCCCAGATGGAATCGACGCTGAAGGTGGTGTTTCCGTTGGGAGAGATCAGCTCGATGGAATCGCCGACCGAGAATTTGTTTTTCACCACCACTTCGGCAGTGCCACTCTCGGCATCGTACCGCTCCACCTCGCCGACGAACTGCTGCGAATAGAGCTGCGAAGAGCCGTGCACATAGTTCTGATGTTCGGCGGTATGATGGCGTTGGTAGAAGCCATCCGTGTAGCCGCGATTCGCCAGCGCATCGAGCTTGCCGACCAGCGACCAGTCGAAGGGCTTGCCAGCCAGCGCATCGTCGATGGCCTGCCGGTAGATCTGCGTGGTACGCGCCACATAGTAGTGGCTCTTGGTGCGTCCTTCGATTTTCAGGGAGTCCACACCGATCTTCACCAGCCGTTCGATATGCTCGACAGCGCGCAAATCCTTCGAATTCATGATGTAGGTGCCGTGCTCATCCTCAAAAACCGGCAGCAGGTCGTTAGACCGACCCTCCTCGGCCAGCAGGTAGACACCGTCTGCTGCAGGATGTCGCTCAAGATTACCGCAATCGGAGAAAGGCTCCGACTTGATCGCATTCATATCCCGGATCGGAATGATGTCGCCGGTGGCATCTTCGCCTGCTGCAGCTATGTCATATTGCCAGCGGCAGGAGTTGGTGCATGTGCCCTGATTGGCATCGCGGTGGTTGAAGTAGCCGGAGAGCAAACATCTGCCAGAGTATGCGATGCAGAGTGCACCGTGCACGAACACCTCCAGCTCCATGTCCGGGCACTGCTGGCGAATCTCCTCGATTTCATCGAGGGACAACTCGCGCGACAAAATGATGCGGGAGACCCCGGCCGACTGCCAAAACTTCACCGCTGCCCAGTTCATGGTGTTAGCCTGCACGGAGAGATGGATCGGCATTTCGGGGAAACGCTCTCGCACCATCATCATCAGGCCCGGATCGGCCATGATCAGCGCATCCGGCTTCATCGCCACCACTGGCTCCATATCGCGCATGTAGGTTTTGATCTTGTTGTTATGCGGCAAGAGGTTGCTCGCCACATAGAATTTGCGTCCCTGAGCGTGCGCTTCATCGATGCCGGTTTTCAGATTCTCCAGCAAAAAATCGTTGTTACGAACACGGAGCGAATAACGCGGCTGGCCGGCATAGACGGCATCAGCGCCATAAGCGAAGGCGTAGCGCATGTTGTGCAGGGTGCCTGCCGGGGAGAGCAGTTCGATGTGGCGGGATGTTTGTGACATGGCCGAATGATGCATTATCACCCCTGGCTTTCCTATGCCAAATCATAAAGGCCGCCCGAAGGCGGCCTTTCATTATTTCGACCTTCCTACTTCGATCGAAATATGCCAAGCAACAGTACGCCTGCGATCACCAATGCCGCACCCGCTATCTGCAACGCATTCATCGATTCGCCGAGGAAGATGGCGGCCAGCACAATGGTCGACACCGGCCCAACACCGCCGACGATCGAAGTCTGCGATGCGCCAATGCGGTGAATCGCACCCGCCAGCATAAAGGCCGGCAACACGGTGGAGAGCAGCGCCATGGCGATGGCGTAGCCGTAAACCGGCATCGGCTGCCGGAGAGCAGACACATCGTGCGTAAGCAGAAATTGCGCGATCACAGCCAGGCAGGAGACGATCATGGCATAGGCCATAAAACGACGGGCACCGATCTTCGGGATCAACTCGCCGCTGCCGACAAGATAGGTTGCGTAAGCCAGCGTGCTGCCGAACACCATTGCCGCACCGAACAGCGTATACTCACCATCCAGCACCACCTCCTGATGCACAGCCACCGCAATGCCGACATAGCCGAGCAGCATGGCCATCACCTCGACCCTGCCGATGCGTCGGCTCAGGAAAATTGCCGAGATCAGCACCGTGAAGGCCGGGAAAAGGAACAGAATCAATCGCTCCAGACCGGCCGAGACATATTGCAGCCCAATGAAATCGAGCAGGCTGGCGAAGTAGTAACCCACCAGACCCAGCCCGATGATGGCAACAATCTGACGTCGGCTAGGTCTGGCTCTCCCCGGCCGTCGCTCCTCGATAGCGGCAATGACCACAAAAAACGGCAGTGAAGAAATCATTCTGAGCGCCAACAGCGTGACGGCATCGACGCCATAACGATATGAAAGCTTCACGAAAATCGCCTTGATGGAAAAAAAGACTGCGGCAGCAAGGGCAAGCAGGAATCCCGCCAGGGCATGGCGCTGGCCGGTAGCAATGGTTTGAACGGATGTATTCACATTGGCGTTCACGTTGTTTTCTCCTTTATGAGGGGCCAACGCGGAAACTGTTACGCAATAGTCGATGGAGTTCGGGCAATCGCGGAAAGTCTCCGCGGCTGCCCTTGATTGTTGTTAGTCGTTATGAACCAGACAATAGGAAACCGCGGCGGTGGCAAGTAGCCACAGCCAGCTTAGTTTGGACACGGTTTCGTAATGCATGCGATTCATCAGGCGGCGAATCATGGCCCTCTGCGTTCGATTGTCCAGCCCCGATACGGTTCAGCCGTGGTAGCGAACCGACTCCTCGCGCACCGCTTTGAAGAACTCGATGGCGTGCTCGGGCGGCACGTCCGGTGTGATGCCGTGGCCAAGATTGAAGACGTGCCCGTTGCCATGGCCGAAGCGGGCCAGGATATCCTTCACCTCTGCGCGAATACGCTCGGGCTTGGCATACAGCATCGTTGGATCCATGTTGCCCTGCAGTGCCACGCGGTCTCCCACACGGCGCTTGGCCTCATCGATATCGATGGACCAGTCGAGCCCCAGCACATCGCAGCCGGTATCGGCCATCGCTTCCAGCCAGCCCATGCCACCCTTGGAGTAGAGAATCACCGGAACCCTGCGTCCCTCATTTTCACGATTAAGCTTCTCGACAATGCGCTGCATGTAGTTCAATGAGAACTCTTTGTAATCGCGGGTAGTCAGGATGCCACCCCAGGTATCAAAGATCTGCACCGCCTGTGCTCCGTGCGCAATCTGTCCATTCAGGTAAGCGGCAACCGAATCGGCCAGCTTCTCAAGCAGCAGATGCATGGTTTCAGGCTCATTGAACATCATCGCCTTTACCTTGGAGAAGTTCTTGGAACCTCCTCCCTCCACCATATAGGTGGCCAGTGTCCATGGGCTGCCTGTGAAACCGATCAGCGGTACGCGGCCATTCAAATCACGGCGGATGGTGCTCACCGCATCCATCACATAGCCAAGCTCCCGGGTCGGATCATCCAGTACCGGCAGCTTCTCGACATCGGCTCGGCAGGTGATCGGATCAGGAAACTTCGGCCCTTCGCCAGCGCCAAAGGTGAGCTCCATCCCCATCGCTTCAGGCACCACCAGAATATCGGAGAAGAGAATCGCCGCATCAGCACCCAGAATATCGATCGGTTGCAGGGTCACTTCACTGCACATTTCAGGTGAGCGACAAAGATTCAGGAACCCTCCTGCCCTTGCACGAGTGGCGCGGTATTCGGCCAGATAGCGGCCCGCCTGGCGCATCATCCAGACCGGGGTACGTTCGACATCCTGACGCAGGCATGCCCGCAGAAACAGATCATTCTTCAATTCAGTCATGCTTTATCCTTCTTGAGCATAGTGGCACGGAAAGCCAGCGCCAGTGTTAAGGCGGGGAACCATACCCACAAAGCCTCCGATTTCAAAACAGTGAGTGTTCTCTCCGTGAAAAGATATTTCAAACCAATGGCAGAAACTTCAATCGGATGATCTGAGAAAAAATAGCGCACATCCGAGAACGGCCAGAAAAAAGCAACGCCCAGGCCTCCGTTGGTGAAAGCATCCAGTAAACCATGCGAAGCCATTGAGCCCGCAACCAACAGAAATGCCGTGACTCTTTTGCTCTGCAACCACGCATGGCCCCAGGCGGCGATACCCCCTGCGCATAGGGCCAGCGCAATTGAGTGCGACATCCCCCGGTGCCCCATGGGATCGCCATACGGAATGCCCAGCAAAAAAGCCACCACATCTGCATCAGGCAACACCGCAGCGAGGCAGGCAACCTTCAGCAGGCGGTTCGATACCGTTTCCGGACCGAGACCAATCCGGGCAATGAGCGGAACCGCGGCGTGTGTAATCAGCGTAGGCATGAGGAGCCCACATCTGCACAAAACATCGTTCTATTTTCCTTCGCGGAACCTTGCGACCTCTGCGGTGAAATTCTTAATCCCAAAAGTATCCCTCTGTAGGACTCGATGCACTGGCAAACGCCCGCTTCGGCATGCGCCCTGCCAGAAATGCCTGGCGCCCGGCACGCACCGCATCGCGCATCGCCCTGGCCATACCGCACTCATCTTTCGCCTCGGCAATGGCGGTATTGATCAGGCAGGCGTCCGCTCCCAGCTCCATCGCCTTGGCCGCATCGGAGGCGGTACCAATCCCGGCATCCACCACCACCGGCACCTTGGCGCGCTCCTTAATCACACGAATATTGAACGGATTGGCAAGACCGCGCCCCGAGCCGATCGGATTGCCGAGCGGCATCACTGCCACGCAGCCCACCTCTTCCAGCCTGGTCGCGACGATCGGATCATCGTTGGTATAAACCATCACTTCGAAATTCTCTTTCACCAGCGTCTCTGCCGCCTTGATGGTCTCCACCACGTTTGGGTAAAGCGTATCGGTATCGCCCAGCACTTCCAGCTTGACCAGATTCCAGCCGCCTGCTTCGCGTGCCAAACGAAGCGTGCGCACTGCATCCTCAGCGTTAAAACAGCCCGCGGTATTGGGAAGAATGGTGTACCTCTTCGGATCGATATAGTCGAGCAGGTTCTCTTTGCCCGGATCGGTGATATTCACGCGGCGCACCGCCACCGTGATCATCTCCGCCTCCGAGGCTTCAGTCGCCTCCTTGGTGGTCTGAAAATCCTTGTACTTGCCGGAACCGACAATCAATCGCGATTTGAATTCGTAACTGCCCACTTTAAAAAAATCATCAGACATCTATTTACATCCCCCACCCGCACAGAATGTGCGGTTTTTCAAAACTTCCCGGCAGGAAGCCGGGCGAATCCGTCAGGATTCGTGAGCACAGGAAAACCGCGTTTTTCCTGCTGTGTTACAAGCAAAAGCCATGGACGGCTTTTTGCGGATGTTTCAATTCCCTCAACCCCCGCCGATCATGTGCACAAGTTCGATGCGGTCCCCTTCCTCAAGACGAGTCGAGCCGTACTGGCTCTTCGATACCACCTCAAGATTGCGTTCAATCGCAATCATGCGACGCTCGAGCCCAAGCTCGCTCACCAGCTCGGCCAGCGTTGCCGACTGCACATCCCGCTCCTCGCCATTCAGGTGGATTTTCATGCTCTCGCCATTCCTGTTGCGTGCATGATTTTGAGCAAAGTCGACGAAAAATCGCCTGTTTTTTATCAAAAATGCACAAAAACGTGATATTTAGCACAAGATCGCGATTGACCCCAATCCACCGCTTCCGTAGCTTCGCCTGCATGCTATCAGCATCGCAGGCTGCGACCAACCCAACGACTCAAGGATCGGCACCGACCCCTCATAACTGGAAGGGTGTGGCTGAAGGGCTTGCTCATGCCAACGAGGCCCTGCAGCGGGGCAACAGTGATGAGGCCGAGGTTATCCTGCACGAAGTGCTGGAATTTGCCCCCAACGAGGCGCGCGCCTGGCATTCGATGGGCAAGCTGCGCCAACAGCAGGGTAAACATCAGGAGGCACTCGACTGCTTTGAGAAAGCTTCACGCCTGTACGAGCACGGTGCAGAAAACAGCAACAAGCCACAAGGCAAGCTGCCGATCTCGCGCAAACTGGCGAAGCTATTATGGCAACAGGGCGAAAAAGATGCTGCCCTTGCCATGCTGGCAGTGCTCATGATTCGTCACCCGGATGATGAGGCCTTGCAGGCCATGAAGGACTCGTGGGAGGATGAGCTTTGAAAACCCTGCACATTCTGATCATGCACGGGCCGAATCTGAACCTGCTCGGCAAACGCGAACCCGACCACTATGGCAAACAGGACCTTGCTGCAATCAATCAGGAGTTGCTGGAACTGGGCGACCGCCTCGGCGCCGAGATCGTCACCTTCCAGAGCAACCACGAAGGCGAACTAGTCGACCGCATTCACAAGGCCTCCAGCGATGGTATCGATGGCATCGTGATCAACCCGGCTGCCTACACCCATACCAGCATCGCACTGCGCGATGCCATGCTGGCCTGTCGCATTCCGTTTGCGGAAGTGCACCTTTCGAACATTCATCGGCGCGAAGAGTTCCGTCACAAGTCGCTGCTGGCCGATGCGGCCTCCGGCATTGTCGCAGGCTTTGGCCCAACCTCATACACACTGGCGCTGCGCGGCCTTGTTACCACGCTGCGAGCCCAGTCAACCTAATAACCATTAAAAAAGGAGTTTTACGTGGATATCAATCAGATTCGAAAACTGATCAAGCTGCTCGATCAAACCGACATTACCGAGATCGAAGTGAGCGAAGGCGAGCATACGGTTCGCATCTCCAAACAGGGCGGAGCCGTTCCTCAGTACACTTCCGTGCAAATGCCTGCACCTGTAGCACAGCAGCCTGCTTTCGCACCTGCCGCCCCCGCTTCCACTGCATCTGCAGAGGCACCAGCAGAAAACAGCGAACACACAGTTGTCTCACCAATGGTCGGCACCTTTTACCGTGCTGCGTCCCCCGACTCCGCTCCCTTCGTCAATGAAGGCGATAAGGTCAAGAAAGGCGATACGCTCTGCATTATCGAGGCCATGAAACTGATGAATGAGATCGAAGCCGAATACGATGGCATTGTTGAAAAAATCATGCCCGAGAACGCCACCCCAATCGAATACGGCCAACCGATGTTCATCATTCGCCCCCTGTAAGCAATTAGCGGAGTTCCCATTACATGTTTAGTAAAATTCTGATCGCAAACCGCGGCGAGATTGCCGTTCGCATCATTCGCGCCTGTAAGGAGCTTGGTGTCGGAACGGTCGCCGTCTACTCCGAGGCCGACCGCGATGCCATGCATACAAGGCTGGCTGATGAGGCCGTCTGTATCGGCCCCGCGCCCGGCAAACTCTCCTATTTGAATATCCCCGCCATCATGGCCGCCGCCGAGGTTACCGACGCCGAAGCCATTCACCCCGGTTACGGCTTTCTGGCCGAAAATGCCGACTTCGCCGAAATCGTCATCGAGTCCGGCTACACATGGATCGGGCCAAGCCCTGAATCCATGCGCATCATGGGCGATAAAGTCTCGGCCAAGCAGGCGATGGAAAAAGCCGGTGTGCCGCTGGTACCCGGTTCCGAAGGCGCAGTCGAAAGCGTCGATGAAGCAAAGAAAATCGCCCAGCAGGCTGGTTTCCCGGTAATTGTCAAAGCCTCGGCCGGTGGCGGTGGCCGTGGCATGCAGGTGGTGCATAGTGCCGGGGCTCTGCCCGGCGCCTTCACCAAATGCCGCTCCGAAGCACAGGCCGCCTTTGGCGACGACACCGTATTTATCGAAAAGTATCTCGAACTGCCTCGCCATATCGAAGTGCAGGTGATGGGCGATAAGCATGGCAATGTTGTGCATATGTTCGAGCGTGAGTGTTCGATGCAGCGCAAAAACCAGAAAGTGCTTGAAGAGGCGCCAAGTGCGTTTCTCGACTCAAAGACTCGCGAAGCGATCTGTGCGGCGGGTGTAGCGGCAGCCAAAGCGGTGAATTATGTGGGCGCAGGCACCATCGAATTTTTGATGAACCCGGACAAGAGCTTCTACTTCATCGAGATGAACACCCGTATTCAGGTGGAGCATCCGGTCACCGAGTTTATTACCGGCATCGACCTGATTGAGTGGCAGATAAGAGTCGCGGCAGGTGAAAAGCTCGAGTTCCAGCAGAAGGACATCAAACTGAAAGGGCATGCCATCGAGTGCCGTATCAACGCCGAGCATCCGTTCAAATTCACCCCCTGCCCAGGCAAGGTGGAGCTGTACCATGCTCCGGGCGGACGCAATGTGCGTATCGACTCCGCCGTCTATTCCGGCTATTCGATTCCGCCCTTTTATGACTCCATGATCGGCAAGGTGATCACCTATGCACGTACGCGTGAGAAGTGCATTCGCACCATGCAGCGCGCCATGGACGAACTGGTGATTCTGGGCGTGACCACCAACCGTGAACTGCATCAGCGTCTGCTGGCCAACCCCGGTTTCCAGAAGGGCGATTTCAACATTCACTTTCTGGAAAAGTGGCTGAAACAGATGAGTCTGTAACGACGATTCACGTACGCTTTAAACGGTCGGCTCTGCCGGCCGTTTTGCGCAAAAGCACATAAATTCAGCTTGAATTCAGTTTCAGACTTCAGCGTTCCTCCAAATTCAAACCGGAGGCTTGCCATGCAAGATTCAATTAAAGTCTGGGATATCGCTATCCGTATTTTCCACTGGAGCCTGGTGACATTTTTCGCCGCAGCTTATCTGAGCGGCGAGGCGGAAGCAGAGACACTGCATGCCTGGGCCGGGTATGTAATTATAGGTCTGCTGGCTTTCCGGCTCGTCTGGGGTTTCATCGGTACAAAATACGCGCGCTTCTCCGATTTCATCTACAGCCCGGGCGACATCGTCACCTATCTGAAAAGCCTGCTAACCACACATCCCAAGCATTACTTCGGACATAACCCGGCCGGCGGCCTGATGGTTGTCGCTATGCTGCTCACCCTTATCGCAGCAAGCTGGACGGGGTTGATGGCCTACGGCGCCGAAGGTAAGGGACCGCTGGCAGCGATCGACACCTCGATCTCAGCTTCCATTATCCCGGTCGCTCAAGCCGATGATGATGACGAGTGGTATGGCGAGCACGAAGGCGGCGAAAGCGTTTGGGAAGAGATCCATGAAGCAACCGTCAATCTGATGCTGCTACTGATTATCATTCACCTCGGCGGAGTGGCGGTATCATCCCTGCTGCACCGCGAGAATCTGGTCAGAGCCATGGTCACCGGCCGTAAGCAAAAACCGAACGAATAAGCGAGCACAGCCCGCCCTTGTAAAGGCAAGGGCGGAGGCTTCAACCGCCCTTTATCTTTCCCTCTACCGCCCTTTTCTTCGCCCCGGCTTTTTGGGGCGGGGTGCGCGATCGGCGCGCGTATACTGCGTGCGGAATTTCTGTTGGTATTGCTTCACTTTTCCCTTAACAGGTGAAGGACAATTACCAAAGGCCGGAATCAGGCAATCCGGGCCGTTGCCAAGCACATCCTCGCGCCCCATGCGCTTGATGGCCGCCCTGAGCATCGGCCAGTTCTCCGGATCGTGATATCTCAAAAAGGCTTTATGTAGTCGCCGCTGCTTCAGCCCCTTGGCAACGAATACCCGTTCGCTGTTGCCCGAAACCTTTTTCAGGGTATTGATGCCGCTATGGTACATACTTGATGCGATTGCCATCGGCGAGGGCAGGAAGGCCTGCACCTGATCAGGGCGGAAATTGTTCCGCTTCAACCACAGAGCAAGGTTCAGCATGTCCTCATTCGTGGTGCCGGGATGCGCGGCGATGAAGTAGGGAATCAGATACTGCTGTTTACCCACCTGCTTCGAGAACTTTTCGAACATTGTCTTGAAGGCATCGTAGGTGCCGATCCCCGGCTTCATCATCTTGGAGAGCGGGCCATCCTCGGTGTGCTCCGGTGCAATCTTCAGATAGCCGCCGACATGATGCTGCACCAGCTCCTTCACATACTCAGGCGACTTCACCGCCAGATCGTAACGCACGCCCGAACCGATCAGCACCTTCTTGATACCGGGAAGCGTGCGCGCCCTTTTGTAGAGGCGAATCAGCGGCGCATGGTCGGTGTTGAGGTTTTCGCAGATACCCGGATAGACGCAGGAGAGCCTGCGACAGGAGGATTCGATCTTTTTGTTTTTGCAGGCAAGCCGATACATATTGGCAGTCGGGCCGCCGAGATCGGAGACCACGCCGGTGAAGCCCGGCGTCTTGTCACGAATCGCCTCCACCTCGCGCAGGATCGAGGCTTCGGATCGGTTCTGAATGATGCGCCCTTCATGCTCGGTGATGGAGCAGAAGGTGCAGCCGCCGAAGCAGCCGCGCATAATATTCACCGAAAAGCGAATCATCTCCCAGGCCGGGATATTGCGCCCCTCGTAGGATGGGTGTGGGGCACGCGCGAAAGGCAGATCGTAGACCGCATCCATCTCTGGCGTGGTAAGCGGCAAGGGCGGCGGGTTGATCCAGACATCCCTATCGCCATGCTGCTGCACCAGCGCCCTCGCATTCCCCGGGTTGGTCTCCAGATGCATGCTGCGCGAAGCATGCGCGTAGAGCAGCGGATCGTCTTTAACATCCTCGAACGACGGCAGGCGCACCACTGTGTGCTGCCACTCGGAGCGCGGCGGGTGTGGCGTGTCCGCATCGGGGCGGGTTGCATCCAGCTCCAGCAACCCCTCGGGGATGGACTTGCGCATCACCGCCGTGCCGCGAATGTCGGTGAGCGCATCCACCGCTTCACCGGCATCCAGTCTTTTTGCAATCTCGATGATCTGCTGTTCGGCATTGCCATAGACCAGCAGATCGGCCTTGGCATCGGGAAGAATGGAGCGGCGCACGGTGTCCGACCAGTAATCGTAATGGGCAATCCTTCGCAGGCTCGCCTCGATACCGCCGATCACCACCGGCACCTGTTTGAACGCCTCGCGGCAGCGCTGCGCATAGACCAGCGTGGCGCGGTCAGGGCGCTTGCCGCCTTCTCCTCCCGGCGTGTAGGCATCGTCGGAACGTAAACGGCGGTTCGCCGTATAGCGATTCACCATCGAATCCATATTGCCGCTACTCACCCCGAAGAAGAGGCGCGGTGCACCGAGCGCTTTGAAGGCATCGGCGGAACGCCAGTCGGGTTGGGCGATAATACCGACGCGGAAACCGGCTGCCTCCAGCACACGGCCGATAATTGCCATGCCGAAGCTCGGATGATCGATGTAGGCATCGCCGCTAACGATAATAATGTCGCAAACATCCCAACCGAGCCTGTCCATTTCGGCACGGCTCATGGGCAAAAAGGGGGCAGCAGCTTTGTGATTGAGTTGAAGCGACATGGCGGCAAGCTAACACGTGCGAACAAACCGCATAACCACAGCCTTTTTCGCTCCACTTCCCAGAGTCGCCTCGCAAACAAGGGTACTCCCGCTATAATCGGGACAGAAACTTTCCAGGCCGGGAGAGGAGGATCGATGAATCTCGAAATGCTCGAAGCCTTTTTCTTCTGGTGCATACCAATCACCGTTTTCAATTTCGCACCCTGGCTGGCAATTCTGGTCATCCGATGAATTTCCGCCCATTCACGTGCTCCGGCATGGCTCGCATGGCATTTCTGATTACCTCGATTTTGCTATCAAGCTGTGGCACGCCTTCAGATGAAGTCAAAGCCATCCGAGCCAAGGCGGACTACGCCAAAAGCCAGTTGACCATCGCCATCGATGAGGGGCGGGATGTGTCCGGTGTCGTTCCGAAACTGAAACGCGTGAAGCAACTGGGCCAGGCCGGCAACCTCGATGAGGCGGAAAAACTTCTCGACGAAGCCAATGCTGAACTTGATGCGATTAACCGTGGCCAGGCCGACGTCGTTTCAGGTCAGCCACAAATCTTTGTAAACCCGAGAACCACAGAGATCGAAGGCTACAGCGGCAATGCCATGGAAGCGTTCATCACCCGCGACGGCAGGACTCTCTTCTTCAACAGCGAGAAATCGGACGACCCCGCCACCAACAAGAACATCTTCTACGCCAAACGCATCGACGACACCCGTTTCAAATTCATGGGTGAGGTGAAAGGGGTCAATTCCGATACGGTGGACGGCGTGCCGAGCATGGATGAGCACGGCAACTTCTACTTCGTCTCGATGGCAGGGTACAACAGGAAAAACAGGCTTGCGACTGTCTACAGCGGCCGCTTCGGTAACGGCAGGGTTACCGGCATCAGGCCGCATCCCGAATTGTCTCTGAACAAGCCCGGCTGGGTGAACATGGATGTCGAGATCAGCAAGGATGGCAACACGCTTTACGCCACCCAGACCTATTTCGAGTTCGGCAAATATGCCTTCCCGACCAAGTCCAATTTCTTTGTCGCCCGTCTGACAAAAAACGGCGAGTTCGCCATCGACCCGCGCTCGAAAGATATCTTCCGCAACATCAACAGCGACGACCTCGAGTACGGCGCCTCGATCTCGGCCGACGAACTGGAGATATTCTTCACCCGTCTAACCCAGAAGAACGGCTTCAGATTCGCCTCGTACCGCGCCACCCGCAAGAGCAAAGGTGAACCCTTCTCAGTTCCGGAACGGATTACCGCCATCACCGGCTTCGCCGAAGCCCCGGCAATCAGCGACGACGGAAAGCACCTCTATTTCCACAAAAAACACGCCGGCCGTTTCGGAATCTACGCCTTGGAGCGCAGGAACCATTAGGCCTATTGCGTTCCACACAGGGCAGCAATACATGAGCACAAAAGATGACCACATTCGTCGAAAATGGTTACACTGGCTTTTTTGGGGAAGTAGTCGCTAAACATGGAGGGAGGAGGGTTCATGGAACCATCAAAGATCGACCCGAGAACGATACTGGATAACTTAAGCGTTCAATGTTATATCATTGATAAAGATTTCAATATCGTGGACTTCAACCAGGCTTTTGCTGATCATATTCAGCTTCCGAGAGAACAGATTATAGGGCAACCCTGCTATAAGCTTACCCACAATAGTGATATCCCATGCTGGGAAATGCCGGATACCACATGCCCGGCCAAAGCTACCTTTGCAGAAAAGGGGAAGCGAAGAACCATTCATAAACATTTTAAATCCGACACGCTGCTCATTGAAGAAGTGATATCAACACCCATCAACAATGGCGAATACGTTCTTGAAGAGCACCGTGACCTGTCTGATTTACTGGGCATGGCTCAAGGAATCCTGACCATCTGTGCAGGCTGCAAAAAAATCAAAGACGATCAGGACAACTGGTATCATTTTGAAGGCTACTTCCACCAAAAAACCGGCGCCGATTTTTCCCACGCAATATGTCCGGAGTGTGTAGAGCGTCTTTATCCGGAAATAAAAGACTGGAACAAGAAATAAAGAAAAGTCGTTCAGGTCTATAGTCGCACGAATAAAAGGAGACACATCATGAAGCAGACCACCACTCTGGGGCACAGCAAACTCAATATTAACCGGATCGGCCTCGGCTGCATGGGTATGTCTGAGTTCTATGGCTCTTTCAATGAACAGGAGTCGATCAACACCCTGCACAAGGCCGTCGATCTCGGTGTGAACTTCTTCGATACCGCCGACATGTATGGCAGCGGTGCCAATGAAACACTCCTCGGGAAAGCTTTCAAAGGTCGGCTCAGCGAGATCACCCTGGCAACCAAGTTCGCCATCATGCGCGGCCCCAATGGCGAGTTCCTGGGCCTGAGTGGCAAACCTGAATACATCAAGGAGGCATGCGATAAAAGTCTTCAGCGCCTCGGTGCCGAAGCCATTGATCTCTACTACATGCACCGGAAAGACCCGGAGATGGAGATCGAAGATATCGTCGGCGCCATGGCCGAACTGGTCAAGCAGGGCAAGGTGAAAGCGATCGGACTCTCTGAGGTGGATAGCGAAACGCTTCGCCGCGCGCATGCTGTTCATCCCATCACGGCCCTGCAGACTGAGTACTCCCTGTGGAGCCGGGAGCCCGAACAGGAACTTTTCAGCACCTGCAAAGAACTCGGCATCACCTTCGTGGCATACAGTCCGCTTGGCCGTGGCTTCCTCACCGGCGCCATCAAAAGCCGCGCCGATCTGGAAAAGGGCGACTGGCGGCTTGAGAATCCCCGCTTCACCGATGAAGCGATTCAGCAGAATCTCAAGTTCGTGGAGGTGATCGACGAAATCGCGCAGAGCAAAGGCGCAACCAAAGCACAGATCGCCCTCGCCTGGATTCTGAGCCGCAACGACGACATCGTCGCCATTCCCGGCACCCGGAAGATTCACCGCCTTGAAGAGAATCTGGGTGCCCTCAATGTGGAATTAACTAAAGACGATCTTGCCCTGATTGAAGAGCACTCGCCTAAAGAGACTGTTGGAGGAAGGTATTGATCAGCAGTAGAAACAAAAGAACCAATCCCCTGCATCAATATTAACTTATAACAAAAGGAGAGATAGATTAATACGGAAAGGTATGAAAAGGCGATTAAAAGGAATCTAGCCGAACTAAACAACGCGATTCTTAAGCGAAGGGCATTAATAGGATTGCATAGTGTCGACTCAGCTCATGGATTAGATTTTTTTAGAATTGCAGCACATGCTTTATACAATCGGGAAATTCCGGGGACACAATATTAATTCGGATAAAATCAGGGGTTTGAATACATTAAGAAAACAGGAGAAGCGGACATGAAAAGAATACAAAACTATCTTGCGACCGTTGGTTTGATTTGGTTGTTCGCGATATCAGGCTCTGCTTTTGGCATGGATGCGGATCAATGGGAAAAGGCGGAAAACAAAATTGTACGATTGCCACCGAGCGCCTTTACCGAACTCCCGCAAAACTTGAAAACTCATCTGGAAAAAAAAGGGTGCATGGTTCCCCAAGTGACCGGCAGTACGACTCCCAAAAACATCGTCCATGGCAACTTCCGGAACCCGAACCAGATGGATTGGGCGCTGTTATGTCACAAAGATGGCGATACGAGCCTGATCGTGTATTGGCAAGGCGACCCGAACAAAGAAGAGATCGTGGCCCATAGTAAGGATCGGGACTACCTGCAAAGTGTCGATGACGAACTGATCTGGTATAGCCATGCACTAGGGATCGTTGGGGAAGACTATATACGCAGGCATTACGAAGCCTTCGGCGGCTACAAGCCACCCGAGGTCATCGACCATCATGGAATCAACGACATCTGGTTAGACAAAGCTTCGGTCGTTCACTACTGGGATCATGGCAAATGGCTTGAACTGACCGGAGCAGACTGAACGCGTTAAATGCGCACATTTAGGGTCAGCTCTTGTTCCCTCGGGAAAATCGAAAGGGGGAGGCAATCGCCTTCCTTTTTTATTAACTGCAGGGCTGAGAGTCGGCGCTGCTGGTGCAGCACGAATCCGCAGCAGCTTTGGTCTCTTCCGTCGCTTTTCCGAGATAGCGCTCGGCCAGAGCCAGCATGTGTTCGGCCGGGCGCTCCTTCACATTCTGCGCCAGATCGACGGCATAACGCATATCTACATCGCTCACACCCAGCTTGCGCGCCTGATCATAGTGATACTTGAAGCAGGGCTCACAGTTGGCGGCAATCGCCGCGCCAATCGCCACCAGCTCGGCGACCTGCGAGGTAAAAATGGATTCGGTATTCTCTCTGCTCATGTTCATACTCCTAAGCCTATTCGAGCCAAGTTAAAGGCCGGGGCTAATGCTCCCCGGCCGTATCTAACAAACTACACGCCGGAATATTGGGCGTGCACTTCCTTGGCGTGCATGTTCGGCAACTTGTTGAGTGCCGCGATCAGTGCCTTGGCGGATGCCACGACAATGTCGGTATCCGAGCCCTGACCGTTGACGATACGATCCCCGTCCTGCAATCGAACCGTCACCTCACCCTGGGCATCCGTTCCTGAAGTGATGGCGTTGACCGAATAGAGCAACAGTTTTCCGTTCGGTTCAACCAGCGAATTGATCGCCTTAAACGCCGCATCGACAGGCCCGTCACCCTCGGCAGTTGCCTTATGACGAACGCCTTCGATATCAAGCTCGATGGCTGCCACCGGCGCATCATTGGTGCCGGAGGCAGCATGCAGGTTGACCAGCTTGACCCGCTCGGTCTCTACCTCGGAATCACCGGAGAGAATGGCCATCAGATCTTCATCGAAGATATCCTTCTTCTTATCGGCCAGCACCTTGAAGCGCTCGAAGACAGTAACGAGCTTCTCATCGTCCAGCTCAACACCCAGGGTCTCGTAGCGGGACTTGAGCGCCGCGCGGCCCGAGTGCTTACCCAAAACCATGCGGTTGGTGTTCCAGCCGACCGATTCGGGCGTCATGATCTCGTAGGTCTTCTGATGTTTCAGCACGCCATCCTGATGGATGCCGGACTCATGCGCGAAGGCATTGGCACCGACAATCGCCTTGTTGGGCTGCACCGGCATACCAGTGATCTGACTGACCAGCTTCGAGGCAGGCACAATCTTGGTGGTATCGATACCCATCTCGATATCATAACGGTCAGCTCTCGTTTTCATGATCATCACGATCTCTTCCAATGATGCATTGCCCGCACGCTCACCCAGGCCATTGATGGTGCACTCCACCTGGCGCGCGCCGTTCTCGACCGCTGCCAATGAGTTGGCGACCGCGAGGCCCAGATCGTTATGGCAATGCACCGAGAAGATCGCCTGATCGGAATTCGGCACCTTCTCTAACAGGGTGCGGATACGCCAGCCGAACTCGTCCGGCGTCATGTAGCCGACGGTATCGGGGATATTGATGGTGCGCGCACCGGCGGCAATCGCCGCCTCGACGATCCGGCAGAGGAAATCCATCTCCGAACGCCCGGCATCTTCGGCGGAGAACTCCACGTCCGGCGCCAGTGAACGGGCCAGCTTCACCGCCTCCACCGCACGCTCGACCACCTGATCGGGAGTCATGCGCAACTTCGCCTCCATGTGAATGGGGCTGGTGGCAATGAAAGTGTGGATACGGGCGCGATCCCCGGCAGGCTTCACCGCCTCGCCGGCACGCTCGATATCTTTCTCCGCCGCACGGGCAAGCCCTGCGATGCGCGGTCCCTTCACCTCTTTGGCAATACGCTGCACCGCCTCGAAATCTCCAGGCGAGGCAATCGGAAACCCGGCCTCAATGATGTCGACGCCGAGACCTGCCAGCGCATGCGCTACGCGCAGTTTCTCGTCCAGGTTCATGGAACAGCCCGGCGATTGCTCGCCGTCGCGCAATGTTGTGTCGAAAATATACAAGCGATCTGACATCACATACTCCTTGATTCAAACACCACCAAAAAAAAGGCCGCAGAGCTTAAGCTGCGGCCTGTGTTACGAAGACTGAAACCTTCAGTCTGTGCACAGGCCAACGCCCAGAGTCAGAAAAAGGCCCTGTAGCAGTGCGAAAAGAGAGGTGGTGTTCGTCATAGGCCGGGATTAAAGCACTGGAGACAGGCATGGTCAATCATTCAGGGCTATAGATAGTTGTGCGGCGCTTCCCTAGAGTCTCGACTTTCCGAGTTTGACGGGGGTCGTGCATGACGAATTGGAGTATCGAACAAGCGGCCGAGCTCTACCGTGTCGACGGTTGGGGGCATGGCTTCTTCCGCGTGAACGCCAGCGGCAACATCGAGGCAACTCCCGATGGCGACCACGCTATCGACCTGAAACAGCTGTGCGACGAACTGGCCAAGCGCGATCTCTACGCTCCCCTGCTCCTGCGTTTTTCCGACATGCTCAGGCGCCGCATGCAGCAGATATTCGAACGCTTCAACCATGCCCGCGAAGAGGCGGGATACAAGGGACGCTACTGCGGCGTCTATCCGATCAAGGTGAACCAGCAGCGGCAGGTGATCGAAGAGATCGTCGAGTTCGGTGCCGAATTCAACTGGGGGCTGGAAGCAGGCTCCAAGCCGGAACTGCACGCCACCCTCGCGATGCTCGATGATGTGGAAGGGCTGATTATCTGCAACGGCTATAAGGATCGCGAATTCATCGAGCTGGCCCTGATGGGCGTGAAGATGGGCAAGCGCGTCTTTATCGTGGTAGAGAAGCCCAACGAACTGAATCTGATCCTCAATGCCGCCAAAAGGCTGAAAGTGACGCCCCTGATCGGCCTGCGCTGCCGGCTCTCCTCTTCCGGCAAGGGCAAGTGGGAGGACTCCGGCGGCGACAAATCGAAATTCGGGCTCGATGCCGAGGAGCTGCTGGAGGCGGTGAATACCCTGAAGGCAGCCGACATGCTGAACTGCCTGAAATTGCTGCATTTCCATATCGGCTCACAGGTGCCGGAGATTCGTTATATCAAAAAAGCGATGCAGGAGGCGGCTCGCTTCTATGCCGAACTGTGCAAACTGGGCGCACCGATCCAGTTTATGGACGTGGGCGGCGGCCTCGGCGTCAATTACGACGGCACCATTTCCGGCAACACGGCTTCCGTTGACTACTCGCTGCAGGAGTATGCCAACGACATCGTCTGGACCATGAAAACCATCTGCGACGAGGAGGAGCTGCCGCATCCCGACATCATCTCCGAATCCGGTCGCGCACTGGTGGCACACCATGCCGTGATGATCATTGATCTGCTCGGCGTTTCGCAGCGCAAGCGTGATACCCTGCCTTCGCAACCTGATGAGGAGGCGCCGCTGCCTCTTCGCCAGCTTTGGTCCACACTGCGAGACATCGATACCATGGACAGCCGCGAAGCACTGCACGATGCCATCGAATTGCGCGAGAACATCAATACGCTGTTCACGCTCGGACACTGCACTCTGGCGGAGCGGGCACATGCGGATGCCATTTACTGGGCAGTCGCCGCGCACATGATGAAGAAACTCGATGAAGAGACACTGGCACAGCTGCTTCCGAACATCGAAACCAGCATGGCGGATCGCTATTTTTGCAATTTCTCGTTGTTCCAATCGCTGCCGGACGCATGGGCGATCCAGCAAGTCTTTCCAGTTATGCCGATCCACAGGCTGAACGAGGAGCCGACCCGCAACGGCATTCTGCTCGACATCACCTGCGACTCCGACGGCAAGCTGGCGCACTTTCCGCTCGAATCCGGCATCTCCTCCACACTGCCGCTGCACCCGGTCGCCCCGGGCGACACTTATCTCATCGGCATTTTCCTGACCGGTGCCTATCAGGAGATCCTCGGCGATCTGCATAACTTGTTCGGCGATACCCATGCCATCCATATCCGCATGGACGGCGACTCCTACGAACTGGAGCAGGTGGTCGAGGGCGAATCAGTCTCCGAAGTGCTCGAATACGTGCAGTTTCACGAGACCATGCTGATGGACCGTATGCGCCGCCAGGTGCAGGAGGCCAAGGCACAAGGGCGACTCTCCGCCAAAGAGGCGACCAGCTTTCTGAACTACTACCGCGAAGGGCTGAAGGGCTATACTTATCTAGAGGAGAATGTCCCGCCAGGACTCGAGTAGGGACACCAAAATAACTTACTTACCCGATTCACACCCGGCCAACTCCTTTCCGCGCATATCAGCTATACTGTTTAAACTGAAACTTTCACCAGGAGGTTTTAATGAGCACCATCTGGATTCTGGTAGCTGAAAGTGCCAATGCTGTTATTTACTCGGCCAACAAACCGACTTCGTCGTTATCCAAAGTACAATCGTTTTCTCATCCCGAATCGCGCATGCATGAGCAGGAACTGACCAGCGACCTGCCGGGCAGGGCATTTGATTCTCAGGGCGCCAACCGCCACACCATGGGCTCTTCCGTGGAACCCAAAAAGGAGGAGGCAATTCGCTTTGCCAAAGAGATTGTGGATGCGCTCGAACTGGGACGTTCGCAGTGCCGCTTCGGCAAGCTCTATATTGCCGCACCTCCCGAATTCCTCGGGCTGCTGCGCGCCCACCTCTCCGCCCCGCTCGCTGTCGTGATCGCAGAGGAGATCAACAAAAACCTGACTGCGTTGAAACCTGCTGAATTGCGCAAGCAGCTGCCGGAATATCTGTAACCAACGGCTGCCATGCGATCGAAGACGGATGCCAGCATTCGCGAACAGGCGCTGAAACTTTTCCCATGGGTATGCGCCCGTTGCGGCCGCGAATTCGCCGGCAAACAGCTGCGCGAACTCACCGTACATCATAAGGACCACAACCATCACTACAACCCGCCGGATGGCAGCAACTGGGAGCTTTTGTGCCTCTATTGCCACGATGCCGAGCATCAGCATCAGGAGAGTATGCATACATCGACCGACTCACCCGAACACACCCCGGCCACGCACAAGCCTTTCGCCAATCTGAAAGATCTTTTGGAAAGCGCCAGCCAGGATTCGGATACGAAATCAACCCTATAGTCGCTCAAATTTCCAATTAGTTGCACTATGCAACTGTTGCATATACCATCTTCGCATGGCTGAAAACGGCTTCGAACTCGAACAGGCGCTTGCATTCAATCTGAACCGCACGGCATCCCTGATGGCCGATGCTGTCTCCGCCGCTTTTTCGGCAAATAGCCACCCGATCTCAGCACAGGATTTCGGCATCCTTTACCGCCTCTCCATGAAAGGCGCGACCGCCCAGGCAGAAATTACCGAGGCGATGATGCGCGACAAGACAACGGTGACCCGTCGTCTCGACAGCCTCGTGAAAAAAAGGCTCATTGAACGTATTCCAGACACGAAGGACCGCCGCCGCTTCCGCATCGCCCTGACCCCGCGAGGAGAGGCAACGCTCGCCGCCACCGTGCCGCTACTCAGGGATTTGCAGCACAAGGTGCAGAGTGGACTCTCGGAGGAAGAGAAAGCCATCGCTCTCTACTGTCTCCGGCATATCGGCAATCAACTGTTAGAAGTGTAAATGCAAAGACTCCGCCGAAATGGCGGGGTCTTATTGATAGCAGAAGCAACTACAAATAGATGCGGTAACGCAGTGTAGCACTCGCAGGAATATGGCCAAACTCGGATTGTGGCACACTCAACGGATCGAGCCCCTTCCCCGATGCCAGCAACAGCGAAAAAAGCAGGTCGGACTCGTTGCTGACCGAGTAGGTGAGGCTGGCCTGATGCAGCAAGGAGAAGGAGGTGCCATTCGTCCGGTTCGTCAGCCCGCTGCCCAGCATCGTATAACTGCCGCTCAGCAGCGGCGTGATATCCCGTGTTGCTGCAATGCCAAGAACGTGACGCCCCATATGCTGCTGCAACCCATACTGGACAGAACGCTCGTTTGCGATGGTGGCAAGCTGGGATTCGCGTACCGCCCCGGCACTGTTCTCATACCATTCGATCGCAATCGTCGTCCCCTCCTCGAAGCGGTAATCAATGCCGGCAACCCAGAACAGAGAACTGCGCCAGGCCGTGGTGTAGAGCCCCTCGAAGCGCCAGCCGATGCCCATAAAATCACTCTCGAACGATGCGCCGCCGACGTTCGCACCGAGCACCCGCCCGCCCAGCAAACCTACTTCGGAAGCATCGCCGACCTGACTGCGAAAGAAGACCGCACCGCTGGCCGCACTGACCAGCGTGCGGTTCAGAGCCGGCACGTAAACCATGCTGAGCGATGAGAAGGCCGAGGGGAACCACTCAAGCGTCGCCGCATCAATACCCGGCTTGTAATCGGTATCGAGATCGGTCGGCGCGAAAGCGCCGAAAACATTGAACGGCTGCCAGAGGCGACCACTGCCCCAGTCGATCGACTGGCGCCCTAGCGCGAAGGTCATGTTTTGCGAGCGGAATTTGTAGAATGCCCGATCGAACTCGTAGCGGATGCGGGTCGTACGGCTGTTCGACTGGTAGTTTTGCCAGTTGCCGGAGAGTTTGTCGCTGCGGAAGAGATCGACGGCGTATTGGCTCGTGGCCGGATAGCGGATGAAGTTTTGCCTGATCGTCCTGAAATGTACCGACCACTCACCTACCTCCCCGGTGTCGTCCAGCATCAGCCTGATACTCTCCTGATCAAAGAGCAGCGGTTTGCTACCACTGCTTGCATAACCGAAATCGCCGACCCCTCCCCATGCGCCGCCGCCGAGAACGGAGAGGCGCCCCGTCAATTCGACGGCATGGGTGGCAGCGGGAAGCGCCAGCAGAATCAGCAGAAGAGTGAAGCGACTAAGAGGCTTGTTCATGCGGCTGATGACGTTCATCTCCGATGATCACGCCATCCTGCAGCGTAATAATCCGTTCGGCCCTATCCATGACCCTTGGGTCGTGGGTGGAGAAGAGGAAGGTGGTTTTCTCCTCATGCGACAGGCGATGCATGATATCGAGCAGGGCCCCGGCATTCTCCGAATCGAGGTTGGCGGTCGGCTCGTCGGCCAGCACCAGCCTTGGCCCCGCCGCCAGCGCCCGTGCCACCGCCACCCGCTGCTGCTGTCCGCCGGAGAGCGCCGCAGGCCTGCGGTGCATCAAATCCTTCAGGCCGACCAGCTCCAGATAGTGCTCGGCCCGCTCGCGCTGCTCGGCCGGCGGCCGTCCCTGCAACACCATGATCAGTTCAACGTTCTCCAGCGCACTGAGTACCGGCACCAGATTGTAGGCCTGAAAGATGAAACCGAGCTGGAAGAGCCGAAAATCGGAGAGCTCGGCCTCGCTCAGCGAAGTGAACTCCGTGCTATTGAGATGGACGCGGCCAGAGCTCGGTGCATCGAGCGCGCCGATGATGTTGAGCAGCGTCGTCTTCCCGGAACCTGAGGGGCCGACGAGCGCGGCAAACTCGCCCTCTTCCAGTTTTATATCGATATTGTCGAGCGCCTGTACCTCTACCTCGCCCTGGCGGTAGCGTTTGTTCACGCCTTCAAGTCTTAAAATCGTCATAGCAAATACCTCAATCCCGATCTCATGTTCGCAGTGCCTGCACCGGCGTCACCCGTGCCGCCTTGATCGCCGGATAGATGCCGGAGGCCAGCGTGGCGGCAAAAACAATCACGGTCAGCTCGATCACCCGCCCCTGCGACAATTCGGTATAGATCACCGGGTCCATGAAGGTCCCCATGATCGCCGTATCGCCGCCCATCATGGCGGAGAAGTCGAGGCCGTGGCGGGAGAACCACCAGTGGGTGCCGCCCCCGACAATCCAGCCGATCACCACAGCCAAAAAGCTAAGCAGCATCGATTCACAGAAAACCAGTATCAGCAACTGGAAGCGGCTCATGCCCAGCGCCCGAAGAAGACCGAATTCGCGAGTGCGCTCCAGCACACTCATCAAGACAGTGTTGAGAATACCGAAGACCACCATAATCAGGATCAGGGTCAGGAAGATATAGTTGCCGGCATCGTCGATAACGATGAACTGCACCAGTTCCGGCATCATCTCGTGCCAGTCGAGCGCCACCACGCCCGTATCGGTGATGGCAACCTGAATGGTCTCTTTCCACTGCCCCATGCTGTCCGGATCGTCGAGGAAAACGGCGAAACGGGTCACCGGCAGCTTATCGACATCGGCTCCCTCACCCTCCAGAAAGCGCCGGGCGAAGGCGATATCGCTGAGCACAAGATAATCATCGAGCTCATCGACATGGGAATCGAAAATGCCGCGCACCCGCCCAAGCTGCGCCTGAGTATCGCCTCCTTTCGTACCCGCCATCAGCACCACCTTGCCACCCACCTTAACCTTGAGCTTGCGTGCCATGCCATCGCCGATCAGCACGCCGCGATGATCGCCCGCTTCGAGCCAGTGGCCCTCCACCAGCTTGGGCCTCAGCATCGCCACACGCGGATCGTGCTCGGTGCTCATCCCCTCCAGTGCCGAACCGACCGAATTGTTGGCGCTGCTGGCCAGCACCTGCAGCGAAATGCGCGGCTCGACGCTACCGGGAATGGCCAGCGCCTCCAGCCGCTTCTGCAGGCTGCGGCCGTCGGCGAGATACTTGTGGTTGGCCGGCGCCTCCAGATACCCCTTCGGCTGCACCGCCAGATGCCCCTCGCCGAGCTTGATGGCGTTGCGGATCATCGAATTGTGACTGCCGTCGCCAATGCCGATGGAGAAGACCGCCAGACCGAAACCGAGACCGATGGAGCTTAAGGTGATCAGGGTACGCCGGCGGTGACGCCAGTGGTTGCGCCACGCCAGCCGCATCAGCATGGAGAGCGGCATATGGCCGTGCTGGGGAATCATCGCAGCACCTCTGCCGGTCTCATGCGCACCGTACGCCAGGCAGGGATCAGCGAGGCCAGCAGGCTGACGATCAGGGTGAGCAGGCACGCCTCCACGATCTGCCCCGGTTCCAGATACCCCTTCATCACCGGTTCGAAGGTCATGCCGGCCCAGTCGTAGCCGTCAGGCATGCTGTCGCTGAAATCGAAGCCGTGATCCTCGAGGTAACGGGCCACGAAGGCGCCGAGAATCGAGCCGATCACCGCCGACACCAGGGCAAGGAAGAAGGATTCGAGCAGCACCATGGCAAGCAGCCAGCGCCGTTTCATGCCGAGGCAGAGCAGGATGCCGAATTCGTGCGCCCGCTCGTGCACCGCCATCAGCATGGTGTTGAGCATGCCGAGCGAGGCCAGCCCCACAACGATCAGACCCATCAGCAGCAGCATCGAACGGCTGAGCTCCAGCATATCGGAGATGGCGGGATTCAGTTGCCGCCAGTTGCGCACCACCGCCGGCTCGCCCAGCTTATCCAGCGGCGCCTCCGCCTGCCATCGCTGCACGGCGCCATCCAGCGCCGACTGCACGCTCGCCAGCGACTCGACATCGTCCAGCCTGATCGCCAGTTCGTGAAAACCGCTCTCCAGATACATCAGCTCCCGGTAAGCCCGGATCGACATCAATACGCCCATGCGATCGAAGCCAGGCTCCAGCGGCTTGAGCACCGCCGACACACGATAGAGAGCATTGCCGATGCTGCCGTCGGCCGCCTGCGTCACCAGTACCAGCTCGCTACCGGGAGCAAGCTTCATATTCTTCGCCAGCTGTGCGCCGACCACAACGTTGTAGCGGGTCAGGCCCGAATCGATGGTGTCGGCCACGTCCAGTCTCGCTTCACCGCTTCGCACATGTTCCAGCATCGAGGTCACCGACGCTTCACGCTCAGGGTCTACCGCCCGGATCATGACGCCGGTCGAGGTGGCAGAGGAGCTGGCAAGCCCAGCCGCATAGAGGCGCGGTGCGACATGGATGGCGGGAAACTCTTTTTCGGCCTGCTCTAGCCACGACCACGGCATCGTAGCGTAGAGATCCTGATCGTCGATGAAGGCACGGCGATGGAGCTGCAGGTGGCCGGTGGTCATCTCGGTGGCGTACTGCACCATCTGCCGGCTCATCCCCTCCAGCAGCGAGGCGTAGAGAATCACCATCACCAGCCCGCCGACCAGCGCGGAGATGGTGAGGATACTGCGGACCGGATTGCGCCAAATGTTGCGCCAAGCGACGAACAATAGCATCGGCAGACGAACGAACGGTTGGACCGTGGCACTTTCCCGCATAACTGGCTAACGCCGCCGCTTCAGGCTCTGCAGGGAGAAGAAGGAGACCTCCAGCTGCACGCCGAATTCGATGGATTGATAGGTGATAACCGTCGATTCCTCCGGCTTATCTTCCGGCTGCAGTGTCATGCGCATCGGCACGACACGCTCCCCGATCTTTTGCTGCTGGTCGAAGGTCATGGTTCGGATAAGTATCCCCTCTTCATCAAAATAGCGGGCGCGATAGGGAGCCAGCGTCTTCTGCTCGATCTCCATTATCACCTTGCCCCAGACCACCGGCGCATCGGGTTTCGGTAGCGAGGTCACCTCATAGATTGTTTTACCGTCGCGCTTTCCTTCGAAGGTGATGTTGGAGTCGTAATCATCCTCGTAGGTGCTCTCCTTGACCAGATCGTCGTTAGTGAAGTGGCTGCCCATCCATGAGCCGGACATCATGCTCGATGGCACCTTGGTGACGCGGTTGATCTTGGGCAGGTAGTTCCAGATGTTCTCTTCGACCTTGAGCGTAGCGATACCGCGATCCTTAACCGGTTCGCGAATCACAACGAGGGAGAACTCCTTGCCGCGCGACCACGCCTCCATGGTCATGGCACGTTCGTAGCGCCGGGTTTTAACCGTCATCGTCATGGTCGCCTGCGAGGTTTCGCCGCGCCAGAGCTCATCGATATGATGGATCAGTTCACTTACCTCCGCCGCCTGTGCGAAGGCGGGAATCATCAGCAACGCAAGTAGCTTTGCGCCGCACCCTGCAACATGCCTGATCATTTGTGCCTCCATGTGATATACCCCTACCGCTTCGCCAAATGCCTTAGGTCTACTATAGTTGAGACTGTACGAAAGCAAGAATTTGCATTACCTTATCAATGACTGACTGGTCAGTCAACAAAAAAACGGAGCAACTATGGCAAAGCGGGTAGACAAGGAACAGAGGCAGGCAGAACTGCTGGAGACTGCCATTGTGGTCTTTGCCGAGCGCGGCTACCAGAACACCACCATGGATGAGATCGCCGAGCGGGCTGGCGTAAGCAAGGGAATGCTCTATATCTACTTCAAAAACAAGGAAGCGCTGTTCGGCGCGGTATTCCGCTGGTTCGGGAAAATGACAGGCGAAATGATGCAGGAGGCCATCGGCGACGTTGAAGATGAGATCGAGCAAATCAGACGAATCGCAGCCACGTGGGCCGAGGTCGCCATCCAGCATCGTGAATTTGTGCCACTGTTTCTCGACTTCTGGGCTGCTGCCAGCGTGCACGGAATGCGCAACGACTACGCCGAGGATCTTGCTGCCATGTACGATGAATACAGGGCCATGATCATCACTATCATCGAACAGGGCATAGCCCGGGGAGCCTTCAGGGCGGGTACCAACGCGGAGGCAATCGCATACCTTCTTGTCGGCGGCATGGACGGAATTTTCATCCAATCATGGCTCTCACGCCCCAATAATCTCGACACGCTCATGCTCGACTCGACGGAATCGCTACTTAAAGGGATCATCGCCTGAACAGCGATTGAAGCCACAGCAGAATAGACAATCTTCATCCTCGGAGGCATGTGTTCCAACGGTGCCAGCACGCTGACTACTTCTCGCATCGCGCTCTACGCTTCCTCGCCCTGCTTCCCGTTTATCACATCCAATTGCTCGAGATATAAACGCAAAGACCCCGCCGAAATGGCGGGGTCTTTGCTAACAAGACTCACGTACGCTGAAAGAGCATGCGTAACCACTCAAAACGTCCCCCCACCTCGAACAGCGCCAGCCCGGACAGGATCAGCAATGCCCCGGCAATGATCATCGGCGTGATGGCTTCGCCGTTGAACATGTTGCCGAACGTCAATGCCAGCACCGGCGAGATCAGTGTGATCAGAGCCGTCCGCGTCGCCTCCACGTTCTTGAGCACGTAGTAGTAGAGCGCGAAGCCGAACACGGAACCGAACAGCGACAGATAGCCGATGGCCGCCAGCGTCTTCGGCTCGAGGTGCACCGGTAATGGTGCCGGCGACAGATAGAGCGCCAGGAGATAGAGCGGGGCGGCAAAGAGCAGCCCGCCGCTGGTCATCGAGATGGCCGACAGATCGAGATCGAGCCGCTTGATGGCAACGCTCACCCCGGCATGGATCGAGGCCGAAATCAACACGCCCGCAATACCGAGCGCAGTTTCGACGCTGAGCATAATGCCGTTGCCAAAGATGACGGCGAGCCCCGAGACACCGATCAGCATGCCGATGATGCGGTGAGCCGAAAGCACTTCGCCCTCCAGCCAGATATGCGCCATGACTGCCGTGATGATCGGCATCAGACCGTAGATCAGCGATATCCAGCCGGTGGGAACGTATTGCGCTGCCCAGTAAACCATCATCATGCCGGCAAAGAAGCCGAAACCGCTTAGCAGGTAGGCGATGACAGCACGACGATGCCATTTCAGGCCGGATCCAAGCAGGGCGACAGCCATTGTCGCCAGCACGGCACCGATCAGCATGCGGCTGGTCGCGCCGAAGATAAAACCAGCCTCGACACTACTCCAGTACACGGCAAGCGGAGTCGTGCTCCAGATTAAAATTACAGCCACATACGCCATCGGTACGGACATCTCACTCTCCTTTTTCTCGACCGAAACGAAAACGGCCACGGATTCGCTGGGAACCCGTGGCCGTTATGTTCGGTGACTAATATTCAGTTATTACTGATCAGAACCTCACGGCGCACGGGGTCATTCGGCGGGCGACAAGCCAGCCGATGGTCACGACCTTGATCAGTGCGTAGTGCGAATTCATGGCGCGAATCATGCGCCGGGATACCTGCATGTCAACATTGCCGTGCACAGCTGTGCAGCCTCGCCACAATTGAGGCTTCTTCCCGCATCCTCTACGATGCAGCATCAACAGCCTACTTAATAAGGTGCCAAGGATCGGACCCATGCAAATTTTTAGTCACTTCAGCGTTTTCCTGTTCATCGTATTCCTGAATGCCTTTACCGACCTCGGCCACAAAATCCTGATGCAGAACACCATATTCAAATGCTACGACGGGCCAGAACAGATCGTGCTGATCGCTATAGTCAATGCACTGATCATTCTGCCGTTTGTCCTGCTCTTCTCTCCCTCCGGCTTTCTAGCCGACAAATTCCCCAAAAACAGTATCATCCGTTACGGGGCACTCTCCGCCGTTGTCATCACCTCGCTGATGGCTGTCGCCTATTTCATGGGCTGGTTTCTCGCCGCCTTCGCCATGACGCTGCTGCTCAGTATACAGAGTGCGATCTACTCACCCGCCAAATACGGTTACATCAAGGAACTGGTCGGCAGCGAGGAGCTCGGCCGCGCCAACGGCCTTGTGCAGGCCATCACCATCACCGCAATCCTCTCCGGCATGCTGCTCTTCTCACTGATGTTCGAGGCGATGCTGGCCCGCCCTTCTAACCCGGCCGCTCATTACCAACCCGGCCCTATCCTGCTGGAAATAGCACCGTTGTCGCTGCTTTTAATCCTCGCCTCGGCGATCGAGTTTCTGTTGGCGTTGCGGCTGCCGAAGCTGACCGACAAAACCGACAGCAAATTCGAGTACGGCAACTATATGCGCCTGAAAAGCCTGGCAGGCAATCTGAAGCTTTTGCGTAGCAACCGGAGCATCCAGCTCAGCATTGTGGGGCTGACGGTATTTTGGGGACTATCGCAGGCCGTTGCCGCCTCCTTCCCCTCTTATGCCAAAAGCGCTGCGGGCATCAGCAACACCGGCAGCATCAGTGCCATTCTGGCAGCCTCCGGCATCGGCATCTTCATTGGCTCAATGCTCTCCGGCCGAATTTCTCGCCACTACATCGAAACAGGCGTTGTGCCCGTTGGTGCCTTCGGTATCGCTTTAAGCGTCTGGGGGCTGGGGAATGCCACCGACATCGTCACACTGGCATCGTTATCACTGATTTTCGGCATCTGCGGCGGCCTCTTCATCGTGCCGCTGAACGCACTGATCCAGTTCCACAGCAATCCCAAGCAGCTTGGCACCATCCTGGCAGGCAACAACTGGGTACAGAGCCTCGGTATGCTGACCGCACTCGCCATTACCACGCTTGCCGCCCTCTCTGGCATCGGCGGCCATGGTGTGATCCTGCTCTTTTCCCTGCTGGCACTGATCGGAGCCATTTATACTGTAGGCCAGCTCCCCCAATCGCTGGTGCGTTTCCTGATCTCGCTACTGGTGCAACAGCGCTACCGGCTACAGGTACTGGGGCTCAAACACCTGCCGGCAGAAGGCGGGGTGCTGCTGCTCGGCAACCATGCCAGCTGGCTGGACTGGGCGGTGCTGCAAATGGCAAGTCCGCGCCGTATCCGCTTCGTGATGGAGCGCAGCATCTATGAGAAATGGTTCCTGAAGTGGTTCCTCGACTTTTTCAACATCATTCCCGTCTCTTCCGGCTCCAGCAAGGAGGCGATCGCCAGTATCAGCGACGCACTGAATGCGGACGAATGCGTGGCACTGTTTCCGGAAGGCATGATCACCCGTAACGGTCATCTCGGCGAATTCAAGAAAGGTTTCGAGCGGGCGCTGGCCGATGCTTCCGATAATGTGCGTGTGGTGCCGTTCTACCTGCGCGGACTGTGGGGAACGGCCTTCTCGCGCGCCTCTAAATTCAACAAGCTAATCAACCGCCCGGCCCGCGATGTCACTGTCGCCTTCGGCCCGGCACTCACCCCCGCCGAGGCCACCACGGCAAGTGTCAAACAGGCGGTGGCCGAGTTATCGATCCTCGCCTGGCGCGAATACAGCGACACCCTGCCTGACATCCCGACCGCCGTGGTGCAAGCTGCCACGCGCACAGGCAATCACCTGCTCGCAGCCGACTCCACCGGCATGGAGCTCTCCGGCTACCGTTTCCTGACCGCCGCCGCCCTGTTCCGCCGAGCACTCGCCCCGCGCCTGCATGGACAGAATATCGGGCTACTGGTTCCTGCCAGCAGCGCAGGCGGGCTCTCCAATATTGCCGTGCTGATGCTCGGCAAAACCGTGGTCAACCTGAATTACACCGCTCAACCGCAAGCCTTGCGCGCCGGTATCGAAGCCGCCGGCATCAAAAGTGTGGTCGCCTCACGCAAGTTCGCCAGCAAACTCACCGGCAAAGGCTTCGATACAGAAGTAATGCTAAATGGGCTCGACGTCATCTATCTGGAGGATATCGGCAAGCAGATCTCGAAACCTGCGCGCCTGTTGCATTATCTCATGGCACGCTGGCTGCCTGTCTGGCTGCTGACCGCACTCTGGGTGCGTAGTGTGGATACCGACAGCACGGCAACGATTCTGTTTAGCAGCGGCAGCGAAGGCACCCCTAAAGGGGTGGAGCTGAGCCACAAGAATCTGGTCGGCAATATCAAGCAGATTTCCAATATTCTCGATCTGCAGGAGAACGACGTCATTCTCGGCACCCTGCCGCTTTTCCACGCCTTCGGCATCACTGTGACCACGCTGCTGCCGCTGGTCGAGGGGTTCCCGATCGTGGCCCACCCCGATCCCACCGATGGCCCCGGCATCGGAGTCCTGACGGCGCGCTACAAAGCCACCATTCTCTGCGGCACCGCCACCTTCCTGCGCCTCTATACCGCCAACCGCCGCATTCTTCCGCTGATGTTCGATTCGCTGCGGCTGGTGATCGCCGGAGCGGAAAAGCTCCCCGATGCGATACGCAAAGGTTTCAAGGAGCGTTTCGGCAAGGATATCGTCGAAGGCTACGGCGCCACCGAAACCAGCCCGGTCGCATCGGTGAATATCCCCGATCGCCTGATCCCCCGCGAATGGAAGGTACAGCAGGGGCAAAAGCCGGGTACGGTCGGCATGCCTTTGCCCGGTTCGGCTTTCCGTATTGTCGACCCCTCGACGCTGGAAGCACTGCCAGTCGGTGAAGAGGGATTAATCCTGATCGGCGGCAACCAGCTGATGAAAGGCTATCTGAACGATCCCGAAAAAACCGCCGATGCCATTGTCGAGATCGACGGCGAGCGCTGGTACAAAAGCGGCGACAAGGGTCGGCTGGATACCGACGGCTTTTTAACCATCGTTGACCGCTACAGTCGCTTTGCCAAAGTCGGCGGCGAGATGGTGTCGCTCGGCGCTGTGGAGGAGGAGATCGGGCGCATCCTCGGCGATACGGCTGAATTCGTGGCGGTCAACCTGCCCGATGCCAAAAAAGGCGAAAAGATCGTGCTGCTGCTCGCAGGCGACATTGATGCGGCCTCGGCGCAGGCACAACTTCGTGAAAAGATCAGCAACAACCTGCTGTTGCCGGCACAGATCATCGCCGTGCCCGAAATCCCGAAACTCGGTTCGGGCAAAAAGGATTTCAACTCGGCCAGGGTTGTCGCACTCGAAGTGGATACCTCCCCCGAATCCTGATCGCCGGGCGACGGAGGCCGGTCACCACAAACATCGACATCGCCTATACTGGAAACTATGCAATCAGACGATTATGCCAAACAAAACATCCAGCAAACGCTGGATGAGCTGAATGTCGGCAAAGCACAAGGACTGAGCGACGAAGAGGCGCAGGCCCGCCTGCAAAAATTCGGCCCCAACGAAATCCGAATCCATGAAGAGCCGCTCTGGCACCGCATCTTCCGTCGCTTCTGGGGTCCGATCCCGTGGATGATCGAGGTGGCGGCGTTGCTCTCGGCGATCGTCCGCAAATGGGAAGACTTCGCCATCATCCTGATCATGCTGCTGATCAACGGAGGCCTCGACTTTTTCCAGGAACACCGGGCACTGAACGCGCTGAAGGTTCTGAGACAAAAACTCGCCCGTGATGCCGTGGTCCGGCGCAGCGGTGCTTTTCGGCATCTGCCGGTGACGGAGCTGGTGCCGGGCGATATCGTCAAGCTGAAGATTGGCGACATCGTACCGGCTGACGTGCAGCTACTGAGCGGAGATTACCTGCTAATCGACCAGTCGGCCCTGACCGGCGAATCGCTGCCGGTCAGCAAAAAGTGCGGCGAAATTGCCTACGCCAACACTATCGTCAAGCAGGGAGAGATGCTGGCGATTGTCGTCAACACCGGCATGCAGACCAACTTCTCCAGCGTGGTGTCGCTGGTCGCCAAGGCACAACTGGAGGCGCGCAGCCATTTCCAGAAAATGATCATTCGTATCGGCAACTTCCTGATCATGATCACCATCGTGCTGGTTCTTCTTATCATCCTGGCCAGCCTGTTCCGCCACGAACCATTGCTGGAAATCGCCCGCTTCGCGCTGGTGCTGACCGTTGCCGCCATTCCGGTAGCGCTGCCGGCCGTCCTCTCTGTCACCATGGCAGTCGGTGCGGTCAATCTCGCCCGGCGACAAGCCATCGTCTCCAAACTCACTGCGATTGAGGAACTGGCGGGGGTGGATATCTTCTGCTCCGACAAAACCGGCACCCTGACCAGGAACGAGATGCAGGTCGCCGATCCGGTGCTGCTGAAAGAGCATACGGAACGAGACCTCTTCCTCTATGCAGCGCTGGCCTCGCGACCGGAAAACAACGACCCCATCGAACTGCCGCTCTTCCACTACATCGATGAGCACCTGCCGGGGTTGGAGTGGCAGAGCTATCAAATCAGCGGCTTCACCCCCTTCGATCCGATACGGAAGCGCACCGAGGCAATGGTCGAGAAGGGCGATGAACAATTTGTCGCCATCAAGGGTGCACCGCAGATATTGATCGGCATGGCCGAGCTCGATGAAGAAGCTGCGACTCATCTTAATACCGCCGTCGACCTGCTGGCCTCGAAGGGCTACCGCACGCTGGCTGTCGGCCGCAGGGCCGGCGACGAACCTGTGGAGCTGCTCGGCCTGATTCCGCTCTATGATCCGCCACGCGAAGACTCCAAGGCGGTGATCGACCAGATGCGCGATTTCGGGGTGCAGACCAAGATGGTCACCGGCGACAATCTCGCCATCGCCAAGGAGATCGGTCGCCTGCTGGGGCTGGAACAGCGCACTATCCGCTCGGAGCAGCTCTCGGGAGCAGCCTCCAACGAGCTTTTGGCGCTGGCGGAGGCGCTCACCACCGCCTTCTACCGACGGCTGAAAGGTCGCACTTCGCTAAAAGAGGCACGCACATTTGCCGCTGAAGTTATGGAGAGTGTCCGGGAGCTCTACGATACGCGGGTACTGGAGCACGAATTCATCCACACCCACGAGTCGGCCATCGTAGAGATGATCGAGGAGGTGGATATCTTCGCCGAAGTGGTGCCGGAAGATAAATACCGCATCGTCGATACCCTGCAGAAGGGCGGCCATATCGTCGCCATGACCGGCGATGGCGTGAACGATGCCCCGGCGCTGAAACGGGCGGATTGCGGCTTCGCGGTATCCAATGCCACCGATGCGGCACGGGCGGCGGCAGCCATCATTCTCACCGCTCCGGGCCTTGGCGTCATACACGAGGCGGTACTACAGGCGCGTATCACCTTCGAGCGCATGCAGAGCTATGCCACATTCCGCATCGCCGAGACCATCCGCATCATCCTGTTTATGACGCTCTGCATTTTGATCTTCAATTTCTATCCGATTACCGCGCTGATGATCATCATACTGGCGCTCTTGAACGACATCCCGATCCTCGCCATCGCTTACGACAATACGCGTCCAAGCAGCACGCCGGTGCGCTGGAACCTGCCCGACCTCATCACCACCGCCAGCGTGCTCGGACTGGTCGGTGTGACTTCATCCTTCGTGCTCTTCTTCCTGCTACGCGAGGAGGGCTTCCCGGAACCGCTGATCCAGACACTGCTGTTTTTGAAACTGGTGATCGCCGGGCACAACACCCTCTATATCTGCCGCAGTCGCGGCTGGTTCTGGCAACGGCCGTGGCCGTCGCCGCTGCTGCTTTCCGCCACCTTCGGCACCGAGATCATCGGCACGCTGCTGGCCGTCTACGGCATTTTTCTTACGCCTGTCGGCTGGGAATATGCGCTGCTGATCTGGGCCTATACCATCGTCTGGTTTTTCATTACCGGTGCGGTGAAGGTTGCACTCAAACGCTATCTGCACTAACCGAGCGGCGGAATCGTGTCACCGGAGGCCTGCATATCGATCGCCTCCGGATGTGCCAGATAGTGCTGGCGCACCACCTCGGCAAGTTGACGTTTCACCGCATCATCGACTGGCGATGGAACCGCGTTCGGCAGCACCGCTACCAGCGCTGCCAGCAAGGTATCCTGCGGCGACGGCATGCGCTTGATCCATGAGGCGAGTAGTGCCTTGTCCACGTAGGCTGGCAACGAACCCATGATGCCGACGTCGTTCTGGTCGTGCGTCAAAAGGCCGGTGGTGGTACCGCGATCCAGTGTCAGCACTTGGAAAAAATAGAGCGTATGGTAGGCCAGCTGCGCAAGCTTTTGTGCCTCGGCGGGTGCAGGCGCGGTTTTCAATCGTTTGCCGAGGATCGCGAGATAGGCGTCAATTGCAGCCTTGCCCACGGCCTGCGCCAGTTGCAAATCGGCACGGGCATCGCCGCTGTTGTAGTGCTCCAGATAAAAATGCACCACGCCGCGATGTCGCCTGAGCACAGGAATGAAAAAGTAGCGCTCGCCCTGCGCCTTCGCCGCATCGAACTGCGCGGGGGCAGCATCCCTGAGAGCTGCAAGAAAATCCTCCCGGTCGGCGGCAATTTCATTCGAGGGGTTCAGGTCGGCCATCATACGCCAATAGCCGGAGCCATCCTTCATCTCTGTCCAGCTGATATGGATATGCACGGATGGGGCGAGCGGGTGCTTCGGATGAATGATGGTGGAAATCGCCTGTGCCGAGCCGGGCTTCTTCTCCGGGCTGTCGTCGTAATGCACCTGCGAGACATTCACCGAGCCGCGCCAGAACATATCACCCTCGCCGGTTTCGAAACGAACGCCGCCGCCATGACGGCCTTCGTCACGCAACCACTCCACGGCCGTAAAACGCTGACTACTGCCAAGCTCTGCCGCAAGCCGCTCCAGCCCGGCCACAAACTGCTTCTGCAGCTCCTGCACCATGGCATGAGCCACGGTCGCAGATTCGGAAACAGCTGCTATTCGTATCATACGGTGTGTCCTTGTCGTTCAGGATGGCAAAAACTATGGAGCGGTCGTTCGGGTGGTTCAACCATGAAAAATGGCCGGGCTTTGTGCCCGGCCACAGGTTGTTGTGCTTCTTGCGAATCAATAGCCGCTGCCTCGGTGCAACCGCTGCTTATCCGACTCCCTCTTCGCTCTCCAGGCCGGAAGATACTTCGCCCGGGAGTTCTGGATACTCTGAGCATTCTTTTCGGCCCACTGATAACCCTTCTCGTTGGGTTCCACCAGCTTGGTGCCCGACATCCACTCCTGCAGCTCCTTGTCGGATATCTGCTTGTTGTTCGGATGGAAACTGAATCGCGCTTTCCATACCCCCATGCGCACAACCACACCCGCATAGTAGGTTTTGCCGGCCTGAAGATCCGCCTCCATAAAATCGGCACTTTCGCCAAGCACCATAAACATGTGTTTTCCGGGATCAGCCTGATAGGCGATCTTGGTATTGGCTGAAATGGTTCCAATATATTTTTCTTCATCGTACAGCGTGGCCTGAATAGCGCCGCCAAAAGCCGAGGTTCTGGCAAAAACCACCAGTGCCTTGCCGGGTGCCGGAGTCAGTTTTTCCGGTGAATCCTTGATAGCGGTCATGTGAGAACTTGCACAACCAGCCAGGGTGACCAACCCGGCAAGCATCAGTGCGCGTACGAAATATTTCATATACTCCTCCTTCGCTAGGTTCCCCTGATATATAGACGGGCAGCCCGCCCATCACAAGCACATGCCTCATACGCATACAATTGGCTATGGTTGCGAAGAGGTGCGCGCCGGGATGCGCGTTCGCCAACAGCGGAGCATACATCCATTTCAAACAAGCATATTGATGCAGTAAAAACGTTACTTTCACTCTCTGACTGGTTCGCGAGTTTTAGCGTCAGGTCTTACGACAAATTCCGGGAGCACAATATTTAATTAGCCGCCGCCTGAGCCTTTGCAAATGATTGCTTGCCGTATGGCGGCCTAAGGCGTAGCAGACAATATGTGTTTTTCGGCCACAGCCAGTTTTGCAGTCGGTGGGGCGCTGCTTGTGGTCGGCGCGCTGACGCTCAAACGTGCGGCAGGCAACAAACCCCGGCTCCCGTATGCGGCTATTCCGCTACTATTCGGCATCCAGCAAAGTGTTGAGGGGGTGCTGTGGCTGGCCATCCAGCACGACATGGTACTGCTCAAATCCATCGCCACCTATCTCTTCACCATGTTTTCGCACCTGATCTGGCCGGCCTATGTGCCGTTTGCGATTGCGCGGATGGAGAAGGGGATGGAGCCGTGGCGTAAAAAAGCAATGTGGGCGTTCCGCATTATCGGCCTCGTAGTCACCGCGCACCTGTTCGTACTCGTCACCACGCAACCGCTGACCGCAATACTGAGTGAACACATCGTCTATGCATCACCCTTTTTCTACGACTGGCCGATGATGGGGTTATATATCGCAGCCACCTGCATTGTCGCCTTTTTCTCCACACATCCGCTGGTTCGCATCTTCGGGCTGACGGTATTGCTGTTTTTCTTCGTATCGTACTGGTTTTACACGCAGGCGCTGTTTTCGGTGTGGTGCTTCTTTGCCGCTGCGCTGAGCATCCTTGTCTACCTGCATTTTTGGCGGACTCCCGCCTGAGGCTTCACTCCGGCTCAAGCAGGCTGATTTTGCCCCTGCCCTTCGTTTTCGATAACACGCACCGCTTCCGCCACGCCATTCTCCCCGACCAGCCGCGCACCGATCTCCGCCGCCCGCGAACGCATGCCGGGGCTATCGAGCACCTCGCGCAAGGCGCGGGCCAGCTTTGCCGCAGTGAGCCGCTTGCGCAGCAGCGGCTTCGGCGCCAGCCCCAGCCGATGGAGCTGATCGCCCCAGAAAAACTGATCGGCGATATGCGCCACCACCACGGAGGGACATCCGGCCCGGGTGGCGCTCTGCGTGGTGCCGGCGCCGCCATGGTGCACCACCGCCGCGCAATGCGGGAAAATGCGCGCATGCGCCGCCGATTCGAGCCGGAAGATATGCGTATCCTCATCGACCGGCTTCGCCTCACTCCAGTGCGTCTGGATGATGGCGCGGCAGCCGGCCAGCTTCACCGCTTCGCACCAGAGCGCAATCGTTTCATCCAGCTCTTCGCTGGACTGCGGCAAACCCATCATACTGCCGAAGCTGATATAAACGGGCGGCTCGCCCGCCTTCAGGAAAGCCACCAGCTCGTGCGACGGCTGCCAGTCGGAAGCCGCCTCCGGCAAATCGAAAAAGCCGCAGACGCGCTGGTTCTCACCCCAGTCGGGATAGGGAGGGCAGAGCTCGCGACTCACTGCAATGAGATTACACAAAGGTGACTCCCACGCCGAACGAATCGAACGCAGCGGCGCGGCGCCATACGCGGCACGCAGGTGATTCGCCGAAGGCAACGACACCCGGTCGATCAACTTGCCGACCAGCTTCCACGACCAGGGATTCAACCACGGGCCGAAATTCGGCAACGGATGCGGAGCCGTGAAACGCGTGGGGATCGCGCCATGATGCAATGAAACGGTGAAGTGCGGCGTGCCTGAGAGCTCGGCGGCCAGATGCAGGGGATGGCAAATGAAGTGGCCGATCACCAGCTCGTTTTCCACACACAGCTTCCGTGCTGCGGCAAGCATCGCCTCCGCCCCGGGATCGAACATCTCGTTGAAGATCATGCGCATCTGTGCCAGCGGATCGCGCATGGCGAACAAGCGCTTGCCGATCGAATTCAATGCCTCGACGCTCGCGCCCACGAAGCCCGCCTGCACCACGCGGAACCCAAGCCTTTCTCCGATTTCAGCATACTCCCGGCGCTCGGTGCCGGTGATGGCGAGCGTTACCTCATGCCCGGCCGCCGCCAGGCCCGCCGCCAGCGCGATGAACGGATTCACATCGCCGGTGCTGCCCCAGGTCTGGATGCCTATCTTCATGCGCAGATGCGCCGACGGCTTACTCTGCCTCGTTGCGGGCAGTGATCTCGATCAGATGCCAGCCGAACTGGGTACCGACCGGGCCGTGCACCTTGCCGAGTTCAGCAGTAAATACCACATCATCGAACGGCTTCACCATCTGACCCTGCGTAAAGGAACCAAGGTCACCGCCACGCTGACCGGACGGACAGGTTGAATGCTGCTTCGCCACCTCGGCAAAATCGGCTCCTGCCTCGATCTCTGTTTTCAGTTTTTCGCAGGCTTCCTTATCCGCCACCAAAATATGCCGCGCTGAAGCCGTAGGTTTGTTCTTTCCAAATCCAAACATTGCAATACCTCTCGAAAGTTTGCGCCAGCCTAGCTGCTATCTACCCAGTTGCCCATCTTATTACATGGAACTATCGAAGCTCCGCCTCCAATCGCTTCTTATCGGCATGTACTGCGTCGATCAACTGATCCCAGAGACGTCTGGCCTCTACCTGCACTTCGGCACTGCCGTATCGAGCCTTGAGCTCTTCATCGAGAATACCCAGTTGCAACACATCCTCCGGCACCCCTTTCGGGAACTCGCTCTGGCGATCAAACAGTACCCAGGCTTCAACCGCATCAAAACCGAGCACATGCTTAACCTGATGTGCAAACGCCCGCACCTCGATAAGCGGATTCCTGAATTTCCCTGTGCGATTATTCTCCACGCAAGTCCACTCATCGATATCGCCAGCGCCAAAAATCACACCCTTTTCCGACATCGTCTTCATGGCAACAATCTTACCAGGCATTAGCAACAGATAGTCTGCGAATAGGAAACCCTCCACACCATCGGAAAGCACCACATCGCGTTCCACCGCCTCGGCATGCTTCCCAAGAGTAGTTTTCAGCATCCGCGCATCAGCATGCTTGCGAATGCGAATCACCCACAGCATGGCAATCAGCATGATCAATCCCGAAACAAGTATCAGAGAGATGAACTCCGCCTGCCCCGGCATTAAATTAATATCGAAAAACTGCATTCCTGTTTCTCCTTGGAGCTCCATCCGAAAAATCACCGGTGCGCTCTTTTATCTCCCGAATCCACCATGCATCGCGGATCATAGAAGGCGCGATTTCTATCAGTCGCCAAAGTCCAATATCTGTGACCCGGCGCAACCTCAAACCCTTACCGATTTAGGGGCTCATCGCCAGCCACAACTCTCCATTATGCTGAAGGCCCTTACTATCGGAACCGACGTCCTTGTCACTTGAATATTATTCCTCCTTACTTAGGTTTAGGGCTCATTAAAAAATGGGATCGGGAGATAATTGTGATTTCTTTGAATCGAGCTCTTTGTGGACTTATCACTGTAACAATATTGGCAATGCTAACGCCCTTTTATGCACATGCGGCTGCGGCAGGTACGAACTGGGAGTGGGCTAATCCCACCCCTCAAGGCAACCTCATCAACAGTGTTGCCTGGGATGGCACGCAGTTCGTAGCCGTAGGCGAATCGGGCACCATCCTGTCCAGCGCCGATGGCACCACATGGAGCGTACAAACACTCGACTCCAACCTATATCTCAACAAAATTCTCTGGAACGGATCCCGCTTTATTGTTGTCGGCAACTGGGGCACCATCCTGTCCAGCACCGATGGCACCACATGGACAATGGAAAACAGTGGCACTGGATTCTCCCTAAACAGTGTTGCATGGAGCGGCTCCCTGCTCGCTGCCGTTGGTGCCTCTGGCACCATTCTGACCAGCCCGGATGGCATCACCTGGACGGCACAGACTTCCGGCACGACTAACGCCTTGAATAGTATTGCCTGGGACGGCGCACAATTTGTCGCTGTGGGCGCGGCCGGAACCATTCTGACCAGCTCAACCGGCACTACCTGGACAGCTCAAACCTCCGGTACGGCAACCATATTAAACAGTATCGTTTGGAACAACTCCCTGCTCGTCGCTGTTGGAGATTCCGGAACCATTCTGACCAGCTCAACCGGCACTACCTGGACAGCTCAAACCTCCGGTACCGTTAGTGCCCTAATCGATGTCACATGGAGCGGTACACAGCTCGTGATCACAGGTATGGGCGGCACCATTTTGACCAGCCCAGTCGGCACCACCTGGACCGCTCAAACCTCCGGTACCGTTGACGCCCTGACTGGCATCACCTGGAGCGGTACGCAGTTCGTCGCCGTAGGTACGTCAGGCACCATTTTGGCCAGCGCGAACGGTACCGCATGGGCATCGAAAACGGCCGGCAACGGCAACGCGCTTTACGATGCGGCCTGGAACAACACGCTGTTTGCCGCTGTCGGAAGCGTGGGTACCATTATGACCAGCGCGGATGGCATTAACTGGACAAGCCAAACCCCCATCTCTCTCAATATTCTCTACGGCATCACCTGGGATGGCGCGCAATTTGTCACTGTCGGCCAGGCCGGCACCATCTTTACCAGTCCGGCCGGCACTACCTGGACAGCACAGACTTCCGGCACAACAAACCACTTGGTCGATGTCACCTCGAGCGGTACGCAACTAGTGGCCGTGGGTGCAGCTGGTACCATCCTGACCAGCCCAACAGGTATTACCTGGACAGCTCAAACCTCCGGAACCACTGCCACCCTGAATTGCATCGTTTGGAACGGCACGCAGTTTGTCGCCGTAGGCACAGCAGGCACAATTCTAACCAGTACAAACGGCACTGCCTGGACGACGCAAACCTCCGGCACCACACAACCGCTCGAGGATATCCTGTGGGATGGTGCGCAATTCGTGGCTGTCGGCAACTGGGGCACCATTCTAACCAGCCCGGATGCCATCACCTGGACGGCACAGACTATCAAGTATAATACTAACTGGTTCCGTGCCATTGCCTGGGACGGCACTCAGTTAGTGGTCGTGGGTGCAGGAGGCGGTATCCTGACCAGCCCGGACGCCATTACGTGGACAGCACAAATCTCCGGCACCACTGCCACCCTGGCCGGCGCCATCTGGGCGAATTCGCAATTTCTAACTTTGGGCTCGAACCGCACCATTCTGAGAAGCACGGCTACCACAGCAGCGCCCACCGCAGTTGTGGGCCGTCCAACCTTCACTCCCGCCAGTAGCGGTGGTGGCGGTGGTGGCGGCTGCGTTATCAGCCCGACTGCCGCATTCGATCCGACTCTTATAGTTGTGGCGCTACTCTCCTTCGCCTATTTAGGCAGACGAAGATTTGGCCCCGCGAAATAAGACCATCAAAAAACGGCAGCCGAATGGCTGCCTTTTTCATTGATAGCGAAAACCAATCTGCGCCTCAACTGGACGCATCATATTGTGACGCCTAAGCTCTAAATCATGACCAACCCCAAACACCGTGTATTCATCGCACGCATCGCCGGCCCTGTGATTGGCCTTATGATCCTGTTGTTCGCGGAAATCCCGGGCCACCCGGCTGCTGCCGCCATGCTGGCCGTAGCCGTCTGGATGGCAATCTGGTGGATCACCGAGTGCGTGCCACTGGCGCTCACCGCACTCATCCCGTTGATCTGGTTCCCGCTGCTTGGCATCGCATCCGGCAAAGAGATCGCACCAAAATATCTCAATAGCATCATCTTCCTCTTTATTGGCGGCTTCCTGATTGCACAGGCGATGGAGAATTCCGGCCTGCACAAACGCATCGCACTGAACATGCTC
>JBNLAN010000037.1:0-53375 GCA_050302175.1 Mariprofundaceae bacterium | reverse complement strand
GTATGCGGTGGCGGCCGGGAAGGGGTGGGAGTGGGTGGTGGATGCCGAGTGGGCCGAGCAGCACGAAATCTGCCTGTGGAATGCCGGGAAGGAGAAGCCGCCGCTGGAGAAGTGGCTGAAGGGGAAGGTCGTGTTCAGGCGTGAGAGGGATGGTGAGAATGGATAAAGGGTAGTGTCCCATGTTGGCGCACCTAAGCTACACAAGACCTGACCCCGTATCTGAGCAGGGATTTGCGCTATTCAGGTCAAAAATGTGAAGCGGCTCACACTTTTATGAATTTTCATCGGTAGTCTTGCGCGCGGATTTGATGCGGGACGAGATGCTCTAAGGTTGTTGCAGGGCAAATAGGGAGGAGCGAATGCTCGGCGGTATTATCACACTTTCATTTTTTCTCATTATCGGGATCGCATGGCGTTTCGTGAAACCGGGCGGTGTTGGTGCCGATGCCATGCAGCGTGCACTGACAGGCCTGATTCACTGGCTGTTTCTGCCGTTGGCGGTTTTCTTCATTATGCGCGACCTACCGTTGAACCATACGGCATTGACTATCCTGCTCTATGTTGCAGGCACCACCATACTGGCACTGGCGCTGGCATGGGTCTGGCTCTGGAAAACCAAGCTTCCGGGGAGAACCAAGGGTGCGCTGCTGATTGCTGCGGGTTTTGGGAATGTGCTTTTCGTCGGTATTCCAGTGAACAAAATTTTCTTTCCCGACTGGACAATGCGAGTAGCGGTTGAATACGGCCTGGTGGCCAATGTGCTGCTTCTGTTCACCGTCGGAGCCGTGCTGGTCCGGAGTTTTTCTGAAGGCGGCAAGAGCAATTTTGGCAAAGCATTTTCTGTGCTGAAGGATTTCAATGTATGGCTGAAGGAGCCGCTCGTGTGGGCTACGCTGCTTGCACTGGTTCTCAATATTGCCAATGTGGTGCTTCCTGCCTGGATCGCGGGCGTCGAGGCTTCTGTTTTTGGTGCTCTGGTAGCGCTGCTGCTTATTTCCGTCGGGCTGTCACTGCGCTGGTCGAACGACTGGTTTGGCCAAAAGCTCGCCGATGCGCTGCCTGCTGCGGTCATTCAGCTCATACTGGTCCCGCTGATTATGTGGGGCATGGTTTCACTGTTTGGTTCGGTCGGAGCGAAATCGACCCTCGTGCTTCTGCTCGGAAGCATGTTGCCTGCGAGCGTGCTCGGCTTCGCATTTTGCGAGCGCTTCAAGCTTGATACCGCCGCTTACGCGCTGGCATTTACCGCTACTTCGGTACTTGCCATCGCAACAGTTCCGTTGATGGGGAGTATGCTGCTATAGCGGCTGGTGCGATGGATCGCACCTTTCCAGCAGCGAGGGAGGCCGCCACGCAAGTGGCGGCCTTTTTATTTGAAAGCGCAATGGCTAGATTCGGACGCTCTGCTGTGCACTGCGCCAGCAGTATGTGAGTGCGAATTTTCCTGCCTTGAGACAGGTGCTCAGGCTGGCCGGGGGTATTATGATTGAAGTATTGGTGAAGGCGGGTGCAGCCGACAAGCAACGCGACGATGCGGTGGTGATGCCGCTGCTCGATGGGCGCAAGCTGACTCCTGCGGGCAAGGCGTTGCAGGAGGCGAGCGGTCAGGCGGTGCAGGGCTATTTGCGCAAATTCGATATCGTTGGTGAGTTTGGCGAATTCGGCGTCGTTTACGACATGCCCGGCACCTTTACCCAGCGCGTGGTCTTTGCCGGTGCAGGCGAGGAGAAGAAGCTCACGCTGCATCACTTGCGTCGTCTGGCAGCCAAGACGGTGCGCAAGCTCGAGAAGAGCGGCGTGCGCGATGCCTCGCTGTTTCTCACCGATCTGTCTGTGCGCGGCGAAAGCCTTGAGCGCAAGGTGCAGGCGGTGGCCGAAGGGGTCTGGCTGGGCCTGCATACGTTTGAAAAATACAAGACGGACAAGAAAGAGCCCAAACGCCCGCTGCGCTCAATCACTATCATGATCGCATCGCGCAAACATCTTTCGGGTTGTGAGGCGGCAGTTGTGCAGGCGAAGGCTGCGGCTTCCGGCACTATCTTTGCGCGCGAGCTCGCCAACGAGCCGGGGAATGTCTGCACGCCGGAGTTTCTCGGTGAGCAGGCGGCAGCACTCAAGCATGCCAAGCTAAAAGTAACGGTGATGGATAAGGCTGCCATCGAAAAGGCGGGCTTCCGCGGGCTGCTCGCGGTGAATCAGGGCTCGGGCAAGGAGCCGCGCTTCATCATCCTCGAATATTCCGGCGGCAAGAAGGGCGCTGCACCCGTAGCGCTGGTCGGCAAGGGGCTCACCTTCGATGCGGGGGGGATCTCCATCAAGCCGCCTGCCCAGATGGATGAGATGAAATTCGATATGTGCGGAGCCGCTGCGGTGCTGGGTATTTTCAAGGCAGCAACGGAGCTGGATCTGCCGGTGAATCTGCTCGGGGTGATAGCCTCCACAGAAAACCTGCTGGGCGCCGATGCCTACAAGCCGGGCGATATCATTAAATCCTACAAGGGCATCACCATTGAGGTGCTCAATACCGATGCGGAGGGGCGCATCATTCTGGCGGATGCCCTGGCCTATGCCGCCGAGCAGAAGCCTGCCGAGATTATCGATTTTGCCACGCTTACCGGCGCCTGTGTGATCGCGCTGGGCGCGCAGGCAACGGGCCTGATGGGAACTTCCGAGGCCATCATTAAAGGTCTCAAACGTGCGGGCGATGCGAGCCATGATCGCGTCTGGCAGTTGCCGTTGTATGAGGAGTATCAGGAGCAGATCAAGAGCGATATTGCCGATATTCGAAACATCGGCGGGCGCGAGGCGGGCACCATCACAGCCGCCTGCTTTTTGTCCCGGTTCGTTGGCGAGCTGCCGTGGGCGCATCTCGATATCGCAGGTACTGCCTGGGATATGAAGGGCACCGATATCTCACCAAAGGGGGCGACCGGGGCCGGCGTACGCCTGTTGCTGGAATATCTGAGCCGGAAGAGCGGTCGGGCAGCTTGAACGCGCCTTCACCGCAAACGCGTATGACTACCCGCTGGCAGGTTGTGGCATTCGCCGCCTGCCTGTTGCTGCTGCTACCTGCCTATCTCTGGAACACTCCCTTGTTTCAACTTATCAATGAGGCAAACACCCCCATTAAAGATGCGGTGCTTGGGATTATCAGCGGTTTTGGCGATGGGCTGGTGATCGCGCTGATTTTATTTGTCTTGATGCTGAAAAATCTGCGTATGGGTCTGGCAGGTTTGCTGGCATTTATTCTGTCGGGCATCGTGGCGCAGATTCTGAAACGCCTGTTCGAGATGCCGCGCCCGCCGGCGCTGTTTTCCGATGTGCATGTGCTGGGTGATGCCTTGCAGGCGCATAGCTTTCCTTCCGGGCACGCCACTTCTGCGGGTGCGATGTTGATGCTCTGCCTGTTGCTGTTCGGTGTGCGCGACTGGCGCGCCTGGGCGGGAGCGCTCCTGTTTGCGCTCGCCGCCTATGGGCGCATTTATGGCGGTGTGCACTTTCCGCTGGATGTTGCGGCAGGTATTGGTGTTGGCGTGCTCTGCCAGATTGCGTGCTGGCAGTGGCTTGCTGCCATGCCGCAGAAAGCATGGGAGAGCTCGGAGTGGGCATGGAAGGTTCCGGCGGTATTACTGTTGATTTCGGCCGTAGTGCTGGGGTTGGGCTATCATATCCAGCCATCCACGGCCTCGGTGCTGGGGCTGGTGATGCCACTGTTGGCGCTGTGGTTCTTCATGCAGTGGTGGAAAGGACGAGCGGCGAATGGCTGAAGAAGCCAAAGTCTATTTCGAGCATCTGGAGCAGCCCGATCGGGTGGAGGGCATAGCCCGGCTGCTGCTGCGGCGCGGCAGGCTTACACCGCATGTGCTGGTGCTCTGCCCGGATGCAGCCTTTATGGCGGCGCTCGACGAACGGCTCTGGACCATTCATCCCGAATCATTTCTGGCGCATGGAATCGCCGGGAAAAAGGCGGAAGAGAATGCCACGCAACCGATCCTGCTGGCGCTGGATGTGGTGCGTGACAATCAGCCCGAGGTGCTGATTAATGGCGGCCTGGAGCTGCCTCCCGATCTCGATGGGTTTGCAAATGTCGTCGACTTTGTGGATGGCTGGGATGAGGGGCTGAAAACAGCAGCACGCGAACGATTTCGTACCTATCGGCAGTTGGGCATGGAGCCGCAGTACCTGGGCAAAAACTAGCAGTGGCTCATCATTCGGCTCGTTTTGTCGTTTACCTGAAATGGATGCTTCTTACTGTTACGGGTACCACGCTGTTTCTGCTGGTATTACTTATTGCCATCAATTTGCCTGATGAGGAGTTGTTGCCGGAAGCCCAGGCTTTCAGAACCTTGCCGCCGATCCCCATCTCTGCTGCAGACAATGGCTATGTCTATCGAATGGGATTCGATGCCCCGGCGGGCGGTGATCCCGCTCGTTTTGGGCAAGAACGCATAGATCGACTTTTGGCCGCGGAGGCGTCCGGCTCTTTTGTTGAGGTTGTTTTTCCGGAGAACCGTAACGAAATAGAGTTTCATGGAAAAAAAGGCCATCTTTGCAGACCTGATCCCGATTCATCGTGCCTGGATAAACTAGGGGACAGAGCAGTAATCGAGAGTGTTCTGAACAAGAACCGGGAACTTCTTACAAGATATGCCCATCTGATACGTTATAGGGCTGCAATCCAGGACAACGCTTTGGTGGATGCTGCAATTTGGAGGGTAGGGCCTGTCAGGCTTGCCCAGCGCCTCTATCTCACCAAGGCAGTGCTCGAGTGGCAGGCGGGTAACCGACAAAAAGCGATCGAGTTGCTGGTTGCCGATCTGAATTTCTGGCGAGCCAATATGGAACATGGCAGGTCGTTGATCGATAAGCTGGTGGCGACCACGCTTATAAGGAACGCATTGCGGGTGTTCGATGAGTTCGCGCAGTCGGGGAATTTTGGCAGCGGCCTGGCAGAGATAGCTCTAAAAGCGATTCCCGAGTTTAGCGAGCAGGAGCTCGATATGACGTTGGTCTGGCAATCGGAGTTTGTCATGGGCAGCCATGTCATTCTATTGGACGACAGATCAGGTCTGGGTACGAAGAGCGGCTGGTTCGATAGCCTTACCAAGAAACTTCTTTCCAAACCGAATGCTACGCTGAACGATCTTTACCGTGTTATTCGGCTGAATATCGAGCTCGACAAATGGATATTGTTTGGGGGGGATGATTCGGTAAAGGAACACTATTTCGATACTGATGTGGATGATGATTTTCTGGGGCTGTTCTATAACCCGGTTGGGAAGATAACTGCATCAGAAGCCATGTATTATGACGTGGATGCAAGCTATGCCAAAAGAACCAAAGATACAGATTTGCTTTTGAAAGAGGTTCGAAAAACGTTACTCGAGAAAGTTCGTCGTTAGGTGTTGGCTTGGCGGCTATGCGGATAGCAATAAATAACCCGCATCACATTGTCACCGGCTGAATTGCCGTTACATTGCGCTGTATCCGCGAAGGAAGGGCAGGGAGGTCCGTGTGAAAAAAATATTCCTGATGCTGTTGCTGTTAACCGTTCCGGGGCTGGCGCAGGCCCGTGATGGGTTCGGTGTCGCCTACGGCATATTCAACCTTGAATACAACGAGCCGGGGCTTACGCAGAGCGGTCGTCCCAGAGGCGGTTATATCAACTACTTCACCGATGTGAGCCCGTATATCGGCATGGAGTTGCGCTATGGAGTGACCCGCAAGACCGAGAAGGTCTATCCGGCCACCGGCAACACGCTCGGATTTCAGATGCATGATTTCACCTCCGTGCTGTTCAAGCTAATGTTACCGTTAAGCGAAGGTAGTCGAATCTATGGCGCTTTCGGAACCACGACAGCCACAATGGAACGTTTCTCCAATGTGGCAGCACTGAACGCCATGATCAGCAAAACAGGCCTGAGTTATGGAGGCGGAATTGATTTCAGTATGGGGTCGAACCTTTCGCTTGGAGCCGAATGGCTTTCCTACTGGAAAAATGAAACAGTGGGAGCGGGAATGACCTTCTCCTTTTCCGGAGCGAATGCCAATATCAAGATGACATTCTGAATATTCAGTCGCTGTTGGTTTTGCGATGGTTTGCGCTATCATCCGTGCATGGGGAAAGAACCGAGCATTGACGAGATTCTGGCCAGCCTGAATGAGCTGTTGGGTAATCAGATCGGCAATCAGGATGTCGCAGACGACGAATCCGTCGAGAGCAAGCGCGTCAAAGCCAAGGCGTTGCTCGAAGATCTCAGGCATGCCGATCTGGAGGGTGGTCCGGCACACGCGGAAGACGATGCGGCTGCCGAGACCGAAAAACCGGTAGAAAAGAGTGAGGCGCCTGCTCCATCCACGTCCGCTACATCTACACCTGCTCTACAAGAGACCCCTCCTGAAAATGCCTCTTCTGAAGCGCCGGTCTATAGCCCCGTGCAGCCCGAAGATGACGAGCGCATGCTGTTGACCCGGGAGATGCTGCTCGAGACCTCTCAGGTGGCCCTGCCATTTCGCAGATTGGGCGATAAAACTGCCCGGAAAGATGATGCCGCACCTGCGCAAAAGCAGCCGGAAAGTACGGCTCCGGAGAGTTCGGTTGAGCGAGCGAAGCCGGTCGAGCAGGCAAAGCCGGTTGCAGCAGCACAGCAGGCGCCTGCTGCGATGAGCGAAGAGGAGCTTGAGCAGTTGATTGATGAGTTGAGCGGTGTGATCGTTGCACGCCTTTCTCAACAGGTGCCGGAGCTGGTGCGGGAGGTGATTCTGCAATACCTGCCATCCGACCTTGTCGGCAAGCCACCCTCAGATTCGCCGTCAGATAAGAAATAAAGGAAGTTTTCATGTCCCAGTCCGTTCCAGAGTTGGCCAAGGCCTACGACCCGCAATCCATTGAACCTGCAGTGGGTGAGCAGTGGCTCGGTTCCGATGCCTTTGCACCGCGCTACGATGAACCCGGCAAGGATCCGTATTGTATCGTGATTCCGCCGCCGAATGTCACCGGCAGTTTGCATATGGGGCATGCCTTCTCATCGACCATGCAGGATATTCTGATTCGCTGGAAACGGCTGAAGGGGCACCCGACCCTGTGGCAGCCGGGCACCGACCATGCCGGCATCGCCACGCAGATGGTGGTGGAGAGACTCCTGGACAAAGAGGGCGTGCATCGCCGCGATATGGGGCGCGAGAAATTCCTTGATCGTGTGTGGGAGTGGAAAGCTCATTCGGGGGGCACCATCACCCGTCAGTCCAAGCGGCTCGGTTTCTCCTGCGACTGGTCACGCGAGCGGTTCACACTGGATGAGGGGCTCTCGGAAGCGGTGCGCGAAGTGTTTGTGCGTCTGCATGAAGAGGGTTTGATTTATCGCGGCAAGCGTCTGGTTAACTGGGATCCTGTGCTGGAAACGGCTGTTTCCGATCTGGAGGTGGTGCATGAGGAGGAGGCTGGCCACTTCTGGCATATGCGTTACCCTTTTGCCGACGATCCGACCAAGAGCATCATTGTTGCCACCACCCGGCCCGAGACCATGCTGGGCGATGCGGCGGTAGCCGTGCATCCGGATGATAAACGCTACAAGGCATTGATCGGGAAAGAGCTGATCCTGCCGCTCACCGGCCGCACCATCCCGGTGATTGCAGACGAATATGTGGATCCTGAGTTCGGTACCGGTTGCGTGAAGATTACCCCGGCGCACGATTTCAACGACTACGAAGTGGGCAAGCGCCACAACCTGCCAATGCTCAACATCTTTACCTCCACCGCACACATGATCGACGATGCGGTCGTGCCCGAGAAGTATCGCGGCATGGAGCGCTACGAAGCACGCGAATATATCGTGGCCGATCTCGAGGCGGAGGGTTTGCTGGAGAAAATCGAGCCGCACACGCACCAGATCGGGCGTGGCGACCGATCGCATGCGGTGCTGGAGCCCTATCTCACCGATCAGTGGTATGTGGATATCAAGCCATTGGCTGCGCCTGCGATCAAGGCCGTGGAGGATGGCGATATCGAGTTTGTGCCGAAGCACTGGGAGAAGACCTATTTCGAGTGGATGCGCAACATTCAGGACTGGTGCATATCCCGCCAGCTCTGGTGGGGGCACCGCATTCCCGCCTGGTATTGCGATGACTGTGATCATATCACCGTATCCCGCAGCAATGCCGAGTGCTGCGGAGGCTGCGGGAGCGGGAATATTCGTCAGGATGAGGATGTGCTCGACACCTGGTTCTCCTCCGGCCTGTGGCCATTTTCGACGCTCGGCTGGCCGCAGCAGACCAAAGAGCTGGAGGATTTCTACCCCACCAATGTGCTGGTGACCGGCTTCGATATTATCTTTTTCTGGGTAGCCCGCATGATCATGATGGGCATGAAATTTACCGGCAAGGTACCGTTCAAACATGTTTATATTCATGCCCTGATCCGCGATGCGCAGGGGCAGAAGATGTCCAAATCGAAGGGCAACGTGATCGACCCGCTGGAGATGGCCGATAAATATGGCGGTGATGCGCTGCGCTTCACTCTGGCACACATGGCAACGCAGGGCCGCGATGTGAAGCTCGATGAGAGCCGCATCGACAGCAATCGCAGCTTTATGAACAAAATATGGAACGCGGCGCGTTTCGTGTTCATGAACCGGGGTGAGGTGGCGCCGGACAGCGCATTCGAACCGAAGTCCGACGTGAACCGCTGGATTCTCTGTGAGCTGGACAATGTAGTGCGTGAAGTGGACGCGGCACTGGAAGATTATCGCTTCAATGAAGCGGCAGCTGCGCTCTATAACTTTATCTGGGGCACCTATTGCGACTGGTATGTCGAGGCGGCGAAAGTTTCTCTCTATGGAGAAGATGCAGCGGAAAAGCGTGAAACACAGATCACCATGCTGACCGCCCTGGAAGGGTGGTTGAAACTGTTGCATCCGTTCTGCCCTTTCATTTCGGAAGCATTGTGGCAGGAGCTGCATGGGGCGGATGCGCGGTTAGTAAGCGCGGACTGGCCTGCCAAGCGAGAGCTCTCTGCTGCGATGAAAGATGCGGCACGGTGCATGAATGCGGTAAAGGATGTGGTTTCGGCCATTCGTTCGGTGCGCGGTGAGATGAATGTGAACCCCGGCAAGCGCATTTCGGCAAGTGTGGCGTGTTCGTCTTCCGTGCGTGCCGACCTTGAAAGCCAGCAGGAGATGATGATGTCACTGGCCAAGCTGGAAACGCTGGACTGGCTTGCCGAGGGTGAAGAGCTGGAAGGTGCCGCAGTGGCGCCGCTAGGTGCTGCAACGGTTTATCTGCCGCTGGCCGGCTTGGTGGATGTTGGCGAGGAGCTGGCGCGCATCGAAAAAAATCGCGCCAGGCTTGAATCCGAAGTCTCCAAACTCGAAGGCAGGCTCGCCAATCCGAAGTTTGTCGATTCCGCACCTGAGGCGGTGGTGGCCAAGGTGCGCGGCGAGCTTGATGAGAATTGCGCCAAGCTTGCAGAGCTGAAAGCAGCAGAGGCAAGGCTTAAGGCGCTGTAGCGCTAGGTTTGACGATCTTCAAATGCTTTCAAACAGCCCGCTTTTGCCGGGCTGTTCTTTTTTTATACGCCGGAATATGCGCTGAAATTCGGGATGAAAATGCAGAGTGGGAAAACAGGGAACGCTGCAGAGCTTGCATGATGGATTGAAACGGGTCTATAGTCGACTAAAACACTCGGGTAATATCCTGAGGCTGATCAGGAGGTGCAGATGAATCTATTGCAAAAGCAGATACAGATGAATGTTGTGACGCTGGTTTTGGTCGTGGTGGTCACCGGGGTGGTATCGGTGCATATCTCGAAAACCGATTTTGGTGATCCGGCCAATCTTCCGGAGTTCGTGGCCATTATCGGGCTGGCACTGGCTGGAATGGGAATCTATATGTTTCTGGGCTTGATCCAGACGCTATACGGAGAAAAGAGAGAGGAGGCATCTGAATAACTGAGCAGACAGTGATGGCCTCGCGTGTTTTCATCTATTCTTAATTCAGGCCGGGGAAAGCTTCGCCTATTCCAGATTCAGGAGAAGATAGGATGAGTTATTCTGTTCAGGTCCGGGAGATCGCTGACGCACCGCTTTGTGCCGAAATGGGCAGCGAAGATATTGCGCTGTTTGCACGGCATCTGAATAGCACATCCCATAAGCAGGGTGATGTGCTTTATCGCGAAGGCAGCACTGATAATGACGATCTGCTTATTTTGCTCGAGGGCAATATCGAAGTGAGCACCGAGCAGCGTTTTGAGTTGGGTACGACCCTGCGTATTCAGCTCGATCCCGGCGATGTGGCTGGTATTCTCGGCTTTGTCGGCGGCAAACCGCATGTAGGTACGGCCAAGGCGTTGAGTGATTGCCGGGTAGCGCGACTGCCGCGCCAGCAGTTCGCACATCTGTGTGAGAAGCATGGCAATATTGCTATCTCAGTATTGAAATTTCTGGTGCTGGCACTGGATCGTTTTAGTAGCGGTCTGGTTGAGCGCTACAAAGACAGCCTCTCCTTTATGTATGGAGCGATGAATACCAAAAAATGATTTAGGGTACTCCTGCAGATGCAAAAAGGCGCGGCCAGATGGCCGCGCCTTTTGTTTAATCAGGACAGTTAAGAGAACAGGTCTTGACGCTTTTTGCGAGAGAGCAGCTCTCTGATCCACTGTGCTAACTGATAATAGCTTTCAACAAATTTTCGCGATCGTTCCATCGATGCCTCCATTTGAATGGGGGGCATCATAGCAAGCAACTGGGAAATGTCCACGGCAAAAGCGAGAAGATCAACTAGGCGAGTTTGTCATCTGCAACATGATAACGCGGGTCTTCCTGAATGTTCACTTCCACCAGGTCGCCGGCCTTTTCGAGCAGCTCACGGCACTCGGGCGTCAGGTGGCGCAGGTGAATGGTTTTTCCTTCGTTGGTATATCGCTCGGCCAGCGAATCGATGGCTTCGATGGCTGAGTGATCGGCGACGCGTGACTGGGCAAAATCGACGATAACATCGCCCGGATCATTTTTAGGATCGAAGAGTTCGGCGAAGCGGTGCGCAGAGGCGAAAAACAACGGCCCGTGAATCAGGTAAATTTTGGATCCACTGTCGGTAAGCGAAGTTTCGGCATAGATGTGCCGGGCATGCTTCCAGGCGAAGACCAGTGCCGCGGCAATCACACCGACAATCACGGCAATGGCGAGGTCGGTGAACACAGTGACCACCGCGACCAGGATGCCGACAAAGGAGTCTTCCCGGGGAATCTTGTTCAGCAGGTTAAAGCTGCCCCATTCGAATGTGCCCAGCACCACCATGAACATAATACCGACCAGTGCCGCTACCGGAATCAATTCGATCAGTGGCGAGGCAAACAGGATGAAGCTGAGCAGAAACAGGGCGGCAGCTATGCCGGAGAGATTGCGCAGACCGCCGGAGGAGATATTGATCATGCTCTGACCAATCATGGCGCAGCCGCCCATGCCACCAAACAGACCGGTGACCACATTGGAAGCTCCCTGACCAATGCATACCCGGTTACCTTGCCCGCGTGTTTCGGTCATTTCATCGATTACGCTCATGGTTAGCAGCGATTCAATCAGACCGATGGCGGCAAGGATGACGGCATACGGAAAAATGATTGCGAGGGTGTCGAAATTCGGCGGCACACCCGGAAAATGAAACTCGGGCAGGCCGCCCGCAATGCTGGCGATATCGCCCACTGTTTTGGTGCCAAGATCACCCAGAATGACCACGCTGGAAATCGCCACAATGGCTACCAGTCCTGCAGGTACGGCGCGAGTTAGCTTGGGCAGGAAATACATAATGGCCATGGTGGCAGCCACCAGCCCAAGCATCAGAACGAGCTCCTGCCCCTGCATCCAATGCAGCACGCCATCGGCATCTTTTACTTTAAACTGCGGAAGTTGTGCCAGAAAGATGACGATAGCCAATCCATTGACGAAGCCGAGCATCACTGGATAAGGCACCATGCGGATGAATTTACCGAGTCTGAGCAATCCCGCGCCGACCTGAATAAAGCCCATCAGCACTACGGTGGCGAACAGATACTCCACTCCGTGTTCTGCCACCAGTGCCACCATCACAACAGCCAGTGCGCCGGTAGCGCCTGAAATCATACCGGGACGCCCACCAATCAGTGAGGTGATCAGTCCGACCATGAAGGCGGCATACAGGCCAACCAGCGGCTTAACGCCGGCCACAAAAGCGAAGGCGACCGCTTCCGGCACCAGTGCCAGGGCCACGGTCAGCCCGGAAAGTATGTCATCTTTGGCACGCGCGGCGTGCTTGTAATAAAGCGCAAACATGAAGGCTCCGGAGGTGAGGGGGAATCAGAAGTGCCGCACCCTGCCGAAACCTGACAGGTAATGCCATGGGCGTTTTACCGCCGAGGAGAGGTTGATGGCAGTGTATTGATGCTGCAGATGACTGGTTTGAGGCAGGAACTATTCCCGTAGAGTAAATTTTGCTGCATGATTGCCAGCTCGAATTATTTTCCGGTGCCGTGATACGTTGAGGGTTCGTGTTCACTTGGCCGGTTCTCAAAAACAGGACATAAGGGATATAGGGGGGCGAAATGAGAGGGCGTTTTAACGCATTGGCGGTAGTTGGTGGCATTCTGTTGGCTGCAGTTCTGCTGGCGGTTCTGAATGTAGTGATGAAGGACTCCACGGTTGAAGTGGAGCAGCAACAGGTGGTTGAACCGAAGGTAGTTATTCAGACGCTGACACCGGAACAGGGACAGACGCAGCCGGGCACAGAGCAGGGTGCGGAACAGGCAAACGGTGTGGGTGATGTTACTGTCACGGAAGTGAGCGGCACCGCAGGGATGCCTGTTGGCGCGAATATCTCCTTTGCTATAGCCCAGGATGTTTACACCGGCACAACATTCACGCCTGAAAAGCTTCCCGGTATTTCGATATTGCCACAAATGCCTTTCACGGGGCGGTGGGCGAGCACGCAACTGTTTGAAGTGCGCTGGCAACAGCCTAAAGGGGACGCCAGCGAAGTGGCCATGGCCGTCACGGAGCTGCCGGGCAAGGCGAAGGCGATTCCTGTGGTGACCGGACAAGATGGCCCCTACACCTTTAGTGCCAAGCCACTTCAGCTCAATGGTTTCCTGCTGGTGGAATTCCAGCCCAACAGCAAGGCAACGCTCAGGCTGATCTGGGACAACCCGGTACCAAGCTCTGAGCTGAAAGGCAGGATCACCCTCAAAATGCTCCGTCCCGGCAAGCATCAGTGGGAAGAGTTTGACAATAACCAAATCTCGATTCAGCAGGAGCAGGTGAATTCGCAAGCCATTGTGATTCGCGACCGGCGTATCAAGGGCGGTGAGAAAATTGAACTGAGCGTGGAGGGGAACAGAACCTCAAGCGGTCGTTATATTACTTACTCCGCCGACAATACCGTTAATTTGCAGGAGCCTGCAAAAATTGAAATCGGACAGGTGTCTCCGGTTGAGGGTAGTGATTTCTTTACCATCAATGTGCAGTTTTATGTGCGTGGCGGGAACCAGAATTACAGTTCAGATCGCGGCCGTATCGACGTTACAACCGCAAAAAATTCCATCAGCGTCTCTCCGGCAGTGGATTTCGAAGTGGTGCCGGGCCTTGGCTCGTTCCGGCTTATTGGCGCTTTCAAACCCCGCACCCAATACACTGTCGAGTTCAAACCGGGGTTGCATGGCACCGAGAATCAGTGGCTGACCAAGGAGACAGCCCGAAAAGTTAAAACGCCGGCATTTAATCCGAAGCTGAACTTCATGAGCAAGGCTCGTTATCTGCCCCGGCTGGATGGCGCCGAGCTACCATTTGAGTATCGAAATGTTGACAGTGCGAGGATTGCATTCAGGCGGGTGCCGCCGCAGAACCTTGTGTTCTGGATGACGCAGAATCAGGAGTCGGCATCTGCCCAGGTATCGGAGGAGGTGCTGAGCAAGGATATGAGACTGGAAATGCAGGACGACCGTAAAGAGCGGGGGGTGATTGATCTCTCGGATCTCTCCTCTGCGGGTAAGGGCGTATTCCAGGTTTCGCTATCCAGGTTGTATGGGGACAAAAAACAGAATGCGGCACATATGGACTCCGCACTGATTGTAGTGACCGACCTGGCCGCTGTTGCCAAACAGGATGGCGACGATCTTTATGTCTGGACGCGTTCGGCCAGTGATTTTGAGGCCAGAAAGAACGTGGATATCAAGGTGATGAGCTACAATAATTTCGAGATTGCCTCTTGTACGACTGGTGGTGATGGCGGCTGTCTGCTCAAAGGCCTGATGAAACAGCCGAAAAAGCCATATGCATTGATTATGTCCAGCAACGACGATTTGTCGTACATGCGTTTTAGCGATGTGGCCCTGCCCAATGGCGATAAGCAGGACGGCATGCGCAGCTATGGCGACAAGGCGACGGCGCTGGAGGCCTATATCTACTCCTCCCGTGGTGTTTACCGGCCCGGCGAGACCGTGAATCTCGCTTCGGTGGTGTGGAGCGGAGAGCGTATGGCGGCCAAGGGTGTGCCGCTGCAATGGAAGATTCTGTCGCCACGCCAGAAAGTGGTGCGCGAGGTGAGTATTCATAGCAGCGATTTTGGTATGAGCACGCTGGATTTTCGCCTCGACGATTATGCCGGAACCGGCAAATATCAGGCAGTGCTCAGTAGTGGCGACAAGCAGCTCAATACCTATGGTTTCTTTGTCGAAGAGTTTGTGCCTGAGCGCATTGGCCTGAAAGTGACCCCTGAGAAAAAACTGGTCATCGGCAATGCTCCGGCCCGGTTCGAGGCGGATGCCAAATATCTGTTCGGTCCGGCTGTCTCTGGAGGGAAATATCAGGCCCGATTCTCGATCAAGCCTGCGTGGTACACGGTGCCCGGGCACAAGGATTTCTCCACCGGTGAATATCGTATCGCCAAACAGGCTCCAATCGTGCTGCAGCCTCAGTCAGGAAAACTCGATGCGAATGGCCTTGCCAGGCTCGATGTTTCGGTCGATGGCATGCGCTCTTCGTTTCCGACAGTGATGAGTCTGGAAGCCAGTGTGGATGTGACCGAGTCGGGCAGCGGCCGGGTTACGCACCGCAGCGCTTCCACATTGATCTCTCCCCACGATGAGATTATCGGCTTGCGCAACATGAAGGCCGAGGGCGGTGATATTCAGGTGGAGGGTAAACTGTTTACGCCTGCGGGTGATGAAGTACGCCGCGATATGCAGGTCGAGATTTCACTGCTGCAGATTTACAGCAACTGGACCTATGCATGGAACCCGCAGACGGGTTACAACACCTGGCAGCAGGAAGAGGTGCTTCTGCCCGAAGGCAAGGGTGTGGTGGTTGCAGTCAAGAACGGACGATTCGAAACGGTGTTGCATACCAACAACTCATGGGGGCGGTATGTGGTGCGTGCGCAGTCAGTGGATGGCCAGCAGATCTCCGATATGGTGGTCTCGATGGGGTATTCATGGTACTGGAGTGGACGCGGCGATGAAGCGGCCAAGCCGCGCGCGCCGGATCAGGTGCAACTGGTGCCTTCGGTCAAAGAGGCGAATGCAGGCGATAAAGTTACTTTCAGTTTCGAGGCGCCGTTTGCCGGACATGCACTGTTTGCGATTGAGGCTGACAAGGTGCTTGAAAGCCGCTGGATTAAGGTGAAAAAAGGGCCAAATACGATTGAAACGACGGCCCCTGAATTCTTGCCCAATGTCTATGCGACACTGCTGATTATCAAGGATCCTCGCGAAGGGGAGATGTATGTGCCGGCGCGAGCCTGGGGCAATGTGTCCCTGAAGATCATTCCCGAGCGTTTCCAGCTCGATCTGAAGGCAGATATGCCAGGAGAGATGCGCCCGGGCCATGATCTGGTGGTGAAGCTGAATGTGCAGAACGGTAAAAAGGCCGAATATACGGTGGCTGTTGTGGATGAGGGGATTTTGCAGCTCACGCGATTCAAGACACCGAAGCCGCTCAACTACTTTTTCGAGCCGCGAAGGCTGGGAGTATCCACTTTTGAAACCATCGGCTGGACCTTCCCGAGAACCATGAAGACCGGCCGCGGCGTGACCGGCGGCGGCGAGGCGGATGCGGCGAAGAGCAAGAGCAGCCGTGTTATTCCGGTACGACTGGTTTCACACTGGTCCGGTGTGGTCGCCTCCGATGGCAACGGCAAGGCGGAGATTAAGGTTCCGATTCCGCCATTTCAGGGCAAGGTACGCGTGATGGTGGTGGCCGCGCAGGATGGCAAGGTTGGTCACTCCGAACAGTTTGTCACTGTGCGCGATCCGCTGGTTATGCAGCCGACACTGCCTAGATTCCTGCAGTGGGGTGACGATTTCGAGATCCCTGTGTTTGTGGTGAATATGACTGGTAAGAAGCAGACGGTGACTGCGAACGTCAATGCCTCGGGTGGTGTGATGCTGTCGAAAAAAACACTTTCGGTCACTCTGCCGGAGATGGGCTCCACGACCCTGTTGTTCCCGGCCAAGGTGAGTGCATTCGATGGCAAGGTGAGTTTCAAGTTCAAGGCTAAGGCCGGAGATACTGAAACGGTTGACGATGCCACCCTGCCGATTCTGCCGCTTTCGCCCGAACAGACAGTGAACATTACGCTGCCAGCGGGTAACTCCTTCAAGTTGTCCGACCATCTGCCAGGCGATATGCGAAGCGAGGGTCTGAAGGTGTTTATGGCGGCAAGTCCGATTCCATACATCTCCGAGCTCAAGCGTTTGCGTTATCTCATCCACTACCCTTACGGATGTATCGAGCAGACAACCTCATCGACTATGCCGCTGCTTTACATCGGAAAGGTGCTGTCGGTGGTTGATCCCAAGGCGCTGGAAGGCAGGGATATCGAGGACATGGTCTATAGCGGCTTGAATCGTCTGCTCAGCATGCAGACGATCTCCGGGGGCTTTGCCTACTGGCCCGGTGGCAGCGAACCTGTGCTGTGGGGAACGGCCTATGCCACGCACCTGCTGCTTAAGGCGAAGGAGCTCGGTTATGAGGTGCCGGAGTCTGCCTTGAACGATGCGCTGAATTTCATGCAGGAGGCGCTCACTTCGCGTCGCCACCAGTGGAGTGACAGCCATTATTACTATGGCGATTCCGAGCCCTATATGACCTATGTGCTCGGGCTTGCAGGCAGACACCAGAAATCGACCATCCGCAGACTGGTGGACAACGGCAAGTGGACGGGAGGCCGCATGGTTGAGAATCGCTTCCTGATCATGCTGGCGGCGCACATGGCTGGGGAGAAGGAGCTGGTCGAGCGCATTAGCAAAGGCGATGACCTGTTTAGCATACTGGATGTTGGAAAACGCGATTATACCGGCAGCTACTGGTCCTCCTACCGCACCGACGCCATGCGTTTGAGCCTTGCGGCGGATGTCTGGCCGGAGGATCCGCGACTGGATGCCCTGACGCACAAGGTTGCCAAACGGCTGGCGACCGAGCGTTACCTCAACACGCAGGAAACGGCCTGGTCGATCAGTGCGCTGGGTAAGATCGCCGGGCGTTATCAGGGAGCGAGCACCGAAGGTGTGAGTCTGCTTGCGGGGGGTAAGCAGGTTGAGCCGAACTATAAGGATAACGGTATTCTGGGATGGAATTTTTACGGCGATCAGTTATCTGTAGATCAGGTGGTCAAACTGAAATACAAGAGCGACAAGCCACCATTCCTGTACGCCACGATTACCGGCTACAACAAAAGCCTTGCGCCGCCTGCGGCATCCACCAAGGCACTTGACGTCAAGCGCACTTATCTTTCGCTTGCCGGCAAGTCGATTGATCCACAGGCAATCAAGCAGGGTGAACTGATGGTGGTGAAGCTCTCCATTCAGAATCGCCTTGGCTGGCGGGTTGAAAATATCGCCCTGACCGATCGTCTGCCTGCAGGGTTTGAGGTCGAAAATCCCAATCTGGGCCGGAGTGACGATATGTCATGGATCGATGAGGGGAGTATGTTCAAGCCTGCCTATGTGAATCGCAGGGATGACCGGGTCGATATCTTTGGCGATCTCGGTTATTCAGAGGAAAATCACTGGCTGAATTATTACTATATCGTGCGTGCGGTGAGCAACGGTCGTTTCACAGCCGCACCTGCAAAACTGGAGGCGATGTATGAGCCGGAGAAGCATGTTTACTCCAGCTATGACAAGATTCGTATCCAGGCTCCGTAAATTTTCCACACTGCGTCGCAGCCATCAGGTGATGATCCTGGCGGCTGCGACGCTGTTTCTGTTTCTGCTTGCCCTGTGGCTGGTGCCACTGCCGGAACGGGTCAGGGCCGGTTATTCCGTAACGGTCTATTCGCATGAGGGAGCACTTTTGCGTCCGTATCTGGCGCCGGGGGATGTTTGGCGTTTTCCTGTTCGGCTGTCGGAATTGCCGCCGTTTGTCATTCCCGCGTTGCTGGCGCGTGAGGATAAACGTTTTTACAGCCATTTCGGGGTTGATCCCGTCGCGCTACTGCGCGCCATGTTGCAAAATGTACGCAGCCGGCATGTGGTGAGCGGTGGCTCTACTATTACCATGCAGCTTGCCCGATTGCTTGAGCCGCGCCCTCGTACTCTGGGCTCGAAGATTATTGAAGCCTTTCGCGCCACGCAGCTCGAAATGCATCTAAGCAAGGATGAAATCCTGCGCCTCTATCTCTCATATGCACCGTATGGCGGCAATATTGAGGGGATCAGCACCGCTTCGTATGTCTATTTCGGGCACGGGCCGGCGGAGATTACTCCCGGAGAGATGGCAGTGTTGCTGCTCCTGCCTCAATCGCCATCTCGCTGGCGGCATTTCGATGAGGAGGATTGGCGCAAGGCACGTGCACAGGTGCTGGATGAGCTGCTGCAGAAACAGGTGATTAACCAGCGTCAGCACGATACAGGCGTGCAGGGGGCGGTGCCGCATGAGAGGCTGCCGCTGCCGTTACGTGCACCTCATTTCGCCGACTATCTGCGACAGCAGTTTGCGGATGAGGTGAGAATCCACTCCACTCTTTCGGTGGATGTGCAGCGGATGGTTGAGCGGGTGGCATCCCGTGTTCGCCCGAAGTATCAGGCGCTGGGTGCATATAATATGACCGTACTGGTTGTGGAGAACAGCAGCCGAAAATTAAGAGCCGCAGTGGGTAATTTTGATTATCTAGACCATCAGCACGGACAGGGCTTTGCTGCATTTACGGTACCACGCTCCCCGGGCTCTACGCTCAAGCCATTTTTATATGCTCTGGCAATCGAGCAGGGGAAAATCCTGCCGCAGACGCTGTTGCTGGATGTGCCGACGCAGTATGGAGCCTATGAGCCCGGCAACTTTTCCGGCCAATACCTTGGGCTGACGACTGCCGAGCATGCGCTGTCGCAATCTCTGAATATCCCGTTTGTCAGACTGCTGCAGGATGTTGGCATGGATTATTTTCTCGAATACCTGGAGCAGGGGACAAGCTGGAAATTTGATCGAGATCTGGGGCTGGGTTTGTCGATGATTATCGGCGGCGTGGAGTTGACACCCCTGCAGATGCTGGAGTTGTACGTGAATCTTGCCGCGCATGGCCGGGCAGGGACCATTCGTATGCTGGAGGGGGATGGCGAAAAGACCACGCAGAGCAGGCCGTGGTTATCGGAGGGTTCGGTAGCCCTGCTGGAGCAGGCACTCGCCAGTCGCGATCGGCCGGATTTTCCCGGGCGCAAGGATTTCTCTCGCTTCAATCCCGATATACGCTGGAAAACCGGCACCAGTCAGGGGCGAAGGGATGCCTGGAGTATTGGCTACGACAATCGCTATACCGTGCTGGTATGGGTGGGTAATATGGATCAGGCACCCAGCCAGTTTTTGACGGGTGCTATGGCGGCGGCGCCGGTGATGTTCGAAATTCTGGAGGGGCTGCAATCGCAAAAAGGCGTGGCCGAAATGCGTGGAACTTCAACCTCCGAGTTGGAAGAGGTGGAGGTGTGCGCATTTTCGGGGGATGCCCCCTCCTCGTACTGTCCGCTCAAGCGTACGGTCAAGGCGTTGAAAAGAAGGCGTCCGGCCGGAAGCTGCCGCTTCCACCAGCAGGTGTTGCTGGATAATAAGAGCGGTCTGCGCGTGCTCAAGGGGTGTGATGGTAATATGAAGACCCGCTATGCAAGCGTGTTGAGGCTACCCTCTTCGGTGCGGCGCTGGTATGGAGAGCGCTATGGCGCCGAGCTGATGATGCCGCCATTTCATCCCGGCTGTAAAACACTGATTACAGAGCAGGGAGCCCTGACCATTCTGAACCCCAGGCAGGGTGAGGAGTTTATGATGCTCCCCTCATTCGGCAGAAAGAATGTTGTGATTGTACCCGATATCGAGTCCTCGTCGGGAATGAATGAAACTTCCTGCTTCCTGAATGGCAGTCAGATGCAGAAGCCGGAAAGGGGTGAGCGTATGGTGCTGACACTTCCAGCAGGTGACTATCACCTGTTTTGCAGCAATATTCATGGTGCAAGTGATGAGGTCGCTTTCAGTATTAAAGCTGTGAAGTAATAAGATCGCGGCATATAGAAAACGTTTCTTGGGGTATACCCGACTTAATATAGTGGGTATGAGCCCTTTCCAATGTTGCCGGGCGCTTTTAGGGTATGCGTCCATTTTATGGGCGCGGGGGTGCCAAATGTTTTATCGTTACTTGGGTCTGCTGGTGTTGATCCTGATCACTGCCGCCACTGCACAGGCTGTTGAGCCGAAAACCGGCGATACCATGACCGAGGCGGGGATGCAGCTTGTTTATATCGCTCCGGGGAGTTTTGTGATGGGGAGCCCTGAGAGCGAAGTCAGTCGCTACTCTGATGAGCGCCAGCACGAAGTTCGTATTGAGAAGGGTTTCTGGATCGGGCGGTACGAGGTGACCTTCGATCAGTATGACCAGTTTTGTAAGGAGACCCATCATGCTGTGCCTGATGATGAGAAGTGGGGGCGCGGACAGCGCCCGGTGATTTATGTACCGTGGTTTGATGCGCTGGCATTTACGGAGTGGATGAGCAAGAGAACCGGGCACCATTATCGGCTGCCAACCGAAGCGGAGTGGGAGTATGCAGCGCGCGCCGGAACCACCACGGCTTATTCCTGGGGCGATGATCCGGCGGATTTTTCCGAATATGCATGGAACACCAGCAATACAGATAGTCAGACGCACCCGGTAGGACAGAAGAAGCCGAATCCGTGGGGATTATATGATATGCACGGCAATGTCTGGGAGTGGACAGCTTCGCTCTATTCCGAGGAGTATGATGGCGCGGAGCTGGAGGATAGCAGCACGGTCTTACCAGCGGCCAATGAGAGGCGTTCGCTGCAGGGGGCATTGGCGAACAATTACGAAGAGCAGCAAGCGCAGCGCAGTGTGCGCGGAGGGGCGTGGTACTTCTATCCGAAAGGGATGCGCTCCGCCGATCGGCGTCTCTATTTCCCGAGGCTTCGCCTGCCGTATGTCGGCTTCAGGGTTGTGCGCGAAAAGTGATTACTTCGTTCTGCCGAATTTAAAAATATCGAATAATTCGCGGTGCCCGAGTAGTAGATGGTAAACAGTCATGAAAATATGCGCGCCAAGAAACGCCCAGATCATTACACCCAGAGCTGCGTGCAGATCGAGAAAAATCAGTACGTCGGACGACATGGTTCCATCGGAACGCACTCCTTGCATGACGTAGAGCCCGGTCAGCCCAAGCCCGATCAGCAACAGCATGCCGAGCCCATGTACGGCACCTGCTAGCGGGCTTTTGGGTTCGGCTGGCGCAAGCTTGCCGCGGAACAAATCGGGAATCTCCGTCTTTAATGCGTTGAAAAATGCTGCGCGGCGTTCTTTGACCAGCCACGGGAAGAACTGTGCCCATGTTTCCGGGTCGGTGCGGACCACGAAAAAGTAGATGAATCCAACCATCAGCGCCAGCCAGCCGAAGAATAGTGCATGCCAGTAGAACAGATGTTGTTCCCAGTGGTTTAACTTGCCCGGCTCCGGCACCTGCATCCAGAGTGAACTGAACAGCTGGAACAGTACGGTGATTACCATCAGCAGATGAAGTGAGCGGGCGGCGAGATTGAAACGCATATGACTCTCCGGGCGTTTGAAAGACGGCGATGGTACGCCGACCGGTAGTTGTGTCAAATAGCTGCGCAGGGACGGTTGACCCGGCTCGGGGAGCTTCTACAATGCTGCGCATGATTCTCGCTGAGAACCTTTGCCGGAAGTACGGCGACCGTGTAGCGGTCGAAGAGTTAAGCTTCCATGTCCGGAAAGGCGAAGTGATGGGATTGCTGGGCCCGAATGGCGCCGGCAAATCAACTACCATGAAAATGCTGACCTGTTTTTTACCGCCCTCATCAGGCGATGCCTCAATCGGAGGCATTCAACTCGGCGCGGATGATGTGGCGATTCGGCGCAAGGTTGGCTATTTGCCCGAGAGTGCACCCTCCTATCAGGAGCTTGATGTGCGCACCCACCTCTCCTTTATTGGCTGCATGCATGCAATTCCTGAGGCAACCTTGAAGGATCGAATTGCTGAAATCGCAGGTTTTTGCGGGCTTGGCAATGTGCTGAACCGGCGCATTGATGAGCTCTCCAAGGGGTACCGTCAGCGGGTAGGGCTTGCCGCCAGTATGCTGCATGAACCTGAATGTCTGATTCTGGACGAGCCGACCACCGGGCTTGATCCCAACCAGGTGGTGGAGATTCGGCACCTGATCCGTGATCTTGCGAAGGAGAAGACCGTGCTGCTCTCTTCGCATGTGCTGCCGGAAGTGGAGGCGGTGTGCGATCGCATGATGATTATTGATGCCGGCCGTTTGCAGGCGCTGGGGTCGCCTGCCGAACTGGCCGAGCTTGCGCAGGGCGGCAGTGTCGTGCATCTGAAGCTGAAAGGTGAGGCCGCGCCTTTTGTCGAGAAGCTCTTCTCACGTCTCTCCGATGTTACATGCGATACCGGAGCTGATGGCAGCATGACGCTGCATCATGCCGATCCAAAGGCCGAGCTGGCTGAGCATCTCTTTTTTGCCGCCGTGGAGTCGGGGAATGTGATTCTGGAGATGCGGCAGGAGAAGACCACGCTGGAAGATGTTTTCCGCAAGCTTACCGGAGGCGGCGCATGAAGTTAATGCTGGCGATTTTATGGAAAGAGTGGCGCGTGGCGGTTGATACGCCGCTTGGCTATGTGGTGGCAACCGCCTTCCTGCTCGCTTCGGGATTCTTTTTCGGCAACAACCTGTTTCTGATAGGGCAGGCGGATATGCGGGGCTGGTTCGCATCCTTGCCGCTGCTGTTTATGTTTTTTATCCCGGCGATTGGCATGCGCATGCTGGCCGAGGAGTCGCGCAGCGGTACCTTCGAGCTATTGGCGACGTTGCCGGTTCGCAGTTTTGATATTGTGGCAGGCAAGCTGCTGGCACTGGTTGCTCAGCTTGCCGCCCTGATTCTGCTTACACTGTTCTATCCTGCAACGCTTTCGCTGTTGGGTAATCTTGATGGCGGCCAGATCTTTGCCTCATATATTGCCGCATTGTTGCTGGCAGCGGCGTTTGGCTCGATCTGTCTGTTTGCCTCTTCACTCACCAAAAATGCTGTTGTGGCCTATGTGATCGGATTTGCCATGTTGCTCGGCTTCTTCCTGCTGGCGCAGGCGGCGCCGAAATTCTCCGGTGCTGTTCAGCACTGGCTCGGCGTGCTGAGTCCGGTGATTCATTATCAGGAGATGTTGCGCGGGGTTATGGGTATCGAAGATGTGGTATTCATGCTCGGCGTGGTGGTGATATTTGCTGCCCTGACTATTTTCCAGATTGAGCGGAGGCAGTGGCGGTGAACGTGGAGAACGGAGCTGATCGCCGTATGCAGATTCGCCGTCAGGCGCGGCTATCGCTGCTACTGGTACTGGTGGCGGCAATGGCGGCATTTACCCTGAGCTATCTGTCGCACTGGCGACTTGATCTGACCGAGGATAAAATTTTCACGCTTTCGGATTCCACGCGCACAGTGCTGCAAGGGCTCGATGAGCCTGTGCTGATTCGGGCCTATGTGACGGAAGGGTTGCCGCAGCCATATGGGCGCATGCAGCGTTTTCTGGAAGATATTCTCAACGCTTATCACGACGCCGGTGGCGGCAAGGTTGGATTTGAAATGGTCGATCCTGCTTCCAATCCGAATATCGCCGCCTCGCTGACGGCGATGCAGATTCCGAAAGTGCAGGTACAGGTGGTGGAGGATGATCAGGCTCAGGTGAAGCAGGGATATCTGGCCGTTGTCATCGAATATCTCGATACGAAAGAGACGATTCCGGTGGTGCAGAGCGAGGCCGGGTTCGAATACATGCTGACCGGAAAGATACGCAAACTCACAGGCAAAGGGCTCGTCAAGGTTGGCGTTGTCAGCGGTTTTGGCGCCAAATCGGTGGCCGGACTGCAGGCTTTTACGCAGCTCTTGTCCGAAACCTACGATGTGGTGGATGTTGATCCGCTCTCCAAAACGGGGATTCCGGAAGATGTGCGTACACTGGTGGTGGCCGGGTTCAGCGCGCCACCCTCTGATGCCATGCGCAAGAAACTGGCCGGTTGGCGTGCTGCCGGCCACGGTATGCTGGTACTGGCCGGAAATGCACGCCCCGATCTCGCACGCGGTTTTGAGGTGGTGCCGGTCGATCCGTATGCCAACGACTGGCTCAGGGACTTAGGGGTGGCTGTTGAGCCGGGGCTGGTGATGGATCCGCACGGCTCCCGCGTGGTGGTCAATCAGTCGAATGGCGCTTTTCGCTTTCGCAGTGTGGTTGACTATCCGTTTCTGCCACGGGCGCAGTCTCCCGATAATGCCCACATGATGACGCGCGGGCTGGAGGGTGTATCGCTTCCGTTTGTGGCACCGCTTGCATGGGCGGGCGATGCCGAAGCTGGCGATCGTCGTGAAGTGCTGCTGACCTCCTCATTTGATGCAGCGGTTCAGGATGGCCCCCCATTCGATGTAAATCCGCTTCTTTCGATTAAAGAGCGTTTTTCGGGTCTTTCGCGGCGACAGTCGGATCTGGTGCTGGCGCTGTCGGGCGATAAGGGGCGGCTGGTGGTGGCGGGCAGTGTGGCGCTGCTGGACAATGAGTTCATCGAAAATGGTGCACTGTTTATGCTCAATATGATGGACTGGCTTGCCGGCGACGAGGCACTGATCGGGTTGCGTTCGCGTGGTGTGACGGATCGTCCGATCATGAATCTTGCCAGCGGCCCCCGCCTGTTCTGGAAGGGGTTATGGATGTTCGGATTGCCGCTGTTTGTGGTGATAGCGGGTGTCTGGCGCTGGCGTTTACTCAGACGCCGTAGTGAGGCTGTGTGAAGCCTTACAGGGCGGGTTCAGCCACACGTTTCGCCGTTGCTTTCGCCGTTATTGCTGCTGTGATCGGGGCGATCGCCCACTCATCGCAACCGGTTTCGGCTCCCCAGAGTCTGCCAACATGGCCGATGATCGATGCCGGTAGCGTCCGACACTTGCAAATCGTTCATGGAACGCAGCCTGTGGTGGAATTGCAGCAGAAAGAGGGTAAGTGGTTTCTGGGCGAGGCCGGTGCTGACGAAGAGGCGGTGCGTCATCTGCTGGATGATTTGGCCGGGATGCGAATTGTCCGGTTGGTAACGGAAAAATCCGAGCGCCATACCATGCTCCAGGTGGATGATGCGGGATATCGGGTGCAGCTTTTTAATGATGCAGGGCAGTCTGTCCTAGACATGATGGTTGGCAAACAGGGAAGAGATATTCTTTCCACCTATGTACGTTTGCGCGGGAAGCCGGAAGTGGTCGCCGTGGATCGCACGCTGGTCTGGCAGGTTCGGCGCTCTCCGGATTCGTGGAAGGCGCCTGCAGAATCCGGTACGGGCGCAAAATAAATACGGGCGCAAAAAGTATCTTGCAACACCCATGAGTGAGCCTGGATTAATTCTGTTTGATTGCGATGGTACTCTGGTCGATTCGCATGCCGATATTGTGCGCTCTATGCAGCAGGCGATTGTGATGGCGGGTCATATGGGCCCCAGTGAAACCGAGGTTCGCAGTATTATCGGGCTCTCCATGGCGGCTGCGCTCGACAGGCTGTTGCCGGGAGTCGATGCGGCTGCCCGCGAGCTGGTGGTCGGCGCATATCGCGAGACCTATGTCGCCTCCGAATCTGCGCAGCAGCTCTATCCCGGCGTATCGCAGACACTGAAAGCGCTTGTCGACAGGGGGTACTGGCTCGGGGTGGTGACCGGCAAGTCGAAGCGGGGGCTGCTTCGGGTGCTGGAGAAACATGATCTGGATTCGATGTTTCTGGTGCTGCGCACTGCCGATTGCTGCCCGTCCAAGCCGCATCCGGCCATGGTGCTTGAGAGTATGCAGGAGATGGGTGTGGGAGCGGAAAATACAGTGGTTGTGGGTGATGCCTGTTTCGATATGCAGATGGCCTCGGCAAGCCAGGTGCGCGGAATCGGCGTTTCGTTTGGCGCGGAATCGGCGCAGTCGTTGCGGGCTGCGGGTGCAGAGCATGTGGTGGATACTTTTACCCAGTTGCTGGCATATTTCCCACCCTTGCGAAAAGCAGAAGGCTCGGCCACGCTATGACGTGGCAGATATGGCGATGGATAGTTGGCACGGGAGTAGCGCGATATGGTGACTAGAAGCATCAAATACAGTCTTGGCATTTTGGCAGTATTGCTGGCAGTACTATTGATATTGCCCTTCTTCTTCGATGCGAATGATTATAAGCCTCAGATTATTGCGGCAGTGGAAAAACAGACCGGACATAAGTTGCAGGTTGGCAATATTCGGGCTTCGTTTTTTCCATGGCTTGGCGTGCGTCTTGAAGCGGTAGAGCTGTCGAATCGGCAAGGGTTCAGTTCCGAACCGCTGCTCAAGCTTCGCAGTATGGATGTGCAGGTCGCACTGGCATCGATTTTCAGTGAAAAAATTGAGATCAAGCGTTTTGTGCTGGATGCCCCTGAGTTTCTGATTGAGCGTAATGCAAAGGGGGAGATGAATTTTTCCGACCTTACCAAGGGAGGAGATGCTTCGCAGGCAGAGGGTGCCGGTACGGTTGTGGGTACGGATGAAGCGGGCCGGGATGTTTCGCCGGTGATGCTCACTGCCGAAGAGCTCGTGCTCTCAGAGGGTCGCCTGGTCTGGAAAGATGATATGGCAAAGGCGACGATTGAGGTGTCGAATATCTCTCTGGAAGTTAGGGATGTGCAACTTGACCGACCCGTACAACTCGCTTTTTCGGCGCAAATTGCCGGTGCCCCTGTTGAGCTAAGCGGGCAGGTTGGCCCTTTGAACGATATCGCCAATATTGATCCGCAGAGGTTGCCTGCACAGCTGCATATGCAGCTGTCGTCATTGAAGCTTTCGACCTTTGCTCCCTACACCGGACCCATGCCGGAGTTTATCGGCGAAAATGCCAAGCTGGCCATGGATATGCAGGCCGAACAGCGCCCGGACGGTGTGCGTGCTGCGGCTGGATCGGTACTGTTGGGCGGAAAGCAGATGCTCGAGCTGGAGTGGAAGACGGATATGCCAACGGCAGACCGGGTCAACGTGAATAATATGTCGTTGAAATGGAATAACACCGAGATGCTGCAGGTAAATGGTAAAATTCAGGGGCTGAGCACGGCACTCTCATACGAGGCCAACATGAAAAGCCGGGATATCACACGCCAGGAGCTGACCTCGCTTGTGCCGGAACTTGGCCCGATGTATGCCGCACATCCGCAGCCATGGACCTCGGTCAGACTGGCCGGTCATGTGGTTGGCAATATGAAACAGGTCGATATCAGAGATCTGCAATTAATGCTGAATGGGGAGCTGGTACAGACATCCGGATTGATTCAGTTTGCGGGCCCCGATATTCGTGTGCGGGTGGCCGCCAATGATCTGCATGCCGATCCGTGGTTGCCGCAAGCAGAAGAGCAGAAGGCAGAAGAGCTGCCTGTTGTGCAACAGGAGTTGGGAGTGGTTGCGGAGCAACCTGAGCCTGACTTGCGTTTCCTGAAAAGCTGGAAGCTTGCTTCCGAAGTTCAGGTCGACAAGTTGCACCTGCGTGGTTTGGAACTCAAGCACTTGCAAGCAGTTGTGAATGGTAAAAACGGCCGGTTCAATATATCACCCTTCCGGTTCGGACTGGCCGGGGGGCAGGTGACCGAAAAGGCCTCCCTGCTGGCCAACTATTATCCGGCAAAATGGACGGAATCAGTGAATGTGACGGGTGTGCAGGTTGGGCCGGTGCTCAAGGCGCTGGCCGGAATCGATATGCTTGAAGGTGTAGCACAACTGGAGACGGATATGTCGGCGACCGGGCTCTCTTCGAAAAAATCGGTCGAGAGTCTCTCTGGTAAAGGGAGCTTCTCGTTGCGAGACGGCAAGCTGCGCGGTATCGATATTGCCGGGACGCTCCGTAATTTACGCAATCTCGGTGCCCGTCAAGGGCCAAAAGAGACTGACTTTTCACAAATGTCCGGCTCTTTCGTGATGAAAAACGGTGTTGCAACCAACAATGATCTGTTGATGGCCTCACCGCTTTTTCGCCTGACCGGCAGGGGCGTGGTTGATTTGGTGAGGCAACAAATGGATTACCATGTGAAGCCTAAGGTGGTGGGTACCCTGATCGGGCAGGGGGATAATCAGCCGCTACGCAAGGGACTGATCGTGCCGCTACATATCTCTGGTCCGTTCAGTAGCCCGAAGGTAAAACTGGAAATGGATGCGAAGAGTTTGCTGGAGAATCTGGGCGGTATAGAAGGAGTGCTCAAGAAGAAGCCTGCCGGGGATGCAGGAGAGAGTTCACCCTCCTTGCCACAGGCACCTGTCAAAAAGGCGCTTGAGGGCATTCTAAAGAAACTCTAGCCATGTTTGAGAGGCTTCGTTTGCATCCGGACCGTCCTCAGGCCCGGCAAATCCAGCGGGCGGTCGAATTTCTGAAGGCTGGCTATTTTGCCGTGGTGCCGACGGAGACAACCTATGTGCTGATGTGCCTGCCGGAGGCGAAAGCGGCACAGGAGAGTATTCAGCGATTGCGTCGTCTCGATGAATCGCATTTGTGGTCCTTGATGTGCGCCGATATTTCGCAGGCTTCCGGTTATGTGCGCATGGATAATCAGGCGCACCGAATTGTCAGGCGCTGCTTACCAGGCCCGTATACTTTCATTCTCCCTGCGAATTCGTTGCTTCCGCGCCGGGTGTTTGGCAAGCGTAAGGATGTCGGCATCAGGATATCGGATAATCTGATATGCCATCGTCTGCTTGAAGAGCTGGGGCAGCCGTTGCTGGCGACGACCATGCAGCTTCCGGGTGAAGAGTATCCGGCAAGCGACCCCGATCTTTTTATCGGGCAAGTGAAGGGTTTGAGCGCGGTAGTGCTTGATGCCGGGTGGGGCGGGATTTTGCCTACAACCGTGGTCGACCTGTGTCATGAGGCTCCGATTCTGTTGCGCGAAGGGGCCGGGGTCTGGCCTTTTGAATAGAATTGTGCTGTTTTGGCTATTGCGATAAATTTCCCCGGCTTTTTGGAGCGTCCAACTTTTTTGGTGGTGTCATATGAAACTGTTTTTTGAAAAAGTTCTGTGGAATACAAGGTATCTGACGCTGCTTGCCGTCTGGTCATCCATTGTCGGGATGGCGATGCTGTTCATTATGTCGGCGCTGGATATGGCCGTGCTCACCAAGGATTTTTTTCTAGTCTACTTCATGGGGCACGATGACCCTGATTTTCATACGACCGTTGTCAGTCATGTCATCATGGCGGTTGATTATTTTCTGTTGGCAATGGTGTTGCTTATTTTCGCCCTGGGTGTTTATGAGCTCCATATCGACAAAATTCATTTTGCGCGAGAGGACGAAACGGCAGGCAAGATTCTTCAGATCACCAGCCTGGACGACCTGAAAGATCGTCTAGGTAAAGTTATATTGATGATCCTGATCGTCGCTTTCTTCAAAAATGTCCTGCATGTCACATTCGATGATCCGCGAAACATACTCTATATGGGCGGGGCCATTTTAATGGTCTCCCTGGCAGGATATTTTGGACATAAGAGCAAATAACCGGGTGGATTGCGTCGATGTGTCTAACAGAGTAGGTTTTTGGACTATTAGTAACATCAGCGTGGGGGGCGCAACTACACAGGGGGTAGTGCCATGCGGAAGCAGATTTTTTTCCCAGTTTTTCTATTACTAGGGCTATTTTTAATTGCCGATGAGGCTATTGCAGATACGGTTGCGGGCCGTGTCACCTACCAGGCGGGTGAATCGTGGGCTGTGAGCGAAGGGAAAAACCGGACGCTGGCTGTCGGCGATACAGTTTCTCCAGGCGAAGTGATTGTTACAGGTGAAGCCGGGCGTGTCAGGCTGGATATGGAAGATGGCAGTCGGGTATTTGTCGGGAGCCGTAGCCGAATCGAGATCAAAGATTATAAGGTCGAAAACGGCAATCTGGTTAGCGGACTGTTCGATATGCTTTGGGGTAAAACCCGGTTTCTGGTGAGTAAGCTTCGTTCGAAGAGCTCTACATTCTCGGTGAACACCACAACGGCTGTGATTGGTGTGCGTGGTACCGAGTTCTCCGTGGTGGTTCCCCGTCCCGACAAGCTCCCTGTAAAGCAGGTGCTGCAGTATCGACCGAACATCAAACTTCCGCCAAAACCCACACAACTCATGCTGTTTGAAGGTTCGGTGATGGGCAAGAGCTATAAGGGCCGGCGACAATTGATCAAGCCGGGCCAGCTTGCCGATTTCAAACTGAATGGTGTGATTCAGGCGCGCAAGATACTCAAGTCCGATATTCGCAAATTGGAAATCCAGCCTTTGGCAGACGGCAAGCTTGACCGGAAAACACCGGGCAAGCCACGCGAAGGCGTCGAGCCAGGTGAGCGTGGACGCAAGGTTGGCCCGGCAGATCGTAAAGATATGAAGAGCGAGAAGCCCATGCCTCGCAAAGTTGGTCCGATTGAACGGAGTGATTTAAAGGGTGAGAATCCGAAGCTTCGTAAGGTTGAGCCGATTGAACAGAGCGATTTGAAAAAGCCCGATGAGAAAGGGTCTGCCAAGCCGACACTGCGGAAGCCAACTCCTGTTAAGCCGGAGCCATCCAAGATGGAACCTCTCCGGGAGCCTGCGCAGCTCAAGCCTGCACCGACTAAAATCGAGCCGATGACACGACCGACGCCAGCGAAAGTTGCTCCGACGCCAGCGCCAACCAAAATCGAACCCATGAATCGATTGCCAGCGCCAACGAAAGTTACGCCGACACCGACGCCAGCGCCGACTAAAATCGAGCCAATGCGATCGCCAGCACCGACTAAAGTCGTGCCAACACCGGCGCCAGCGCCAACGAAAGTCGTGCCAATGACGCGACTGCCGGCGCCAACGAAAGTCGCGCCAGTACCAACGCCGACACCGGTGCCGACCAAAATCGCGCCAGTACCAGCGCCGACACCAGTGCCGACCAAAATTGCGCCAACGACACGGTTGTCGACACCGACGCCAGTGGCAGCCTTGCCGGCGAAACCGGTTGTTCCGATTACTGCTGCTCCTGCGCCGGTGAGGGTGGCGCCGATCGTGAAAGCGCCTGTGGTGCCTATTGCGCCGGTTGCGCCAAAGATTTCAACTCCGGTGCTGCGCTAGTCTGAGCGAGGATTCTAAAGATTGATTTCGTACAGTGATTAAATGACAAGTTATTGAGGAGAGGGAGATGAGTGAATTGAGGGGAGGCCCGCTTTTTCCGTGGGTGCTGTTTTTTTGTCTGGTTATTTTACTAGGCGTTAGTCTTTTGACGCCTGTTTCAGCCAATGCGGCACTGTGGTACCCCATCCAACCTATCCCGCAAGGGAGTACACTATATTCGGTGGACTGTGCTACTTACGACTGTTCGGCAGTAGGGGCGACGGGCACTACTTTGAGTATCCGGCCGGCCTCAAACGGTATTATGGCTGCAAATGATCCTTACGGCACTGCCTATATTTACGCCAATACTTATGGAAATAGCAATTTTCTGGCGATGACCAGCGGTAATTATCAGGATAATTATGCATATGCCCTAACAAGCACAAATGGATATGCATGGGCGTCTACTGGTGGCTCGATTGCGCTGAATTCCGATCCTCATTACATCAGGGATGTGATCTGGACGGGTACGACATATGTGTCTGTTGGATACACGTTAAGATACACGTGGACGTTTTTCCCTTTCTTTTCAATCACATATACGGCAAATCCCGTGATTGCAACCAGTGTGGATGGCACGGCATGGACTACCCCGGTGACGGGTCCGACTTATTCAACGCCACGAGGTTTTTATGGAGTGGCAAGCAATGCTGCGGGCACAACACTCGTAGCCGTTGGCGGTGCTTCGGGGGTTGCTGACATCTATACGAGTACGGATAGTGGAGCGACCTGGACAGCACAGACGTCTCCGGTAGCGCAAACACTGTATGGTGTAACATGGGATGGCAGCCGGTTTATTGCCGTAGGTGCGAATGGCACCATTATAGCCGATACCGATGGATTGGGTACGTGGACCGATAATTATTCGTTAGCGTCACCAGTTGTTCTGAATTCAGTTGTCTCCGGCGGTGGAATGCTTACTGCAGTCGGCAGTGGCGTTGCGGTATCGAGCACGGATGGCGGGGTGAACTGGACCTATGGTCTGGGGGTCGCTGACAATTTAAGGGATGTGGTCTGGGATGGCACAGAAATGCTCGCAGTTGGCGATGGCGGAGCTGTGCTGGTCAGCTACAATGGATTGCTGTGGTTCCCATGGGATTATGCCGAGCCTTCGGCGCCTTACTACTATGATGTCGCATACAATGGCACCAATTCTGTTGCGGTAGGTAGCCAGGGGACACTTGATTTGAGCACGGATAATGGCGTGAGTTGGACTCAGAAAGGGACAGATCCTGGTGAATTCTTTCGCAGTGTAGATTGGGTCCCTAATCTGAACATGTTTGTTGCCGTGGGATACTCCGGATTGATCAACACGAGTGCAAATGGTGGTGTAAGTTGGACGAATCGCACCTCCGGGACAACGGCTGCTTTTTTTGGTGTGGCTGATATCTATTCGAATGCTGGAGGCGAGACCATTGCAGCAGTTGGTTCAGGCGTAATCTATACAAGCCCTGATGGTGTTACGTGGACTTCGCAGGCAGATCCCTATTCAGGTTATACAAAATATGCTGTTGCAGGAAGTGATACCCTTGGATTTGTGGCGGTTGGTTCGGGTAATATCATCGAACACAGTCCGGCGGGGGCGACTCAGGGGGTAACATGGAATGCGGTTGCCTCGCCGGTATCCACTGCGACTTGGTATGGGGCTCACTGGTATCCAGCCCCATATAATGTATTTATTATTGTTGGAACCGATGGCTCAAAGGGGCTTATGGCTTATAGTTCAAATGGAACGACGTGGATCGATATTACCGCTAACCTCGGCGCACAGCGCCCTAGTTCCGCTTTTTATGGCGTTGGAGGGCAAACAAAGCTTATTGCAGTGGGTACAGAAGGGATGGTGTATGATAGTTATACGTGTTGCGGTTGGTCGCAGGTCCATCTGCCGACGAGTGCTACCCTTTATGGGGTGGCTGAAACGACAACAGGGCATGCTATTACAGTTGGTAGTGGCGCAACGATTGCGGCAAAGTTGACCGATTCTGTAGCGCCATCGCAAATAGTTGGGCCTGGTAACTTGACGATCGAAGCGGTTGATAACACACCAATTACCGCTTCGGATCCGAGAATTCAAGCCTGGTTGAAACAATTTTATGCGATAGATGATCGTGACTATGTCATTTTCAATGTCCAGTCGACTGTGCCAACGATTACTCCATCCAATCATTTGCCGATTACAGTTACTTTCAGCGTATCGGACCGGGCCGCTAATGGACCAACTCAAACTACCCAGACGATTACAACGGTCGATTTGACGGCCCCTGTGGTAACAGCTCCGGTAGATATCTATGCGGCATCAACCAGCGTATCCGGAACGCCGAACTCGGATCCATATGTAGCCGCGTTCCTTAGCGGAGCGACGGCGACCGATAATGTGGATGGAGCGCTTCCCGCAACGGCAACCGGCGTACAGTCGACTTATCCGATTGGCACGACAACGGTTACTTTCAGCGCCACTGATGTCGATGGTAATACGGGTACGGCTACCGCCAATGTGAATATATGGGACGCGCAGGCGCCGGTGCTTTATCACACCGCACCAACACTAACGTTGAATGCGACAGACCCATACGGTGTTCCCATTACTGATCCGTATGTGCAGGAGTGGCTGAGGTCGACTGGCTCTAATCCACCGATCGTATTGTATGACGAGTATGATGCTTCGGTCGGGAATGCTGCTCCGGTATTAAGCCATAATGCGGCAGCGCAGATCGCTGCGACCGGCAATTTGTTCCCTATTGCAGCGTTGGATGTATACGGGAATTACGATCCTTATACGATAGTGACATTCTCGGCGCAGGATACCTACGGAAATGTGGCAACCATACAAGGTACGGTCTACGTGCTCGATATCTCGGCTCCTCAGATCACCGTACCTGCGGACATCTCCGTGCAGGCTACCAGTGCGCTAGGTACGGATGCCAGCAACCCGCTCGTTAGCGCATTTCTGAGTGGGGCGAGCGCAACTGATAATGTGACAGCAAGTCTGACGATTGTGAACGATGCACCTGCCGTATTTCCGATCGGAGTGACTCGAGTCAATTTTTACGCAACCGATGCTGCTGGGAACCAGAGCTATAATTCAGCGCTGGTTACGGTGACTTCAGGAACCGGCGGCACAGTTGGAGCATCCAAGTGCGTGACCGGTACTCCTTCCGGCCCATCCGGCGCGCTTCCGATACTGAGTATGGCGCTGATGCTGCTTGCAATATGCGGGGCAAGGCGACGAAAGGTCTGATCTGGTTATGAAGGGAGAAGCGAGGCGGCAATATGTCCGCCTCGTTTTCGTTTGATCTGACAACGCTTATTGATAGTGATGGATTGCTATCGATTGTCAGTCTGATTCGAAGCGAGTTGTTTGGTATGGGGACCAGGGTTGTGGTTGGATCATAACTGCTACTCTGCCATGTATTAAGATGTTACTCAGTTCAATTGGAGCGAATAGCTCCTTCCTGTCCACAGCCATACAGCCATACAGCCATACCGCCATGTAAATGTCTCGAGTTTGCCAGAGCTTGCCGGTCAGAAGCTTGCTGATAGTTGCCCGAAATAGCGGGCCTGCTGGTAGCTGAGTTCCGTGGATGAGGATTTGGCCCGAGCCCAGTCGGCGCCCGCGGCAAGGTTGAGGCTATATTTCGGCCACAGCAGATACTGGAACTTCCCACTAGCTTTTCTGGTGACGGCAGTAAGGAAATTGCCGGGTTTTATACTTGGCAGCGATGTGCCCGACTGCTGATAACGATAGCCCCTGTATGAATAGCCAAGCGAGATATCCATACTCAGTTTGTCCAGCATGCTGACGAAACCGCCAAAAGGGAGGTGATGGTTCAGCGTGATAGAGTGCTCCCTGTAAGCACTGTCGCGGGACTTCTCGTTGAGCAGAGGGTTGGTATTTTCCAGTGTGCGCTCGAACAAAAGCTTGTAGTCGGCACCAAGCACAGCATTCAGGCTCGAATAGGTTATGCTCCCCCCAAGCCCAAGGGTCGGCGAATTGGCATCCAGATAGGTCATATCCACCTGTATGCCGGGATCGCCAAAATTATTTGTATAGCGTTTGCGCATGTAATTGAGGCTGGCATAGGCTGAGCGCCGGCCATCCGTTCGCGCATAGTTAAGAGAGAGGGTGCCGCCGTAGTTCATGCTCAGACGATGCTTGCCCAGATCAAACAACTGGTATTCGATTTTTCCTTCCAGCTTCCATTCCGGCGTGATGGCTAAGGAGGCTGACGGGGTGACGAAATGGCCGACGAAGTCGTTACTCTTTGCACTTGAATCAGTATGAAAGGTTCCGTAATAGGTATATGAGAACCGAGACTGAATACGATCACTGATTTCCCATGCGCCAGTGAAGAGAGATGCACTGACAGTTTGGCCGCGGCTTGCCTTGGGTGGAGTCTGAATTACGGCACCTTTTGCGAAAGTCGATGTCGCTGAACCTGGATTGGTGTTGTAAAAATATTCATACGATACGAACAGGCTGACGGGCTTGAGCGTTGGAGCGAGTGCATCAAGATATGATTTGGCAGTAGGGCCATAGGCGGATTTGGGATCAATCTGGCGGAACTGATCTGATGCGCTGCGATAGGCGCCTAGTTGCATTTTTATGATGCCGAGCTGAAAGCGGGCCGCATCGGCATATTGCCCTTGCGCTTCGATGATGGATTGGTAGTACGCTTTGGCACGTTCGGACTCTCCGGTTTTCTCCAGGGCGGTCGCATATTGGAATGCATTCGCTTCGTTGGATGGATCCTCGGCCAGCAATGCCTCATAAATCGGTAGTGCTTTTTCAGGCATGTCGGCAGCAAGGTAGCAGGCGGCAAGCAGTGCGGAGTCACCTTCGAAGCGAAGGTCGGAGCTGAGCACATCTTCCAGATACGGGATGGCTTTTGCCGGGCGGCTAGTTTGATACAGCAGGCTGCCCATATAGAATTTGGCATAACGATTATTGGGTTCGGCTTCGAGCACTGTTTTCAGTTTTGTTTCAGCTTTATCGAAGTCCTGAAAGTTGATGTCCTGAATCGATTCGCCAAGCAGCAGCCCCAAACGCTTGTTGCCCGACATCTCGACAGCTGATGCTGTGCCATAAAGAGAAATGAGTGTGATAATTGCAAGCAATGCACTGCGCATGATGCTTTCCCCCTCCCGTAACATGCCCGTTTGCCAGGGGCTTATGCTATCTGATCACCTGTGAAAATCCTAGCGCTCCGCCTTTAGGGCGGGGAAGATAGAGGAGGTAGGTTAGTCCTGCAGCCGGTAGACTGCGGTTCCGGCTGCAAGATCATGCAGGCATTGCCTGTTCTTGCTGAATATCATGCCCAGCAGGCTGGCCGCAGGGATGATGGCGACCAGCAGGAATACGATGCTCAGAGCGGACGATGGCAGTGCCGAGACCAGCATATTATAGACTTCGTGGTCCTGTTTATTGAGCGCATCCAGATAGATCATCATCAGGGAAAAGGCGAGCCATGTAATGATCATGACAAAAAAACGAATGCTTGCTGCGGCTAAAGTGATCGCATCTCCGCTGGCTACCATAGCGACACGCAATTTCCATGGGCGCATGCCGGTGGTGGTACCGCCCTTGGTCCAGAAGCCAACGAAGTAGGCATAGGCAATGGTGACCACCAGGATTGATTTGATTTCGGCCGGAACCGAACCGGCATAGTTTTCGATCGCAGTGACCGGGATGAAAATAACGAACTCAATACAGAACAGAATGATCAAATCATAAAGCAAAGCGAAGAAGCGGATGTATGTGTTTGCTAAGCGTGCTTTAGGACGTTCTTTTTCAGCCATGCGGCCCCCCAGGAGATAATGAACATGATACAGAGTGTAAGTACGACAGTCGCGCCTGATGGTGAGTCGAAGGCATAAGAAGTGATCAGGCCGAGAAATGTCCCGGCAATCGAGAAGATCAGACTATATAGCCATAAACTGGCCAGGCCATGCGCCCAGAACCATGCGCAGGCAGCCGGAAGCACCAGCAGCCCTGTAGTTAGTACAATTCCTGCAAGTTTGACACACATGACGACTGTAAGGCCGACCATGCCGTAGAGCAGCATGCGATACATGGAAACCGGCAGGCCGCTGGAGGCCGCCATATCTGGGTCAAAGGCGATCAGCCACCAGGTGCGGGCGGCAAACAGCATGCAGCCTGCAATCAGTGCGCCGACAAGCAGTAGCCAATCAAGCTCACTGCCCGAGATGGTCAGGATATTTCCGAACAGCAGGCCGAACAGGTCGACTTCGCTTTTACTGGCCGTGGAGAGCAGGATGACGCCAGTTGCCATCGCTCCTGCAAACAAAATACCGGTTCCGGCATCTTCACTAATGCCTTGCTTACCGTGGGCAGGAGTCAGTAATAGTGCTACGACGACTGCAGTGATGGTGGCGGTTGGCAGCAGGGGAAGCGATAGAAATACCGAGAGTCCGAGCCCTGCCAGCGTTGCATGCGATACGCCCACGGCAAGGAAAGAGAGGCGGTGCGCCATCACCATGACGGACATACTTGCCGTGACAGCCGCAATCAGTAGCGAAGGCAGTAGCGCATCCATCATGACGGTGCTGCCGAAGAAGCCGGTGAAAATGGTGTTCATGGTTTTTCTTCCTGGACGCTACCGGCCGGTGAGCAGCCAATGCAATGCGAATCATGTGCAACGATGTGCATATGTTCGCCATACATGGCCAGCCAGACATGTTCCGGGATGTTTTCTCCGTGTTTGGCGTGATAGTGGATTTTTTTGTTCAGGCAAGCCACAGAATCGACATAGGCGCTGATGGCGGCAATATCGTGCTCGACCATGACGATGGTCATCGCCTCTTCATCGCACAGCTTTCGGAGCAGCTGGTATAGCTGGTTCTGTCCGTGGGTATCCAGAGCAGCAGAGGGCTCATCGAGCAGGAGCAGTTTAGGGTGGCGAACCAGTGCACGCGCAAGCCGGACACGTTGCCGCTGTCCGCCGGATAGCTCACGGAAATCGCGCAGGGCATACGCCTGCATTTCAACCTGAGACAGAGCTTCGAGCACCCTCTCTTTGCGAATCCGCGAAAACCAGAGCGGCAATGTATACTCATTCATTCCCATGGCCACGATGTCGAACACCCTGAGCGGAAGCCGGGGTTCGTGATCGTGCAGCTGGGTCAAAAAACCGACGTTTCGCAGCAGGCGGCGGCGATTGGTTTGTCGCAGCTTGGTGCCGAAGAGCTCAATATGGCCGGCGTCGACTGGCTGGTTGCCGGTAATGGCATGCAGAAGTGTACTCTTGCCAGCTCCGTTAGGTCCTACAATGCCGAGAAAATGTCCGGCATTGAGCTCGAGGTCTATGACATCAAGGATTGGAGCCTGGCTGCTGCCGACTCTCAATTGCGAAAGTTTTAAAACGGGCGGTGACGTCATTTCGAAGAAACCCGGTCAAGATTGGCTTGCATGAACTCATCCCAGCGCTGGTTGTGATTGCCCAGCCCATCTAGAAGCAGAAGATGTTTTTTGTCCGGAGCATGATCAGCCAGCCATTGCAGGCTTCGGTTGCTGTGGCGGGTATCTCCCAGTAGTAGCGCTTTGGGATGAGTGCGCAGGGTGTCGAGTGCCTTCTCTAGTTTGCGGGGGCTGTTTTCGTGTCCGTGCTGGGGAGATTCGAGCACAGCCAGAATGGGAACCCCCATCTCTTCACACAGCCCGCGCCATGAGGGGTGCTGCATAATAATGCCATATTCGCGGAAAGGAGCGAGCCGTTTGCGCCACGTCTGACTAATGCGCCGGGCAGATGCAAGTGCAGCAGGCAAGGATCGATTGATTGTATCAGCCTGCTGCGGAAAGCGTGCAGCAAGCTCCGTTGTCAGAGTCGGCAGGATTGACAAGACCGCTTGCGGGCTTAGCCATGCATGACTTGTATCCGGCCAGAGGTCAACCGTTGCTCTGGCGGGAAGCGAAGGCCAATTGGCATCGTCATGGGATGCGCGGATCAATAGTGGGGACGCACGTACCATTTCAACCTGCCTTGGGGTGAGTTGAAAGTGGTGGGGATCGGCATTGGCCGGAAGCAGGGTAATAATCTCTGCATCCACATTTAGCATTCGGATCAATCCGGCAAGAGGTGGCAGGGTGACGGAGATAATAGGGCGGTTCTTGCCAGCTGCTGACTCATCCGCCACCGATGCGTGAGGAGAAACTGTCAGGAGGGCGCTGAGGGCAAATAGAAGAAGTGCGGGCAGAACAATTCGGATCGGGCGTTGCGGGGGGGCGGGGTTCGCCTGTATGCTTGGCCCACATTGAGGCGAAATGACCTCGGCGGATAGTTTAGTGATCGCCTTTCGGGCGCCTGTTTCTATCCACTTATTTCTTGTTGCGAGGCGAAGCATGCGGTTTATCCTGTTGATCCCAAACCAGAGTATCCTGTTTCGGCACCTTGCGTCTTCAAAGCAGCCAAAGGGACGCCATACTATGAAGCGTAGTCACACGAAGCAATCTCTGCGGAACATGGGCGCGGGGCGACGCGCATGCTGACCTCCGAATATTTTCGCCAACGCTGGAGCTGGTACCGCCCTGTATTGAGCCGGGGCGACGATCCCGCAAAACTGAGTAAGGTCAATGTGCGCCGCATGCCGATCCGCATGATCGGCGAGGATGCAAACGAATTTATTCCATATGCGGTCGAAAGCAAGATTGAGGCGATTCTTGGCTCTGCTGTCCATCGCTTATACGACTATACCGAGCGCTACATGATCAAGGGCGAAAAGGTTTCTGCGCACCAGTTGCCGCAAAGTGATGCGGTGTCGCGGCTGATGATTCGGCATATGAGGGAGCTATATCCTCATCTTCCGCAGACCTTGCTGCATCACTGGTGCGCAGATCAGCATGGCGGCGTTGCCCTGCTTACCCTGTGGCAGAATCTCTGGAAGCAGTCATGGAAGCAGGATCAGGCCGATTCGGCGCCGTGGGTTGTGGCGGTCAATGTGTTGATGCTGAAGCTTTTGCGCATGGCGATTTCAAAGTTGCCGTCAGACTATCCTGAATATACGGATCATGTCATGTTGCGTGTTGTTGGCGGCCTATACCATTGGGCGCTACAGAATTTCCTTAAAAACCAGCTGGAAGGTGTGGTGGAGGTGACCCGCATCTCGACCTACGAGTCGATGATTATTCCTGCTACGCCGATCGCCTTTTTGTATCAGCAGCCGAACGACGCCCTGCTGTTTGATGATCGTAAAGTGATTCTTTCGTATGGACTGGAGCCGGATATTGTGCCGCGCATGCATGAAATGCGTGCCAAGCTGGGCCCCAAAAATGAGGCGGGCATGATGGCGCTGCTCGGCAAGGATCGCATGGGCGATCATTTGCTCAAGCGTACCTGGGTGCGCCTGTGCCTGCAGGAACTGGCAGAAAAAAGCGGTGTCGCAGCCGTGATGGAGCTGACACTCGATTCAAAGAGCATGGATCGCTTTATTTCCCGCCCGGATTCGATCGGGCCTGCGATCGTGCAGGCGCTGGAGTCCAATCGTGATATGCCTTTTGCCGCCTGGTGCCTGGCACAGATTCAGGGCGGCAGAACGGCGGAGAAGGCCGGTTCGCCATGGCAGCGGGATGACCGAACTTTGATGGCTTACCGTGTTTTTGACGAGGATATCAAGGTTGAGTGTGCGCGCCGCGAATCCGAAAAGTCGTGGGGAAACCGGCATGAGGCAATCGCTTCGAAAGGGCGCAAAGGCCCTGAGGCTGACAAGCTTTTTCTCAAAGCGTATGAAGAGGGCAAGATCGTCTACTTACAGACCGACACCACCAAATCATTACACTCAGGCACTTCGCTCGCGGCCCGGCAGGCTTGTCTGAAGGTTGACTGGTCCGATTATCTGGCTGGCATGAGCGCATTGTCTTCTGACAATGCGAAAAGCTTTTTGCAGAAAACCTTTCTTCCCAGTGTAATTGAGGCTGTTTACGGGCGGGACGGGGTGTACCCTGATGAGTGTTCCGCTTCGGGCTGCCTGCTTCGTGGTGATTCGTTGTCGCTTTTTAAGGTGGGCGTTCATCTGCGCAAGATGTTGCGCGACTGGTATCGAAGCGCTGCAGAGGGGCAGGACAAAGGTGAGATGCCGGCTGTCTCTATGTGTATGGCCATGGTGGGCGACTGGAGCTTTGTCGAAATTGATCATGCTCGGCTGGGTAAGCAGAAACTGACTTTCGGAATGGCGCTGGTGCAGGCTGCTTCTGGCGTGTCACGTGACTGCGGTGTCGGTCGCCTGATTGCGTTTGGCGATCAACAGGCCAAGAAGAAACCGCTGGGCAGCGTGCGGGTTGAATCACTGGATGCAGGTGGTGGCCAGATCGTGCATGTGCTTTGTAATAACGGTTTTGCCCTGACGGCCTCTGCAGTTGCAGATCTGACCGGAGAACTCGGCAAGAGGGCCAAGATTCGCGAGTATCGTCATCGACGCGCGGATGTGCAGCCGCTGCTACCGCAATTTCGCATTACAGCCGGACGCTTCGATTTGATCACTGTGCAGCAAAAGGGGGAGGAGTCAGAGCCGCCATATATGCTGCTTTATGTCGGTCAGCCATGTCTGGCGGGTGTCGATGTGGATATGTACGAACTGCTGGAGAAGGATTCCGATACAACGGCGGCAATCGTGCAGCACTGTTTGCCGGCTTGGGGTCGGTGAGCAGGCGGATATCGACATGACCGTTTCTTCGGTCCCGTTATTGACTGAATCAAAAGACTGGCTGCAGGAAATTGAGATCCCCACCCGTGTCGCCGTTGCATGGTCAGGAGGGGCGGATTCCACGGCCTTATTGTTGGCGCTCAAAGGAGCCGGATCTGATGTGGAGGCATGGCATGTCGACCATGGCTGGCATAAGGCTTCGGATGAGCATGCAAATGCACTCAGAGTCAAGGCATCAGAGTGGAAAATCCCTTTTGTTTCAGCTCGACTGAAAGCCCCTGCTTTTTCCAACCGGGAGGGACGAGCCAGACAGGAGCGCTATGCGCTGTTCTCTAAGTGGAGCGAGGAGCGCGATCTGCGCGTGCTTTGCCTTGGGCATCATCTTGACGATCAGGCCGAAACCGTATGTTTACGCCTGTTGCAAGGTGCTGGAGTAATGGGCTGCCGGGGGATGCGTCGGCGGCATCAGATCGGTGAGCTCCAGTTGTTGCGCCCGCTGCTGCATATTCCCCCTGCTGATATTATCGATGCCTTAACGGCAGTCGGGGTTGCCTGGTTTGAAGATCCGTCCAATTCCGATTTAAGCCTGAGGCGAAATCGTATTCGGCACCGGTTTTTTCCGGCGATGCGCCGGGTCGGTTTTGAGCCCGTGGATTTATTGATGCGCTGGCAGAGGCAGGCAGTGCATCTGTCGGAGATTCTGATGGAGCAGCTCCGGGATGTTGAATATTCGCAGTCGGGCACTTCCATCTCGACCGACTGGTTTGGCTGGAAAAGTCAATCACCGCCGCTTCGCGCTATGATGTTGCAGGAGATGGCGTCACGGCTTTTGGGGAAAGGGACGGTGCTTGGTCGCCGACACATCCGATTGGCTGAAAAGTGGTTGTGCGATGGTGCGAGCGGCGGTGTTGATCTGACGCGTACTCGCCTGTGGCGAGACAGGCAGGGCTTGCATCTTGAACTGGCAGCGGCGAAGGTTCGTTAGAGTTGGCCGGATTCATATCGGTGTTTAATTATATTTTCATAAACACTGTAGAGTCTAAGCAGGAGCTGGCTGGAAGCTGGCTAAGCGGTAGTTAAACAGGAAGGGTATTGCATATGGGAAAGAATCTGATTTTGTGGTTGGTTGTTATTGTTGCCATGATGAGTCTGTTCAGCATGCTCAACACATCGGCTGGCCGGGGCGATACCCTGAGTTATACCGCATTTATTGAAAAAGTGGATCAGGGGATGATCGAATCGGCCACCATTACGGACGACGAGATTTCCGGTGAGTACCGTTCCTTGCAGGGTGATAAGCGCCAGTTCAAGGTGGTGATTCCCAATGATCCTAACCTCTCTCAGCGCCTGTTAGACAAGGGTGTGGAGTTTCGGGTTGAGAAGCGCAAGGAGATGCCATATATCGTATCCTTACTGCTTTCCTGGCTCCCGTTTCTGCTGTTGATTGCATTTTGGATGTATATGATGCGCCAGATGCAGGGTGGCGGTAAAGGCGGTGCGCTCTCTTTCGGCAAGAGCAAGGCGAAGATGCTGACTGAAAATACCAACCGTGTGACGTTTGAGGATGTGGCCGGCTGCGAAGAGGCCAAGCAGGAAGTTACAGAGATCATTGATTTTCTGCGTGACCCATCGAAGTTTACTCGTCTCGGCGGCAAGATTCCGAAAGGTGTGCTGCTGGTGGGCCCTCCGGGCACCGGTAAGACGCTGCTGGCCCGCGCCATTGCCGGTGAAGCGGAAGTGCCGTTCTTCTCGATTTCCGGTTCCGATTTTGTGGAGATGTTCGTGGGTGTCGGTGCATCACGTGTGCGTGATATGTTCGAGCAGGGCAAGAAACATGCGCCATGCATTATTTTTATCGATGAGATCGATGCGATGGGTCGCCATCGTGGTGCAGGTATTGGCGGTGGCAACGACGAGCGCGAACAGACGCTGAATCAGTTGTTGGTTGAAATGGATGGTTTTGAGACCAACGAAGGCGTGATTCTGGTTTCAGCCACCAATCGTCCTGATGTGCTCGACCCTGCGCTGCTTCGCCCTGGCCGTTTTGATCGTCAGGTTGTGGTGCCGCGTCCCGATCTGATAGGGCGTGAGCAGATTCTGCGTGTGCATATGCGCAAAGTTCCGCTAGCTTCCGATGTTGATGTAACCACGCTGGCACGCGGTACACCGGGCTTTTCCGGCGCCGATCTAGCCAATCTGGTTAACGAGGCAGCTCTCAGTGCTGCACGTCGCAATCGCGATAAAGTGAGCAATGAGGATTTCGAAAGCGCCAAGGACAAGGTGATGATGGGTGCTGAGCGCCGTTCCATGGTGATGAGCGATGAAGAAAAGCGTCTCACTGCCTATCATGAGGCAGGTCATGCCCTGGTTGGTTTGCACATGCCGAAGCACGATCCCTTGCACAAGGTGACGATTATTCCGCGCGGAAGGGCACTCGGCGTGACGATGAATTTGCCAGAGCGTGATCGGCTGAGCCAGTCGCGTATCGAACTTGAATCGCGACTTGCCTCTCTGTTTGGCGGGCGTGTGGCCGAGGAACTTATCTTTGGCAAGGAAAACATTACCACCGGTGCCGGGCATGATATTCAGCAGGCAACCCGCATTGCCCGCGCCATGATTACGGAATACGGGTTTAGCGACAGGCTGGGGCCGCTTCGTTATTCCGAAAATGAGGAAGAGGTATTCCTTGGGCGCTCGGTCACGCAAAGTCAGCATATGTCCGATACCACTGCACAGCTCATCGATGAAGAGGTGCGTACGCTGGTTGAGGCTGGTGAAAAGACAGCGCGTGATATCCTCACCAAGTATCGCAAGGAGCTGGATATTATTGCGAAGGCGCTGCTTGAGTATGAAACACTTTCTGGAAAGGAGGTCGCTGCCTTGCTGAAAGGTGAGCCGATTGTTCGCGAGGAAGTGCGCGCTTCAAGCAAGCCTGCGGAGGAACATGTCGAGGAGATGGATACCGGGGATGCCAAAGGCGAAGAGGCTGATAGCAAGGGAAGTGAGCAGAAGAGCTAACTTCGATGTCGCGCTGGTATCGTAAGCAGGGTGATTCGGCCTGGATTATGGGGGTGCTAAATTGCACCCCCGATTCATTTTCGGATGGTGGTAAGAATTTTGAGGCGGATGCAGCTATTGCCCATGGCTTGAAAATGCGGGATATGGGCGCGGCCATAATTGATGTGGGCGGGGAGTCCACACGCCCGGGTGCCGCAAAAGTGGACTTGGCGGAGGAGCTCAGGCGCACCATTTCTGTGGTGCGGACGCTTGTTGCCGAAGGGTGCGCGGTATCGATCGATACTATGAAAGCGGAGGTAATGCGGCAGGCCATCGAGGCGGGTGCGGTGATGGTCAACGATGTTAGTGCGCTCAATTTCGATTCCGATGCTCCACGGGTGGTTGCGGATGCCGGAGTCGATGTCTGTCTGATGCATATGCAGGGAACCCCTGAAACCATGCAGGTGAAGCCAGGATACTCTGATGTGGTCTCGGAAGTGGGTGAATTTCTGGAGCGCCGCATCGAGGCATCTCTTGCTGCCGGCATTGCCGAGAGTGCGCTTCTGATCGATCCCGGCATCGGGTTTGGGAAACGCCTTGAAGATAATCTGGCATTGCTCTCCTGTATCTCCGAGCTCAAACGAAGGTTGCAAAAGCCACTGCTGTTGGGCGTTTCGCGCAAATCGTTTCTCGGGCTGATTACCGGTTCGGAAGTGGACGAGCGAGAGCTCGAAACCGCTGCAGCCAATGCGATTGGAGTTTTCCAGGGTGCCGATCTGTTGCGGGTACATGAGGTCGGATCCCAGCACCGGGCGGCACAGATTGCCGCTGCACTGGGCGATGTGGCGAGAAACTCTTGTCAGAACAATTCTTGTCAGAACAAAACGAAAACGTAGGCTAAGCCTGTGGATACTTGGCAATTCGGTCTGCGTGATCTTATCGATATCGCTCTGGTGGCGGCAGCGGTCTATTTTATATTGCGTATGATCCGGGGAACACGTGCTGTTCAGATGTTGATCGGATTGGCCGTCGTGTTTCTGGTATATGAGGCTGCGCGTATTTTTGGCCTGTTAACCGTGGAATGGATTTTTGGCCAGTTTTTCTCCGCCTTTATTATCATTTTTGTCGTGCTGTTCCAGCATGAGATTCGCCGTGGTCTGGTGCGCATGGCCGTCAATCCTTTGTCGGCAGGGCCGCAGACAGGCAGTCAGTTCGTTGAAGCGCTCACCGAGTCTGCGTTTGCGCTTTCACACCGTAAGTGGGGAGGGTTGCTTGTGATCGAGCGCGAAACCGGTCTAAAGCACCTTTACGATAGTGGTGTCGAGATGCGTGCAGCGCTGCGTCCGGATGTTATTCAATCTATTTTCTGTCCACATGCGCCCATGCATGATGGTGCTGTGATTGTTCGCAGCGATGCGAAGACCGGGTATGTTGCTGCAGCGCGCGTATTGTTGCCCCTGGCACAGGCTAATGCGCTGGATGGCGGATTTGGCACCCGCCATCGCGCAGCCGTTGGGCTGACTGAAGAGAGTGATGCGCTTGTTATTATTATCTCTGAAGAGAATGGCGAGGTGCGTCTGGCGGAAGAGGGCGTGTTGACCAAGGCTCTGGCAGCAGATGCGTTGCGCAGAACACTGACCGAAAAGGTGCTTTCAAATCTGCAGCAGCGTGGTGTTTATTCTGCTGAAAAGGGTGCATCCTGATGGCGAAATTCATGTTTATGGCGCGCTCCTCCGGTATGCAGTTGATTGCCGTCGCTATCGCTGTGGTGTTGTGGTTGCAGGTGCATGGCCAAGGTGTGGGGAGCGTGACGCTGGATGTTGTATTGCAGGTGCGCGGCCTTCCTGAAAACATGGTGATCGTGAATGATTTGCCTGATCATGTCCGGATATCCCTGAGTGGATTGCAATCGCGGCTGAAAGACCTGGAGCCGCAGGATATCACGGTGCCTTTGGATGTCTCCGATCTGGTGGAGCCTGGCGTGGTTGAGCGGGCGCTCGATATTTCGGATATTACCGTGCCGCTCGGTATGAGCGTTAAAAAGATGCAGCCCGACCGTCTGGAGTTGCAGGTGGACAGGCAAGTGGTGCGTGAGATCGCCGTGCAGGCCAAACTGGAGCTGCCGGAGGACTGGGTCGTGGATCAGGTTAGGGTGGAGCCTGAGACGGTAAAACTGCGCGGCCCTGAGGTCTGGCTGGATGCGCTGACCTTTGTTGATACGAAGCCTGTTAAACCGGAGCTGAAGCCCGGCCTGTTTGCGCTGGATACGGGTGTGGAGAGTCCAACTGGCAAGGCGATCCGTCTGGTGAATGAGAAGCAGGTGCTTAAGGTGTTCGGCGTATTGCAGCCCAAGTCAATCAGGCCGAACCCCCGGAGTGGCAAGGGAGCACGTTAATGAGGCGTTATTTCGGAACGGATGGCGTGCGTGGCAGGGTGAATGAATCACCGATGACGGCCGAGTTTGCACTTCGACTGGGGAGGGCCGCAGGCTATGTATTGACCCGGCATCTGGATCATGTGCCTCATGTTCTGATCGGTAAGGATACCCGCCTTTCCGGCTATATGATCGAATCAGCACTTTGTGCCGGATTGACGGCACAGGGGATGAATGTGCAGCTGGTAGGGCCGGTGCCTACGCCTGCGGTGGCTTATCTTACCCGTAGCCTGCGCGCAGATGCGGGCGTGGTGCTTTCAGCATCACACAATCCCGCCGGCGATAATGGCATCAAGTTTTTCGGCGCGGATGGGTTCAAGCTTCCAGATGAGGTAGAGATGGAAATCGAGGCCTGCCTGGATGAGTTGCCACCACTTCCGGATGCACTGGCGATTGGCAAGGCGGTGCGTGTGGACGATGCACGAGGTCGTTATATCGAATTTCTGAAAGCGACACTGCCGCGCGGCATGCGGCTCGATGGCTTGAAGGTGGTGGTGGATTGCGCCAATGGAGCGGCTTACTACGTTGCGCCGAGATTGCTCGAAGAGCTTGGCTGTGAAGTGATTGCGATGGGTGACAAGCCGGATGGCTATAATATCAACGCAGGTTGCGGCTCAACGCATCCGGAGGCGATGTGTGCCAAGGTTATCGAATGCGGTGCGGATATCGGGCTGGCGCTTGATGGCGATGCTGATCGTCTGATCGCATGCGATAGCAAGGGGTATGTCGTTGATGGAGATCGGGTGATTGCGATTCTCGCCGAGCATCTGTTGCGTCACCAAATATTGCAGGGTGGCGCGGTGGTGACGACTATCATGAGTAATATGGGATTGGAGCGCTATCTTGAGCGCATAAAAATCAAGATGCTCCGTGCACAGGTAGGTGATCGTTATGTGCTGGAGATGATGCAGCAGAAGAAGTGCAATCTTGGGGGGGAGCAATCGGGACATGTGATTTTACTTGATCACAATACCACCGGCGACGGCCTACTCACCGCATTGCAACTGCTTTGTGCCATGCGCGATACGGATCGTCCGCTGGATGAACTTGCGTCGGATATGCCGCTGTTTCCGCAGAAACTTTGGAATATCACCATGGCTGAGCGCATGGATGTAAAGGCCAATCCCGCGATTATTAAGGCGCTGACGGATGCCGAAGCAAAACTCTCGGGGCGCGGGCGGGTGAATGTGCGCATGTCTGGCACCGAACCAAAATTGCGAGTTATGGTCGAGGCGGACGACGAAGAGTTGATGCTTGAAATGGGCCAGCAACTTGTTGATGTCGTTAAAGCCCAGACCAGCATCTGATTGATGTCGGCGCGTGCTCTGGACTTCTGGTTCGAGTTCGCCAGTCCTTACACCTACATTGCAGTCTTTCGTATCGAGCCGCTGGCGGCAGCGGCCGGTATTACCATACGTTGGAGGCCATTTTTACTGGGGCCGGTGCTAAAGCACCATGGTTCCGGGCCGATGATGGTTGAGCAACCGTGGAAGGTTGCATACTGGTTGAGGGATCTTGAACGGTTGTGTGAAAAGTACGGACTCCCCTGCCGTTATCCATCCGCTCAGCCCTTTTCCCTGCTGGCCGCCCGTATCGCACTGGTGGGGCTGGAGCAGGGCTGGGGCGTTGAATTTATCAAAGCGGTATTTCATGCGGAGTTTGGCGTGGGGAATGATATCGCCAGTAAGCAGATTTTAGCGCCAATACTTGAGACGCTAGGACTCGATGTCGAAGGGATGTTTGCTGCTGCGACTACCAATACCATCAAGCAGCAGCTGCGTGAGCAGACCAGCCGGGCGACTGAGCTTGGAATCTTCGGCTCTCCCACCTTTTTTACGCAGGATGGAGAGATGTTTTGGGGGCAGGATCGCCTTGAAGATGCGCTGGCGTGGGCTACAGGAGCGACCGCTGACAAATGATGCCTGTATAGCCTACAATGGGTATAAATATTGTGGGGTTAGCGAGTAGGGGAGCGGGCGAATTGAGATTTCTTCAGAGTATTGGCGCAGCATTCGAGTCGATTTGTAACCGCATCGGGTTGTATGCAGTTGTTTTTGCCCGTGTTGTGCGGCGTATGGGTTCTCGCCCGCTGTATCCGCGCCTGATTCTGAGCCAGGCCGAAGAGGTTGGCGTGCAGTCGCTGCCGGTGGTGCTACTAACCGCCATGTTTACCGGCATGGTGCTGGCACTGCAGTCGTACATCGTATTTCACCGCTTTGCCGCCGAAAGCATGATCGGCTTGGTGGTGGCGCTTTCCATTGTGCGGGAGCTTGGGCCGGTGCTGGTCGGTCTGATGGTGGCCGGGCGCGTCGGCGCCTCTTTTGCGGCTGAGCTCGGCACCATGCGCGTAACCGAACAGATTGATGCTTTGTGGACGCTTTCGACCGATCCATTACGTTATTTGATTATGCCTCGCTTGATTGCTGCCGTGATTATGATGCCTCTTTTGGTGGTAGTAGCCGATTTCATCGGTATTTACGGCGGTTATGCGATCAGTGTGCATCTGCTCGACCAGAACCCTGCCGTTTATATCGAGAAGACTACGCAATACATGGAGTTAAGTGATATGTACTCCGGCATTGTGAAAGCGGGTTTCTTCGGGTTGCTGATTGGCATTATTGGTTGCACAGAGGGGTTTAATTGCAAGGGTGGGGCCGAGGGGGTTGGCAAGGCCACCACTCGCGCAGTGGTCATCTCCTGCATGAGTATTCTGGTGGCCGACTACTTCCTCACAGCGTGGATGTTCGGATGAGTAATACAACCACCCCCCGCATCAGTATTCGGAACGTCTGTAAGCGTTTTGATTCAAAAGTAATTCTTGATGATGTCAGTCTCGATATTATGCCCGGAAGCTCGGTCACTGTGATTGGCATGTCCGGCACCGGAAAGAGCGTATTGATCAAGTGTATTCTCGGTATTTTGCAGCCGGATGCTGGCGAGATTCTGGTCGATGGCGAAAACTGGCTGGCACTTGATGAGGACGAGCGTCTGCAGCGGATGCGTCGAGTCGGCATGCTGTTTCAGGCAGGCGCCTTGTTTGATTCGCTGTCGGTATGGGAAAATGTAGCCTTCGCGCTATTACAGCATGGTGAAGAGCCATCATCCGCACGTGAGCGGGCTTCGGAAGTGCTGGCCTGGGTAGGGCTGCCCGGCATTGAGGATAAAGCGCCAGCGGAGCTCTCCGGTGGCATGGCCAAGCGGGTGGGGCTGGCTCGTGCCATCTGTCATCGTCCCGATATTGTTTTTCTTGATGAGCCGACCACCGGGCTCGATCCGATCATGGCAGATGCGATTAATCGTCTGATTTTACGCTTGCATCGCGATTCTGGCACAACAATTGTATCCATTACCCATGATATGAAGAGCGCAGCCATGATTAGCGACCGTATCGATTTTCTCTATCAGGGACGGATTGACCGTCAATTGCGCCCTGATGAGCTAAACTCGGATCAGGATCCTAAACTTCGGCAGTTTATTGATGGGAATGCCGAGGGTCCGCTGGATTTGGGCGATATTGTCGCCAAAGAGGGGGAACCGATTCAATGAATGCACAGGCCAGACTTGGCGCTTTCGTATTACTGGCATTGCTGCTGCTGGGGTTTGCTACAGGCAGAGTCGGTGATATGGTGTTTTTTAAGCAGGATAGCAATCTTGTTGAGACAGAGTTTGATGATCTGCTGGGGCTGGAGGTGCAGTCGCCCGTGCAGATGGCGGGTGTGAAAGTCGGCACTGTGCAGGAGATCTTTTTGCGCAATGGCCGTGCGGTTGTGCGCATCGCCCTTGATCCTGATGTGAAGCTTCCGGCCTCTACCAAGGCCTCCATCGTTGGGCGCGGGCTTGTCGGAGAGAAGAATCTTGCGTTAAGGGCAACACCGGGCGACACGGAGCTATTGCCGGATGGGGCTCTTATTCCCTCTGCGCCGGTTGGCGATATCAATACGTTTATCGCCGAGGCTTCGGGGATTACTGACGATCTGTCGAGCTTGAGCCGCTCGCTGGCAAGCCTGTTCGGAGAGAATGGCGACAAGGAGTCGTTGCGCAGTATTATCGAGAAAAGCAATCAGGCTGTGAATGATCTGGCGGCGGCGGTGGCGGAGAACCGCTCCGATTTGCGTAAGGCGGTGCATAATCTGGAGCTTGTCACGGAGGCGTTGAGAAAAGATTTACCATTTGCCATGCAGAATATTTCGAAAGCCAGCAAGGATCTTCCCAGCGCAGTCTCCTCAGGCAAAGAGTTTTTTAACAAAGGGAACCAAACACTGAATTCCGTTGATCAGATTGTGCTGGATAACCGGGAGAATCTGTATCGCATGTTGTTCGAATTACGCAAAGCGGCTGAGCATTTCGAAGAGATGACCGATGATGTGCGTCGCAACCCGTGGAAGCTGATGACGCGTGAAGCGGAGGTGCCGCCGAACCCGCGTGCCAAGCAGGAAAAGATGGAAGAGATGCTCATGACCACCGGTCAGATGGGGGTTGCTCCTGCGCAGCATTAATGTCTTTCTGTTGGTCGCGCTTCTGTTTTCGGCACCGGCCTGGGGCGAAACTTTCTTCGAAGCGGGCGAACGCTTTATCCGTCAGGGAAACGATACCGAGGCGCGCCGGGCACTGGAAAACGAAATTGCGGTGCGTCCCAACAATCTGGTCGCCCGCTACAATCTGGCAGTGCTTTTCACCCGTATCGAGCATGAGGAGGAAGCGATTAAACTGTATGAGGATAATGTCAGCCGTGGCTGGCATTTACCAACGGTGGTGAATCTAAGTGGGCTATATCGCCTGCAGGGTAAACACACAGAGGCAGAGGCCCTGCTTAAAAGGGAAGCCAAAAAGCATCGCTCCGAAGCACCACTCTGGTATCTTCAGGCTGAAATCGTATTGGAGCGCGGTGATCGCAAGCTGGGAAAGGCGCTGCTGAAGAAGGCCGTCAGGGCGGATCCATTAAACGGTTTCGCACAACTGCGCTATGCGCTCTTTTTATCGGAAGAGAAGCAGCATCGTTTGGCGCTCAAACATGGTGCCAGAGCTGCCCGCCTGCTTGATGATTGTGCTCCTTGCTGGAAGAGCTGGGGCGATATCCAGCATGCGGCTGGCGATTTTGCGGGGGCGGTCGAAGCCTATCAGCGCAGCCTGGCCATTGATCCGAACGAGTCGGTGCGCAAGCAGTTGGTCGAAATGCTGGAAGCGATCGGTAGTAAAACCCGTGCCGGGCACATACAGAAGGGCATGCAATCTGCTAATAACTAACGGGGTCCGAGACGCTGTTATAACTTGACCGTAGAGGGGGGCGGCAATAACCTTCGCGGCCTCTCGCAAGAGGGATTGCCCGCAGATGATTCATACAGGCTCGTAGCTCAGGGGTAGAGCACCACCTTGACATGGTGGGGGTCGGCGGTTCGAAACCGCCCGAGCCTACCATCTCCACAGGCCTCGACCGACCCGGTCGGGGCCTTTTTATTTTTCGCCTCGGACTATTAACATTTCCTTCCCTGTAAGATCGAAGTATTTACTCCGACCATACTGTACTTCTGGCAAACAGGAGAAATCAGGATGAGGAGAATTGATATGAAGAAGTTGTTAGTAGCAATGGCAGTTATTGGAACCCTGGGCTTTTCAGGCCTGGCTGTGGCTGGTAGCCATAATC
>JBNLAN010000036.1:0-8801 GCA_050302175.1 Mariprofundaceae bacterium | reverse complement strand
ATTCCTCAATGCGCGAGTTTACAATCGATAGGGAACGCGGATGCCAGGGTGATCTTCCGGGAAATCCCGGACATTGCGCGTGATCAGCAGGCAGGACTCGGAGAAGGCCGAAGCCCAGATGATCGCATCGGGAAGGCGCATGCGGTGGTCCCGCCGCAATTCGACCGCCCGCTCGGAGACATCGATACTGACGGCAACCACCTCGAAACGGGAGAGGAAGGCACGCAACTGGATTTCTTCGGCATCCGATGCCGCACCCACCATCACCTCCATCCATGAAATCGAACTGATCAGCGGCTGTGCATAAAGCGCGATCTCATCGCGCGCCGCCTCTATGCCATTCAGATAATCGATCAGGATATTGGTATCGAACAGCGCCTTCATTTCGGCGCAGGCTCGTGCACGCTGGCTCCACCCCACTCGTCGCGCAGATCGTTTTGATAGCTCAGACTATCCCTCCCACGGTCCTGCCACAGACCGAATGCAGCATCGCCATCGCCCTTGTGCCGCGCCAGATAGTCGGTCACTGCCCGACGTACCGCCTCGGCCCGCGATATTTTTTCGCGCCCGCAAATGGCATCCAGTGCCTGAATGTTTTGATCGGGTATTTCGACAATCGTTCTCATTGCGTCATCATATGACGTTATCATAAACAACGTCAACCTTTCAAATTCAATTATACTGTCCCCGGAACTGCTCGATAGAATCAACCACCTTGATCAGCCTGACCCCGGTTCCGGTCGGGCTTTTCACATAACTTACCGTTCCAGCTTTGCTGTATGTATTCCTGGCGAACGTATTTGGGAGGCCCCTTGCCGTCATCGCGCCCTCCGGTAAAAGAGTTTGATGACGGGTCGAATTCGAGTTGTGCATTACCCTCACTGGCCCAACCTTTCCACCTGCACAACACAATCCTGCTTTCATGCACTTTGCAGGAATCCAAAGAAAACTTAGAAACAGAGTCGCCGTAGTCTATTGTAAAGCCGCCTTGCAGCTTGCCATCTTCCCCGCGCACAAGGTGGAGCCTGCCATCAATATCGACAGAGTGAATCGAAGCGCAGTAGGTCTTCCCCAGCACATCCTCCAGCTTCCAGCTGTCTTTCACTTTAGACGCATGCTTTGCATCGAACTTGTACGGCTTGTTCAGGGCCTTCAATCCGTTCTTCAGAATCTTTCCGGTCAATTCGAACTGGTCGTTCAAATATCGCCGAATCCAGAATCCGTAAATCCATCCATCGATATTGAATTCCTCACATTGATTCAGAACAGGAAAACCTTCATGTGCCTGGATGGCATCATATTCGAAGGCATAGCGGGATGAGTCATGCCCCGCTTTCATAATCTCCTTGAACTTTTCGCGCCAATCATTCGTGCTCTCAATAACGGATTGATACCTCATTAACTCCTGAGCAAGCAGGATCATTCTGTCCGGAAACTTCACTTCCGGAGCTTTACCGCTCAGTTTGGATGCTGCATAAATGAACTGCTCCCAGGGTATCTCGTTTCTTCCCACTGCTCCGTAGAGCGCCTGGAAATCCTCGAAAGCCTCCGCCGGAGACCTGCATCGCGTCGAATCGGGATAACGCCTGTAGCGTCCCTCCCCTTCAGCCAGAAGCTGATTCAGTTTGCTCACATACCGATCGGCGGCTGTCGGATTCACCGGCGGCTCAAGATCCTTTTCGAACAGCGGTGCACCGCGCTCGGATACGGAACCGCTCGCAAAATCGAAATCGATGATCGTTTTTTGCATGCTCTTCACGAACCCGCTCGTGCCACCACTTTGCTTGTCGGTCCTGAAGAACTGCAGATGCCCTGTAGTCCCATCGCGTTGCCAACGTCCGTAAGAGTTGGCAACTGTCTCCGGCATAAAACTATGGTTGTTTGATCCACCTTCGCCGGTATCGAACACATTGATGTAGCTTCCGCTTGCAGCTCTCAGATAATATTTTGAAGTCGTGGCGCCGGCCCCCCTGAAGGGCTGTTCATGCCAGTGCAGAACGATCACGAATGCTTTGTCGGGCAGCGAATAGAGAAGATCGACCAAATCGATATACTCTGCCGATTCCACTTGCTTCCAGTCCATCCGGAAATTTTCAGTGCCCTCGAAAAGCTTCTGTGGCTTTTCCCGGCCGTGCCTGATCGATACAGCAACGGTCCGGGCCCGGTAGTCAGCATCCTTCACCTCCGTAACATCGGAGAGAATCTGCAACACCTGCCCATCCCCATATTCGATCTTCGCAGGCAGTTGATTGGTTGCAAAGGAGAGGCGAATCAAGCCTGCATTCAGCATCTCCAGCCGGGTCCGGTATGCCTGCTCGACGAAAGCAGCCTCTTTCTGTGTGTTTCTGCCCTTGAGCCAGCCCTTTTGCGAATCGCGCAGCAGTTTGAGATCAGCGCCCGAGAGTTTTTTCCTGAGTGCCGAATACTTTTCCGCCATTTGCCGGTCGAGCCCCTGCAGCACCTCGGAGGAGCAGATCAGCTTTTCAACCTTGCTGCTGGCCCGTCCGCAATCGAAACTTGGAGCGGCTTCCGCCACCCCCGCACAAATCATCAGTACACACAGGATTAAAACCCGCATTACGACCCTCCCTCTCCGGCAAACCACAGACATGCGCTTTCCGGAATGTACGGGAAGTTAGCCCGTCCCTGATGATTCCTCAATGCGCGAAACGAAAAACACGGCCTGCCCAAACATACGCCAGGCTTCATATCCCTCACCGATTGTCTTTTTATTATCTCCCCTTATATTGGCCGGAATCACTTTCTGGGACAGGCAAACAAAGGAGAATCGATATGATCATATGGAGAGGATTTGGATGGGCGGTGCCGGTCATCCTGATTGCAGTATTTGTAATAACTCAAATGTCTCTGGATGCCATGTATGGCACCGAATACTACAAAACCAACGAGTGGCCCAAAGCAATGGCTGTTGTGATTGCGTCACTGCTGGTTGGCGGACTTGGCTACCTGCTGAATTACAAAAAAAGAACCGTAATAACGGATGCGGAAACAGGCGCAACGATTAAGTCGTCATCGCACACGCTGTTTTTTATCCCGATAGAGTTCTGGGCGATCCTGATGCCGGTCTTTATGTTTTCAATGGCGTATCTCATTGCGCAGGACGATGCGCGGGATATGGCTTATATCGAGAGCCCGGCCATCAATGATAAATATCTGGTGGACCTTACAAAGGTATTCGACGGCACGAGCTCCGAATATAAATATGGTGTAATGAAAGTCTCTTCACTCTCATCGGATGGTGTTGTGGTTATGCTTAGCGAACTGGCTTACGACAAGAAAAAAGGGACAAGGAAAGATGTTTCAGAAGGCAAAGCAAATGCCGATAGCTACTATATTGCAGATAAATTGGTTCCATTCACAAAAGCCGAGCTGATCGAGCTCAAGAATAGTGACGCGTTGTTTTCGGTAGTAAGGTAACACCGGGTAAAAAAGCCCCCTGCTGATCTGTTGATGATTGGCAGGGGGCGTGTAGGGATTAAAAGCATACTCCCCCGGAACACTGCCCCTTTATTTCCCGCCGCACTTCTGCCAATTAAACCGCGAAACCTTGACCATTTTTTCACCCCACTCCTCATCAAGAGGTGTAAAAACCCTTCCGGTCAATTCCGGATCGTCGATGAATGTTCGTTTAATTGGCTCGAGGCTTTTCAGGCAAGCCTGGGCATCGCCCAAATGAAACTGGGTTATTGCCAGATCGTTGCGGATTTCGGCAACGTTGTACCAGTCTGTGAATCGCTCACATGCTTGCAGATAATCGATCAACACATCTCGTGCCTGCACATATTTCAAGGCCTTGTAACTTTGCAGGAATTCAGCACGAACACTCTTTGTTTGCTGGCAACGGGGGATCACCGGAAAGTAATCTCCGGCAAACCACGCTCGCGCACCGCAATAGCGATGACATGCCGCATTGTTTTCTTCCGGCACAACAACAGATACCCGATCTTCTTTTTGTTCAAAATGAATGACGCACTGATCTTCCATATTCGCCTGGCTGTTTTGTATCTCGCCTTCAAGTTCACATTCGTGACCATTAGTTCCTGTTGTATAAATCCTAAATTGAAGAGAAGAGTCTGACGAATTTTTACTCACTGTCATGGTGCTACCGTTGCCCTCCGTGACGTATGAGCCGGGAGTAGTGAATTCTGATGCTATTGCACCCGAACCCGCGCATATAAAAGTAACAACCAAGGCTCCCGCTTGGATGATCCTCTTTAGAAGTTTTTTCATGAAATTCATCTCCCCGATACAACAAGCGACACGCACTCCGCCCAGACTAATCGCGCCATCGCCTCTTCTGCAAACCTCTTTCCCCTCGGCTCCTCAATGCATGAAAAAAAGTCTCTCAAACGCGGCATACTTGGACATATGGCCGCACATGTGGCCCAATGACGCATGAGCAATGAACAACCCAACAACCCCACGCACGGCATCACGCTGGAGATGATGCTGAATGCCCTGGTGGAGGTTTACGGCTGGGAGGAGCTCTCCGAGCGCATCCGCATCCGCTGCTTCGCCCGCGACCCCTCGGTGAAATCGAGCCTCACCTTCCTGCGCAAAACCCCGTGGGCCCGCGCCAAGGTGGAAGCGCTCTACGGCGCCACGATGAAAACCAACCGCCGCTAGCCTTCTATCGAATTAAGTATTCGTGTCCCCGAAATTCGCGGACATGAAGTCAACCTCATCCCTGGTCATGGAATCGGAGCGATCAAGCATCAGTTCCTCACCCACCAGTGGCAACGACCGCATTAGATCGACAAAACTCAAGGGCTGATTAACCTCCTGATCACCGGCAACACCGACTTTCACTGATTTCATAAGTTTCCTTTTCATGTCATCACGCTGCGAGCGGCGTAACGTCGTGCTCGATCTCTTCGGCCTTGTCTGCTTTGGCAATCTTCAAGTCGTAAGCGGTCTGGAGATTGATCCAGAACTCCGGGGTATTGTTGAAGAAACGAGCCAGACGAAGGGCCGTATCCACGCTTACACCGCGCTTCTCACGAACCAGGTCATTGATCCGGGGCGCAGGAACACGCAACTTCATTGCCAGGGCATTCGCCGACATCTCCAGCGGAGCCAGAAACTCTTCTCGAAGAATCTCGCCCGGATGAATCGGACGCATCTCATTTTGGATTACAGTTGCAGCCATTGCACACCTCCTTAGTGATAATCGACGATCTCGACATCGCTCGCATCGCCATTTTCGAAACGGAAACAGACACGCCATTGCTGGTTAATGCGAATGCTCCATTGACCGCTGCGGTCTCCGGACAACTTCTCCAACCGGTTCCCCGGTGGTGAACGCAAGTCGGCCACATCCGTTGCCGCATCAAGCATTTGCAGCTTTCGTTCTGCCTGCGCCTGAATCGCGCGAAACCTTCGCGGACACTGGCCTGCAAACAGACTCTGCGAATCCTTGCATGCAAACGAACGAATCATGAATGAAGATTAGAACGACTCATGTTTAACGTCAACCGTTAAATTAATAGCGTTAAATTTGTATACTGTCCCCGGAATTCGCCTGGCAAAAAGCAGTGCCTGTTAAACACATTAGTACTACCGAAACAATCGCGATTGCGAACAAATGCCTTCGTGGGTTTGCAAACGATCATTTCAATTTCTTCCACTCTTCAAATGCCTCAAGGTTTTTTATCGGTGCATCCTTGGTTATCACATCTGCCAACGCATAGAGTAAAGGGACATTGGGATGTCCATTCGATTGCGCCCTTTCAATATTCGGTGAAAGATTCCACCCCTTTGAGCGAGCCCCGCTTTCAAGCAACGCCTTCAGCTTATCCAAAGCTTCGGGGTACTTATGTGGAAAATGAGCCCAACGATAAAACCATAATTCACATTGCAAGCCTGGAATGGTGGGGTTGGCTGCAAATGCACGATTCAACATCGACTTTCCTTCCTTTCGCCCTAGAGCCAAAAGAAGCTTTGCGTAATTTCCTAAACTGTTCGCATTCTTCGGATCAATTTCGATAACCCGTTGATACAGTCTCTCAGCCTCATCGTGTTTGCCGCGAACATTTGTCAGGAAGTACGCGTAATTATCCAAGTTAGCCACGATCTTCGGATCAGCTTCGATAGCCTGTTTATACAGCTTCTCGGCCTCGTTGTGTTTGCCGCGAACACTTGTCAGGAAGTACGCATAGAAACCTAAGTAGTTCGCGTTCTTCGGAGTAATTTCGATAACCTGCTTATACAGCTTCTCGGCCTCATCATGTTTGCCGCGTACATTTGCCAGTAGATACGCATAGTTACCTAAGTTATACGCATTCTTTGGATCGACTTCGATAGCTTGTTGATACAGTTTCTCGGCCTCGTTGTGTTTGCCGCGAACACTTGTCAGGAAGTGCGCATAGATACCTAAGTAGTTCGCGTTCTTCGGAGTAATTTCGATAACCTGTTTATACAACTCCTCGGCCTCATCATGTTTGCCGCGTACATTTGTCAGGAAAATCGCATAATTCCCCAAGTTAGCCGCATCCTTGGGATCCATCTCAATAGCCTGCTTATACAACTTCTCGGCCTCGTCGTAATATTTGGCATCTTCGGCAGCTCGCGCAGCATTACCAACCGATATGGCATTACGATGGAGCCGCATCACCTTCACGAAAGCGTTATATGCCCCAACATGATCTCCGTTTTGGATTGCCTCAAGACCAATCCCATACCAGACATAAGCGGAGCGCTTCTCAATCTTAACAGACTTATCTGGACTTGTTTCCGACTCGGACAAATGCTCATCACTTTTACTTTCTTGCTTATTAGTATCAGCGGACTGCTTTTTTACTGTCTCTGCGGCATTTGCCATCGACAATATTGGCGATCCGAGAAGAAAATGGAGCGAAACAACCAACCCCAGCACTGTTATGCCAGATTTAAGATTAATCGTACGCATATTTCCCCTTTTGATATCAGCTATTTTAATTGCTCCAGATCGCGCACACCGCCACGATCTGCCAAGGTGGTCAGCGCCGCATAGGCTTGCAGAGCTTTCGAGACCACGCGGTTGCGCTTGGCTGGCTTCCAGGCCGCCGTACCCTGCCGAATTAAATATGTGTCCCCAGAATTCCTGGCAGAATTCCCTGGTGCCCGCCTTATGGAAGAGCATAAGAGACATCAGCATACAATCCGCCGGCATCTACAGGATTAAAAGTTGCACTCTGAAGCAGCTTAATCCCGTTTCCATTTGGAGCAATCAGCCAAATAGATGATATGGCCCCGCTGGTGGATAGCGGCACCTGATTAAACACGATTCGCAATGTATCTCCCGACACAGCGTTAAACATTATAGGTGACACTGGTGTGAGAGGAGGATTCGCATCTTGGAAAATAATAATATTATTCACATATATCGTGGTATCTGCTTGCATAGTTAGCAAGCCTGAACCATCACCCGAGCTCGATAGTACATAACCCGATGAAGAAGCATTGGTTGAACTCTGAGGACTTAAAAGCTCATAGTCTTGAAAAAAGAAATGCGCGATAAGAAAGGATGGTGAAATTGCAGGATGAATTAATTTCACACGTTTGGTAGCATCCAAATGCGCCCACATCTCGCCAATAGTGCCTATCATTTGGCTAGAGACATTCGCCCAAACACTCAGTTCATAAGATGTTGCCGTCGCAGGTACGCTGAAATTCACAGGAACTATGCTGCCTCCTGCGGCACTCGGGGGAGCCCAATCTACTAGCAATAAGTCATCCCCTACATTGATGCTTGTGCCGGGATCAGCAGAACCCGATACGGTAAGTGGCACCATTGGCACAGAAGAGTCTGGCGGACTAACAGCATGCCCGATCAACAACGGCACAACAGCAACCAGGGTGAGAATCTTAATGATTTTATGGTTAAATATGCCTGTTTTCATGCGTGGAATCCTCCCACATTGAAAACCATACCGAACACAGGACAAACGGGATAGCAACAATATCTGTAGCATCCACAATATTATGACTATCCACCCCCACTACAGCTTGCGAAACGTTTGACAGAAGCCCATCCAACCAAAAAGAGAGAGGCGGAATAGTTTTTACAGCGATGAAAGAAACCATTGTAATCATGGCTCCAACCCAGACACGAATTCGTTTCTTCCAGCGTGTTAATAATGCGAAAATCGCAGAGCAATAGAGTGGAAAAAAGAAGCAAAACAAAACATCCGACAGCTTACCTGTAAACCAATTGTGGAACTCATATTTTAGCCACCAGTTATTAATTGCAAACAGCAATACCGAAGCAAAAACCACCCAATTAAAGAACTCGTTGCCAGACGACACTTGAGATTGTTGTGCTTTAGTGTCTCGCATGGAAATTACGGTGACAGTTTACTAAATGCGAAGCACTAGGGTCAGGTCTTGCAATCATGCACATGAGTTATTTCAACTGCTCCAGATCGCGGACACCGCCACGGTCCGCCGAGGTGGTCAGCGCCGCATAGGCTTGCAGAGCTTTCGAGACCACGCGGTTGCGCTTGGCTGGCTTCCAGGCGGCAGTGCCCTTCGCCTCCATCGCCGCGCGACGCTTAGCAAGCTCATCATCCGAAATGGCGAGATTGATGCTGCGGGCCGGGATATCGATCTCGATGGAATCCCCCTCCTCAATCAAACCGATGGCTCCGCCTTCCGCCGCCTCCGGCGAAGCATGGCCGATAGAGAGCCCCGAAGTGCCGCCCGAGAAACGGCCATCGGTGAATAGCGCGCAATCCTTGCCCAGACCTTTCGATTTCAGATAGGCGGTGGGATAGAGCATCTCCTGCATGCCCGGGCCGCCC
>JBNLAN010000035.1:0-85346 GCA_050302175.1 Mariprofundaceae bacterium | reverse complement strand
GTTGGTTCGATTCACGTAGCACAGGGAACAAAACTCCCTGAATTTACCCTCAAGGATGCCGATGGTGTCTCTCACTCGAGTGGTAGCCTGATGGGTGAGAAGGGACTGCTGCTGGTAGTCACCTGTAATCACTGCCCCTATGCACTGGCGGTATGGCCGCGCGTGATCCGCATTGCCAGTGAGATTCGCGCGCTCGGTGTGAATACCGTGGCGATCAACCCGAACATCCATCCCGATTTCCCGGAAGATGCTATCCCGGCCATGAAAGAGAAGGTGGCAGAGTGGGGCATCGATTTCCCCTATCTGGCCGATGAGACACAGGAAGTGGCGAAGGCACTCGATGCGCAATGCACACCGGATATCTACCTGTTCGACGCCAACGGAATCTTGCAGTACCACGGTCGTATCGACGACTACTGGAAGGATGAGGCTAGGGTCACCAAACAGGAGTTGGTGCCTGCGGTGGAAGCGATGGTAAGGGGTGAGGCGATGCCACGCATTCAGCACCCGACCATCGGTTGCTCCATCAAGTGGCTGGACGAGTAGTAATTACTCATACCGATTCGTAATATCTGTGAAATCGGTGCCTGAATATTTTCGTCACAATACTGTGATTTGGGGTCTTTGTGCTATGGCTTAATCCGAAGACTTCGCCTTGTTGTTGAAATACAGGAAATCCTTTCCTTTGTTCTTCTTTGCTGCGTACATCGCCTTGTCGGCATGTTTAATCAGCTCCTCAAAATCTTCGGCGTCGTCAGGGTAGATGCTGATTCCGATGCTGCAGCCAATTGTAAACTGGTCGTTCTCCAGTTCGAAGGGGTCTTTAAGGGCAGTAATAATTTTTTCTGCAACCAGATCGATGTATTCGCTTTTCGTGACATCAAGCAGGATGATGGTGAACTCATCGCCACCGTAACGGGCAACCAGATCGGTCTCCCGTAAGCAGCCCTGCATACGCTTTGCGGCTTCGCGCAAAACGGCATCGCCGACCGCATGCCCTTTGGTGTCGTTGATCTTTTTGAAATGGTTCAGATCGACAAACATGATTGCAAGCTTGGCATTGCTTCTGCGGGCCCGGGCGACCGCCACTTCCAGTCTGTCGATGAAAATATAGCGATTGGAGAGGCCGGTGATTAAATCTTTGTGCGCGAGGTTTTTTAACTCTTCTTCTGCGACCTTACGTTTTGATATTTCGTCCTGCAGCATGCTCGCCTGTTGCTCAAGACGCTTGGCGTGCTGCTGGATTTCAGAGTGCACGCGGGCATTTTCAAGTGCGAATCCCACGGTTTGTGTCATCACAGTGGCAACATCCATATCCTCCCGCCTGAAGCTCGTATCATCGTTTTTCCGGGCCAGATTGATCACCGCCACCAGTTTGTCGCCCGAGCGAACCGGCAGGGAGAGAAACGACGGGGAGCCATATTTGGGGTCATTTGATTTTTTGAATCGTTCATCTGCCTCAATATTTTCCACCAGCATCGGCCCCGCCCCCTCCAGTGTTTCGCGCACAATGGAGTCGCGGATAGGAATGGTTTTGCCGATAACGTTTTCGGGCTCGACGCCTCTTGCGCCGACAATATGGAAATGCTCATGATCCTCTTCGATAAGGAATACAGAACCGATTCTGGCACCGGTAATTTGCATCACTTTATCGAGCAGAGTGTTGAGCAACATGTTCATATCGAGATTCGAGCTTGCCTCTGCGGCCAGCTCCTTAATCAGTAGAAGTTCAAGCGCCCGATGCTGCAGGTCGTTAGTGGTTTGCTGATATTTGGTGAGAAGCCCGCCAAAGTTTTCAGCAATGAGTCGTAGCTCTTCTGTACCTTGTATATTTTTCAGCTGATCTTCCTGAAACTGTTCCGGGTTCGTTGTTATGGCTGAGGCGATGTTGGAGAGGTGGGTGAACACACCCTGCAAAAGAGCCAGGACGCTCAGAATAATGATGATCGAAAGCAGGTAGGGGATCAGGTATTTTAGTTCGAGCAGGGCGGAGGCGGAGGCAAGGCCTTGGACAATAAAAATAAAAACTGCGGTCGGCATGAGCAGCAACAGCAATGCAAAAACACGGAACTGATAGCTTAGTTTTTTATCCCTGATGCTGTATTTATTGATTTTAGAAATAACTATGCTCCTGCCCGGCTCCGATATGCTCATTCCTATTTTGGCTGTCGGATTCTTTCCCGTCAAATAATGGCCGCTGATGATATAAAAATAATAAAAAAATAGTGTTTGGCAGCTTAAAGCCCGGCACTGATTTTCCAGCCATCATTAGTTTTCACCAGTTGTAAATATTCGCGTTCGGTGATCTCACGCCACTGGTTATCGGCCTGGACTCTTAACCGATAGGATTGAATGCACTCAGCCCGGCCATCTCCAAGCAGGCTGACATTGCGGTCGAAAGAGTGCATCTCGGTTGTCTGGAAGCGACTGAACAGGTTAATCATCTGTGCCACGACTTCGACTTTATTGCGCCCGTTGCTGTTGTACGATGACCATATCTGGCGCGAGTAGGCAGGAATATCCTGCTTGGAAACTGCTGCATCTCTTGCATCCAGTGTGCTGAAGATGCCCGCCTTGTCGACTTCGGAGCAGGCGATTAAAGCCAGCCCCAGGCCCGCAGCAAGCAGGAAGGCTTTAGTGAAGTTCCGCAGCTTTTTCACTCCATTCACTCGATGGATAGTTGTGTTGCAGAAGTGTGGCGATTTGCTTTGCATCGTCTTCGAGTTTCAAAGCGGAGTAGGAGGCAGCCAGATAGTACAAGGCTTCCTCAATCGCCGGAGTGGTTTGATACTTCTTGAGAATCCCCTGGAACCGGTTGGCAGCCGCTACATATCGACTCTGGTCAAAGTAAAATTTACCTATGAACAGCTCATGCTCGGCCAGACGGTTGTAGAGCTTTTGCAGGCGGCCTTGTACCTCCTTTGCATACTGGGTGCCGGGGTGTTCGTCGATCAGCTTTTCAAATGACTCGATGGCCGCGGTAGTCTGCTTCTGGTCATTTTCGATGCGGGCGATCTCCTTGAAGTGGGTCATGCCAAGCAAATATTTGATGTAGGCAATGTCCGGGTGGCGAGGATGCCGGTCAATAAACTCCTCGCACAGAATTTCGGCAAGCGGGTACTCTCCGCCTTTGTAGGAGGCGTAGGCCCGCAGAATCTCAGCCTGTATTGTGTAGTTACTATAGGGATAGTTGGCCGGGAATTTTTCGAGAAACATCGCAGCCTGATTATAGGCTCCCTCATCAATTAGACGCTTGGCCTTGGCATAATCCTTTTCAGGGGAGACGAACTCCTTGTCAGCGGCACAGGCAGCAAACAGTAAAACAGACACTAGAGCAAAAAGAAGCTTTTTCATGGTCGGGTAGTGTAGGCGGTGGAGCGCAGCGCGACAACGGCGATTTGCCTGCCGGTAAGGCCCTTGTCACGACGATGGGAAAAGTAGAGTTCCGGATGGCAACTACTGCAGGTCGAGAGCATCTCAATGTTCTCCATTTTTACGCCGGCATGTGTCAGTTGCAGCTGGTTAATCGCAGCGAGATTTGGGTGAGGGGTGGGGGTATGAGCGATAAGCTTTTCCGCTCCCGGGCAGGCATTGGCGATGCTTTCTGCGGTCCGCTCGTCCACCTCGAAACAGCAGGGGCCGATGCAGGGGCCAAGAGAGGCGAGAATGCGCGCAGGTTCGCCACCCAGAGCTGTAAGTGAGTTGATGGCCGTACCGACGGCATTTTGCACCGTGCCTCGCCAGCCCGCATGCACAGCGGCAACCAGTTTTGCTCTGGGCTCGGCAAGCAGAATGGGCAGGCAGTCGGCAGTGCGTACAGCAACAGCGCAGTCGGGTTCGGAAGCGATAAGAATGTCAGCTTCGCGCTCCTGCATGCAGCCAGTACCGCCGCATTGTATTACATCTATACCATGAACCTGTCTGGCCTGGTGAGGGGGGCGTGTAAGGCCTGCCTGTTTGCACAGCAGTTCCAGGTTTCTGTGTATATTTTCGGATGCATCTCCAAGGCGATCACCCATATTCAGACTATCAAAAGGGGGAGGGCTCACTCCTGTATGGCGCTGGCTGAATACAGCGTTGATACCATGCGCCTCGAGCAGGGAGGAGCGCAGAAAGCCAGCTTCAGGCATAGGCGTTTTCCATGGTCTCCGAGAGCATTTTAAGCTCAGACGGAAGCGGGGCGATGCAGTTTAGTTCTTCGCCAGTGATCGGATGCGTGAAGTGCAGCACCTCGGCATGCAGCGCTTGCCGATGCAGTGAGCTGATGACTTCACGTACCGCGACCGGAACCTCATTGCCGGGTGAATAACTACGTGCATATACCGTATCTCCGAGGATCGGCAACTGTTCATGGGCGAGGTGTACGCGAATCTGGTGGGTGCGACCGGTATGCAGTGTGAGGCGCATGCGGCAAAACTGGTGATAGTTGCGCTCCACACGCGCTTCAGTGATGGCGTGCTTGCCGGCGGGATTCACCGCCATTTTCTTGCGATGGGCCGGGTGTCGGCCAATTGGTAGTTCAATTGATTTGGAGGCCCAGTTGGGAGCGCCACGGCACCATGCAAGGTATTGCCGGTCGAGATCATGCTCGGCGAACATCGCAACGAGACGCTGGTGTGCGGTTTCGCTTTTTGCAATCACAATTGATCCCGAGGTGTCCTTGTCGAGCCGATGCACGATGCCGGGGCGCTCCACCCCATTGATGCCGGGAAGATTCGGGCAGTGGTGCAGCAACGCATGCACCAGTGTGCCGGTGGCATGCCCATGGCTAGGATGCACAACCAGCCCTGCCGGCTTATTGATGACCAGCAGGTGCTCATCTTCAAACAGAATATCGAGTGGAATATCCTCAGGTGTGAGATCAAGCGGTTCAGTGGCTGGAACCCGGATACAAAAGTGCATGCCAGCCAGTACTTTAGCCGAGGGCTTTAACACATCTGCCGGACCCTCAATGCAGTTATCTTTTAACAACTGCTGGATACGGCTTCGTGACAATTCGCCTAGCTCGCTCAGGGCAAAGTCCAGACGTTTGCCATGCAGTGAGGCCGGAATTTCAATCTCCAGAGCCAAATCGGACATGAGCTAACCGGCAGAGGGCAGTTTATTCGCCCCCGCCTACAGTTTCGGGTTGTGCCTGCTGTTGTTCAGCCTGCTGATTCCCATTGCCATTTCCCTGCTCGCCCTGCGGGCCTCCTGAGCGGCGACGCCGACGTCGGCGTCGGTTTTTTTGCCCTGTGCCCTCCTGAGGCTGCGAATTTCCCTGCTCGGGCTGCTGTTTTGATTCAGCCTGCTGAGCCTGTTGTGGTGACTGCTCCCCGGATGGTTTGGAGCGACGTCTGCGACGATTGCGGCGAGGCTTGCCATCGTAACGACTCTCCTCGCGATTTGCCTGGGTGTTTTTTGCAGGCATTCTTCCGCCCGGCTTATTTCGGTGCGGGGTAGCTGGTTTTTTGCTATCCGCATTGCCAAACAGGGCATCGATGATGGAACGAACGATTCCCTTGCCTGATGAACGCGTCCTGCTGCGATCCGGGGTTGGAATGCCGACCACAGGTACGCTGTGCTTGAGTTTACGGCCAGAGCGAACCGGCTTTTTGCCTTTACTGGTATCTTCCAGCACTTCGATGCGCTGTTGGCCATCTTCGGTCCAGTGGCGCTCAATGCGATAGTGAGGAATCAGCAGGTCGGGGCGAATCTGCATATTGATTTGTACATCATAATTTTCTTCGATACGCGCCACGATGTCCCGCTTGTGATTCATCAGATATTCACTGGTTTCGGCAGGAAGCTGAACGATCAAGGTCGGTTTTTTGCCCGCTTCGGCGAGATCTTCCATGCGGGTGAGCATCTGCAGCGCCATGGATTCGACGGTACGGATTCCCCCCCGGCCTGAGCAGCGCGGGCAGGTCTCGGTGGTTGATTCGCGCACCGATGGATGTAGACGCTGGCGTGACATCTCCAGCAGGCCGAAGCGTGAAATTCGTGCAATCTGGATGCGTGCCTTGTCCCCTTTGGTGGCGGCACGCAGAGCCTCTTCGACCTGCTGCGCATGTTTGCGGCTGGCCATATCGATAAAATCGATCACCACCAGTCCGCCGATATCCCTGATGCGAAGCTGGCGTGCAATTTCGTAGGCCGCTTCGAGATTGGTGGCGAGGGCAGTATCGTCAATGTGTTTCTTACCGGTCGATTTGGCCGAGTTTACATCGACCGAGGTCAGCGCTTCAGTCGGGTCAAATACGACAGAGCCACCGGATGGAAGTTCGATTTCCCGTTCGTGAATCTCCTCGCACTGCGATTCGATCTCGTGCTGGCGAAACAGTGGCTTCTTACCGCGATAGAGCTTCACCAGCTTCTCTTTACCCGGAATCACCGCATGCACAAACTGCTTGGTGCGCTGATAAACATCATGTTTATCGACCCAGATTTCGTTGATGTCATCGGTGAAGTGGTCACGGATCGCGCGCGTTGCCAGATCACCATCAAGGTAGATCAGCGAAGGCGTCGGGGCCGATTCGCTCTTGATGCGGATCTCGTCCCACAACAGGCGCAGGTAGGAGTAGTCACGCTGTAGTGCTTCCAGAGTCTGGTCTTTGCCGGCCGTGCGAACAATAAGCCCCATATTCTCTGGCACGTTCAGCTGCGAAAGAATCTGCTTCATATTGCGGCGCTCTTCGTCGGAGAGCTTGCGGGAGATGCCGCCGCGAGTGTTGTTCGGGCTCAGCACAAGATAACGCCCTGCCAGTGAGACCTCCGTGGTGAGAGCCGCGCCCTTGTTGCCGCGCTCCTCTTTCACCACCTGAACCAGTACAGATTTCTTGTGCTCCACAACATCCTGAATGCTGACCGATTTTGGGTCGGCGCTTTTATCAGCGCTCTCCTTCCAGTAGTCCGGATGAATTTCACTCAGGGGCAGGAAGCCCTGGCGAGTGGAGCCGTATTCGACGAATGCCGCCTGAAGGCTCGGTTCCACCTTGGTGATGGTACCTTTGTAGATATTGCTTTTGGTGACTGTTTTGTTGGCAGACTCAATGTCCAGTTCCTGAAGATAGCCATCTTCAATGATCGCAACCCTGCTCTCTTCTTCGTGCACGGCATTGATCAGCATGATTTTCTTTTTCACGCTGCATCCTTTCAGCGTTGACGGCATGCACAAAAACGGCCGCATTGCCGTGAAGAAAAGACAATGCCATGGATAAAACCCACTTCAACCATCCGGTGTCAGGGCTGATTCTCGCCCGGAAACCGATACAAAACCGCAAACGCCAGTTTTATTTATGCTGGCTCAACACATGACAAAGTTTCGAATGACTTGCATGCGCCCGTCCCTAGTATGCTGAACTTGGGAAATCTTCGTGTTCCGGGCTTAAAACAGCACAGCGCACAGCGCCGTAACGTTTTTGCATGTTGTACATTTACCTGAAAGGCCTTTGCATGTGGAACTCACTGCATATGGCTCTGCACACTAATCGCTGGGGGGTTGTTTTGGCAAGCTCGGAGTTGAATAAAAGTCGTATCACTGTTGGCCCCGATGAGGATGGTAGTCGGCTGGATCGTGTATTGATGCGTCGACTGGGCGAAGCGAAGCGCCCGCTTATTTTGCGGCTGATTCGCAAGGGGAATGTGCGGGTGAATGGCAAGCGCAGTAAGCCTGAAACCCGTTTGCACACTGACGATACGCTGTTTTTGCCGGCAAGCCTGAGAGGGGTTGATTTGGTTTGCGAGCCTCATCCCCAGATTGCGAAGCTGCGCACAAGCATTCCGGTTCTCTACGAAGATGAGGATATTCTGGTGGTGAACAAACCAGCCGGGATTGTGGTGCATGGTGGCAGTGGCCACGATGCCGGATTGATCGAGATGTTGAAGGCCGAGCGAAATTTTCCCGACCTTCGGCTTGCGCATCGCCTGGATCGCGATACTTCCGGTGTACTATTGATGGCGAAACATTTGGTGGCCCTGCGTAACCTGGCCGAGGACTTTCGCGAACGTGATATGCACAAGACGTATTTTGCCTGGGTATCCGGCCATCCCTACCCTTATGCTGGACGTATGCGCTCCCGCCTTGCCAAGGGTATGCTACGCGGTGGTGAGCGTATGGTGGTGGATGATGAATCGGGCAAAGAAGCAGTGACCGATTATCAGGTGGTCATGTGTTGCGAACAGGAGAAGTGGTCGTATGCTTTGCTGGCGCTAACGCCGGAAAGCGGTCGCACGCACCAGCTGCGCGTGCAGTTACAGACAGAGGGGCATCCGATTCTTGGCGATGCGAAATATGCCGGGCGTGATGATTTGAAGAATTTTAAGAGAATCGGGGGAAAAGGCCTCGCTCTGCATGCTTGGCGCTTGCGTTTTGTGCATCCTGTATCTAACTTGCCTATGGAGTTGCATGCACCCTGGCCCGACTGGTGGTCCGGTTGCTTTAGCAGGGGTGACATCGAGATGATTGATGATGGAGGCGTTGAATGAAATATCTGGCTGTGTTGCTGGCGATGGTGCTGTTGGTCTCGTGCAAAACGATGAGCCCGTCCGAATATAGAGAGATGAACGAAAAAGCGAAGCAGGCCGAGGAGCTTGCGAAGCAGAATGAAGAGCTGACGCGCCAGCTGGAAGAGCTACAGTTTGCCTATGAGGCGATGGAAAAGGGCCTCAAGGAGGAGATCGAGCAGCAGCAGGTGAAGCTCGAGAAGATGAGTGATCGATCCGTGATGCTCACCATGCAGGAAGACGTACTGTTTTCGGTCGCATCAATCAAGATCAACAAGGCCGGACGTCGTGTGCTGGCCAAGGTAGCCAAGAGCCTGAAAGAGGCGCCGGATAGCAAAATTCGAATTGTCGGGCATACAGATTTGCTTCCAATTACCAATCCCAGGTTGAAAAAGCGCTTTATCGATAACTGGGAACTTTCGGCAGCGCGTGCTGCAGCCGTGGCGCGGGTACTGATCTGGGGCCATGATCTACCTGAGGAGCGCATTACCGTGGTCGGCCGTTCGCATGCTGAGCCGGTGGCTGACAACACCACCAAGAAAGGGCGTGCAAAAAACCGACGTATCGAGATATACCTCGAGCAGTAAACAACGCGGAACTTATCGTAAACCTCGCATACACACTGCGATTTCGGGCTGATGTAGTCCGAAGACTGATCATGGATGAATCGGGCGGAGAGGAGAAGCGGCTTGGAAGCGTTTAATCGTAACGATCTTGATATTTCCAGAGTAATGGATGCAAGAGAGCTGACTTGCATGTTGGCCAAGTTGCGTTTGCGCAGCGATCTTGAAGCAAACTCAAAAGGTATCACCGAAGATGTTGTCGATGGATTTTCCGATGCCCAGGTTTCGGCTCTGCCGGAATCCACCATTGTCCACATCGTGGATGCCTATTTTATTCTGAAAAAGAAAGGTGTGTCCGATCAGGATATATTTAAGCGCATCGATATGCAGAGATCACTGTTGGGGCAGGACACCACGGTTCCTGCCGGCGTTGATCTGGGCGGGTATATCAAATGGCGGCTCAAAGCCGAGTTCCCTGCTGTAGCATCGCTGGAAGATATGATTGTGGATATGGAAATTCTCTATGCAACCAAGTGGTTCTCCAGATCGGCGAAGAGTAAGCAGGAGTGGTCGGATGCCGATGCTTTTGCCGCCAAGGCGATTTCCACCATGCGCGGGAAATATCTGGATACCCAAAGTATCTCTACTTCCGGACAGGAGGCGTCCACATCCCCGTCTGCCGGAAAATGGAAATGGTTTGTCCTTGCTCTGGTTGCAATTGTGGTCGCCGGTGCCGCCTACTGGTTGTTTTTCATGGGCGGTATGGCAATGCTCAAATAGTCGGTTATGCGAACGGGCGTTCACTTAAACTGAGAGCACACAAATACTGGGCCTGACGCCCCGTATTAACCCATTTGCTGAATGCCGGCCAGAAACCAGGTTGGGTCGTCCAAGTTCCGTTCGTGGCGGAAAATCCAGATTTCGCGCACATTATTGTCGGTGGTTGAGCCGTTTTCCACCTCTTTGATCATGGCCTGAAAGTTCACGGCCACATAATCAAAACCATTCTCCTGCCAGGTATCCATGATATCGGCATCCAGCATTACCACTTCGGTTTCGGTGATAGTGTCGCCAAGCTCAGCAAGGTCAGCCTCAATGCGTGCGGTCACTTCAGGAGTGCAGAAGGAGCCAATGTCGTTGATATCCTTGGCATCCCACGCCTTTTGCATACGTATAAAAATCTCTTTGGCTGCTGAGGTGAAGTGTGTTGGGTCAATGTCGGCCTGAGTCGATGCCATCTGGAATGAAGCGCTTCCTCCCGTTCCGAATGTGGATTGCTGACTGAATGGGGGCTGAGAGGCATATTGCGCAGTTTGCAGCTCCGGTGCCTTTCGCCTGAAAAAAACTAACAGCAGGTAGGCAATCGTGCCGAGAACAATGATGTCGAACAGGTTGATGCCTTCGAAGGCTCCGCCAAAAAACAGTGCACCGAGCAGCCCACCTAGAGCAAGGCCTGCCAGCATGCCGCCGAAACCGTTGCGCGGAGCAGTGCGCTGTGTCGGGGTGGCTTTCCGTGGAGCGGTACGCGATGGCTGGTTGAACATGCGCTGTTTGCCAAAGCTGCTGCCACCGCCAAATCGCCGGGCCTCGGCATCGGTTGGGACTGAAATGGATAGTGCAAAAATGGTGAGAAATAGCAAAGCAAAAAGCTTTTTCATTGATTGACGGACCTCCAGATCAAGGCAAAGCATCTTGCCCGGATACTCAGGCATATCAAGTTTTTTCGGAGTTTTCCGCTGAAAAGCTCAGTTGCGCTACCCATGCATCGGTTAGCGACTGACGTAGTTCAGGGTCTTCGATGTGTTCCAGTTCGTGCCGGATATGTTCGAGTGTCTTGGCAGGTACACGATGTCGAACCGGTTTGTGCCGGGTTGGCCGAATACCCGCCTCGGCCTGTAGCCGGGTCTTGATTGCTTTGAAGGTAACGCGATGTTTCTGTTGGCAAATGTCGCGAATATCGTCTTGCAAAAAACGCAGCTGCTGGGCGATAGAGGGGTGATTGATCAGCAGCCAGAGGGTTCCGTTGGCGATGTAGCCCGGTTCACAGCGCTCGGCCAGCATGGGGCCGACAAGTTTTGGCCATTCACGGCGGAGTTTCGCGATGGCTGATAGTTCAGTGTAGTGCTGTTTTCCAAGTACTTTGGCAAATTGTGCGTGAACGTTCTTGGGGAACGAGCGGCTGCGTTTGACGCCCATCAGATTCAGAACGGTAGCTTCTTGCCGCCAAGGATATGCGTGTGCAGATGGAAAACTTCCTGTCCGCCGCCCTCGCGCACATTGATGACAACACGGTAGCCGGCGTCCAGTTTCAGCTCATTGGCGATATGGCGCACACGATCCATCAGCAGGCCGAGCAGGGCGGTATCCTCTTCGCCGGCATCGGCGAGTGTCGCCAGATGATACTTGGGGATCACCAGCACATGTGTCGGTGCTTTTGGATGAATGTCGTGGAAGGCGAGGAAGTCCTCATCTTCGTAGACTTTCTCGCAGGGAATCTCTCCGGCAGCGATTTTGCAGAACAGGCAATCGGACATAATAGGACTCCTTATGCTTCCGGGCGGTTATTTTCGGGCTGCCTTTTCGGCATGTCCCGAGACACCGAAACGCCGGGCGAGTTCGTTCAATACATCGTCGGCGGAAAGGCCCTTTTCGGCCAGCATCACCAGGGTGTGGAACCAGAGGTCAGCAGTTTCATAGATGATCTTTTCCCGATCGCCATTCTTGGCGGCAAGAATGGTTTCTGTGGCTTCCTCGCCGACCTTTTCCAGAATCTTGTCCAGCCCCTTGGCGTAGAGTGAGGCAACGTAAGATTTGTCGGCGCTGTCGTTCTTGCGCACTTCGAGGATAGTCGTCAATTCTTTCAGGATGTCCGTGCTCATTTGTTTGCTCACTTAATGGGCTCCTCGATGGCGATCCACTCGCCATCCTGCTGCTGCCGATAAAAACAACTCTGCCGGTTGGTATGGCAGGCCGGCCCGGTCTGCTCGACTTTCAGTAATAGCGTATCGCCGTCGCAATCGAGATAGATGTCCAGCACCTTTTGCACATGCCCGCTGGACTCGCCTTTTTGCCATTGCTTGTTTCTCGATCTCGAATAGTAGTGGGCGAACCCAGTTGCAAGCGTTTGCTTTATCGCTTCGGCATTCATCCATGCCAGCATCAGCACGCGGCCTGTTGTGGCATCCTGTGCAACGGCCGGGACAAGCCCTGCCTCGTTGAACTTGATGCTGGCAAGCAGACTCATGCGGTGAGTTTCTTCAGCGCACGACCGGCGGCGGCGATGGTGTTATCGATATCCTCATCGGTGTGCGCCGCACTCATGAATGCGGCCTCGTACTGCGATGGGGCGAGGTAAACGCCTTCGTCCAGCATGGCGTTGAAGAATTTGCCGAAGAACGCGAGGTCGCAATGCTTGCTGACATCAGAGCAGCAATTGACGGCATCTAGCTCGGTGAAGAAGACAGTGAACATTGCACCTACCTGATTGGCAACAGCCGGAACACCGGCAGCCTTGCAACCGGCCAGCAAGCCTTCGACCAGCCGCGTGGTTTTGCGCTCCAGCTCCTCGTAAAAGCCAGGAGCATGCAGGCGGGAGAGTGTTTCAAGGCCTGCACGCATGGCCAGAGGGTTTCCAGATAATGTGCCTGCCTGATAAACCGGGCCATCCGGTGAAATCTTGCGCATGATCTCTTCGCGGCCACCATAAGCGCCGACCGGCAGGCCGCCGCCGATAATTTTACCGAGACAGGTGAGATCGGGCTTGATGCCGAAGCGCTGCTGCGCACCACCGGCGCCGACGCGGAAGCCACACATCACCTCGTCAAAAATCAGTAGTGCGCCTTCGGTATCGCAGAGGTCGCGAAGGGCTTGGAGAAAGCCATTATTGTTCAGCAGCATGACGCCGGTGTTGCCCGGCACCGGCTCGACGATAATGCAGGCGATCTCGCCCTTGTTCTCGGTAAATAGTTTCTTCACTGCATCGAGATCGTTGAAAGGGGCGGTCAGTGTGAGCTTGGCATAGTCGGCTGGCACACCGGCGGAGTCGGGTTCGCCAAAGGTGGCTGCGCCCGAACCTGCTTTTACGAGGAAGCCATCGGCATGGCCGTGATAGCCGCCGTCGAACTTGATGAATTTATCGCGCCCGGTAAAACCGCGGGCCAGGCGAAGAGCACTCATGGTGGCTTCCGTGCCGGAGTTGACGAAGCGCACCACGTCGATGGATGGAACCATATCGACGACCAGTTGTGCCAGTTCGATCTCAAGCTCGCACGGTGCACCGAAGCTCATACCGAGTTCAGCCGTCTCATGCACACCTTTCACGACGTCCGGGTGGGCGTGGCCAAGAATCATCGGACCCCATGAGCCTACATAATCGATGTATTGATTGTTATCGACATCCCATACATAAGCGCCTTTTGCCCGTGCAAAAAAGCGAGGGGTGCCACCGACCGACTTGAAGGCGCGAACCGGCGAGTTAACGCCGCCGGGAAGTAGCTTGCGAGCCTTGTCGAAATCCTGAGCCGATTGTTGCGTGGAAGACATGAATACCTCGTCTGTTTGATGAATAAGTGCTGTAGTCGCCAAAGGCCGGGCACGTTAGGAAGGGTGGGCGGGCCTGTCAACCCGGTGTGCTTTCCTGTGCTACTGCTTGCGGCCTACCCAGCTTCGTTCAAGTTTATATTTTTCTTCGAGATCGCGGCTGTAATCTTTGGCTGCGGCAGCAGTAGGGAAGCCAGTGACTACGACGCGGTACCAGGCTTTGCCGTGCACGATGACTTTGTGCGTCTCTGCCTTGATCTGCAGTTTTTGCAGGCGTGCAGCCTCTTTCTCTGCCGACTCACTATCTGCAAATGAGGAGAGGTTGACCAGCCAGTCGCCAGCGGATTCGGTATTCTCCGTGGCTGGCGCAGGCGTGCCGGTTGTTGCTTGCGGCGATTTAACGGCTGTTTCGGCCGGGGTGTCCGGTGCCGTCATCGGCTTGGGCCTGGTTGCCGGAGTAACAGGCGTCGGGGTGACCGCTTCCGGCGCCGTGGTTTCCTGGACAGGAGCCGGTGCCGTTTCCCTGGGAGCCGGGGGGATGGGTAATGCACTGAGACGTTGCTGCATGGCTGTGAGTTGCTGCTGCATGGCCGAGGCATCGAAAGTTTTACTCTTCTGAGTGATGAGTTGCAGGCTGCTGATTTCGCTGCTTAATCGTTGTACGCGAAGTTGCAGGTCAAAAACCATCCATCCTGCATACCCGCTCGCACCGATCGCGAGAAGTGCGAGCAGTGTTGGAAGAATCGAACGCCTGGCTTTTACAGCGGGGGCAGGAGCGGCCTCTCCATATGTTGCGGAAGTGGGTAAAGGTTCCGGTATATCCCAGTCGGTTAGTTCTGGTTCTGGTGGGGCCGGTTGCACAGCGGATTTGGCGGGTTCCGGTTTCAACGCGACAGGTTCGGGCTTTGGTTCAGGAGCTTTTGCAGCAGGCTTGGCAACCGGCGCTGGTTTCGGCGCAACAGGCTCGGGTTTTGGTTCAGGAGCTTTTGCAGCAGGCCTGGCAACCGGCGTTGGTTTCGGCACGACAGGTTCAGGCTCCGGTTCCGGACGGACGGCCCGGGCAACAGGCGGTTCGTTCAATTTAACCGTTTCCGTCGATTTATTCATTCTTATGGTGGAGGAGCCGACCCGTGAATCCTTTGCTCCCTCCTCCATGATCTGTTTCATCTGCTCAGCGCTCATGCGCAGTGTTGAAAGCTCTTCGGCATCTTCTTCGCTGATTTTCCCGCCATCCGTATGGGAGCTCTCCTCGAGCAGGTCGAGCAGATCGTCGAGCTTGTGCAGGTCGGGTTCAGGAGCAACAGGAACGTTATCTTTCAGCTCCATTTCAACTGTGCTGACAAGGATATCCGGTTTTTTCGGGTCACTCATCCGTTGCTCCTCTCCATTCCTGTTGCGGGAAGTATAGACATTCCTGCCTTACAATGAATCATCATGCCGTCTTCTGCAAGTCGGTGCTGCCCGAAGGAGATTCCGTGTATCTCTCTTTACTGCGCAGTGAAATAGATGTCGCCGTACCAGGCGGTGGTTTCGCCGCCCGCATTGTCTGTGTCGGTCATAAGTGCCACGGCATCGATGTGGGTGATGTCGCGCCCGGTCAGTCTGCGGAAGTCTTCGCGAAGATTCCGTTTATATTGGCGCCAGATACCTACATGCTCTGGGCCGGATTCTACCGCCAGCATGGTGGCGTTTGAGGTGAAGGGATTTGGCCACGACTCTCCGGCCTTATGCGAAGCTGACCAGACATAGTTAAGCGCGATGGTGCGCCAGAAAAACAGGCCGCCGGAAACCACGAAGTAGACTCGCACAGGGAAGTCGTCGCCGGCTTTTGTGGTTTCGTCCAATCCTTCTAACACTTTTTCCGTCTTCCACGACCAGTTTACATAGGGTGTTTTTTGCAGGTCGATTGTCATTTCCCTGAATCGACCGGATGCCGCTGCCTTGCTTTCGGCGCGCAGCACCATCGGAGTGCCGGGGAGTTCGGGCGCTTTTTCGAGTGTGTAGCTGGTTTCGCCTTTGAAAACCTTACTATCCCATCCGGTAAGGTCGCCTGCGGAAAAGTGCCCGATGTTAAGCGTCGATTCGCCGGCACCGGTAAGTAGTGGGCACAGGAGTGCGGCTGCAAGCAGAATGGAGCGGGTATTAGCGTTCATCCTGCCTAGCATGGACTCTTACGGCCAATAAGTGACGCGTGCAGTGCAGGTCTCGGAAATTTCGATGCGTGAAACCCTCACGCGCTCGTTGTCGAGCCTTTTACTCATCTCGCGGTAGAGCTCGGCTGCTACATTTTCGCTCGAGGGGTTGATGGTATCGAACGGCGGCACATCGTTGAGGTTGTAGTGGTCCCATGGTTCCAGCGCTGCTTTTAGTTCGCGTTTCATGTCTTTGTAGTCGATGCCTAAGCCTAATTCGTCGAGCTCCTCACACTCCACATAGAGCTTCACATGCCAGTTGTGCCCGTGCAGGCGGGCGCAATCGCCAGGGTAGCCGCGCAGACTATGTGCGGCGGAGAAGTGGGTTTCGGTGCAAAGCTCGAATTTTGGCATGCGGCGAAGCTTATCAGCGCCATCCGGCAAACTCTATTCTATTAGTATGCGAAGTCTTTTATGACTTTATGAACCCCTTTCTTTATGAACCCCTTTCCTTGACGAAAGCGCGGTATCAGGAGTGAAATAGCCAGCTCTATATTCAGATACATGGGTGGTCGTATCTGCCATGCAATCGGAGGGGGTGGTAATGCGCAATTCACAGCACGGCTTTGTCTGCGGGTTCTTGTTGGTTTCGTCATTTTTTGTATGTGAAGCGCTCTCTGCTGTAGCCGAAGAATCAATTCCTTCTCAGTTTATTGGAGAGTTTAAAAACACACATCAGGTGAGAGACATGGATATCGATTGCTCCGGCCAGGAGAGCGATCTCTGTGGCCTAGAGGATGTGGTCGATAAAGTTTCGATCTCTCATGGGCGCTCAGGGCGGGTAAATATTCAAATAAAGATTGTTGGGATCAGTTATCATTCCTGCACCGCAGAAGGTGAAGGGTTCTGGTCTGGTGGTGCAGTTGTTATGCAACTCGAACCATCAGATGAGTGGGATGAAGGAACGTGTGTCGTCCGTATCAAGGCCAGTCCAGATGATACATTACAGCTCTCAAGTGAACCCTATAAGTCATGCTCTCGCTATTGTGGTGCCAGGGCATTCCTTGAGACGAATGGCCTCCGTAAAATTACAGGCCAATAAAGTTTGATCTGACTATTTAGTTTGAAGTGGAGGGCAGCAGCATGGCTGCGGAGACGTTACGTCCTTCGCTCCCCACTTATTGGCTCGCGATCACTTGGGGTATAGACGATGCGATTAGCTAGCTTTTATACCCTATCGATGGGAAATAAGCATGCTTGCGACTAGAAAAAACATGGTCTATAAGCATGAAAATCATAAAGGCCATGGAGGGTGTTATGCGGAGGTGACGCATGAAGCATTCTTCATGGCTTATCGAATGGGGACTTCCCCTTCTTGGATCAATCTTTATCGTATGTGTCGGATTGTTTTCCGCCGGCTGCATGGGCGGTGGAAGCAGTAGTAGCAGTAGTAGTGCAGTGGTCGGTCTGACGCTGCCGTCCCAGGTTAGTGTGATCGCATCTGCTCCAGCAGGAGGAGTTGGAACCGGTGCGATTGTTGCTGGAGCTTTGGCAAATACCACCGGGTACGCCGCAACATCACCATATAATACGGATGTTACGCAGACATGGGTGTTTGACTCATCCATGGAGTCACTGAGCACGGTCAACGAAATCCTCTGTTATGTGCAGCAGACTGGCGCTACCCAAATGGTGAATCAGGGAGCCTATATTGCGCTGGTAAACGAAAAGAAGTGCAAGCAGGGGCAGAACCAATCCGGCGGCCAAGGTGGGGCGACCCAGGGTGCTGCCAGTAATGCAGGCAGCACTGAGGTGGGTAAATATCAAAAGTGGGTTGTTCTATCCACGCGTGCCGACAATAACTCGCCGCAGCTGGTGAAGGTCTGGGTTCCTCCATCAACGATGACTCCGACTCATCCAATGGACGCTCAAGCGATTCTTGTCGAGGTAACCATCAACGAGAGCCCAAGTGCGGCCAAACCATTTGGCGATTTTATTATGAATTTTAAAGGTGTTATGTCTCAGGCGGGATTTGGTCTGCAGGTAGGTGACCCTTTGATGATAGGAACGCTGATGAGTGTCAATAATAATCAGAGCATTCCGCAGTTTTCATTCATCAATCTGGCCGGTAACGCCATGCCGGGCATGACCGGCGCGCCATTTTCGATGACACAGGCTACCAATGTGCAGATGAACGATAGCAATGGCACCTCAGGCAAGGCAGTAACGCGTGTTTCCGAAACAGGTATGGGGCCTACCCCTATCGATAAAAAGTTTGCTGTGGCCTATGGAGCAAATGGATTCCTGCGCGGTAAAGATGTAAACGCGGATAATGTCATCGATAGCACGGTTTGTACCGACCGCAACAATCTTAAAACGACCGTTTGGCGCTACAATCTCTATAATAGTGCCGACGGATCCCGTGTGACTGTGAATTCGGGGTTTCCATTTTCTCAGGTGAACGGACAGGCCCGGTTCGGGCATGTCGGATACTGGGGGGTCTGGACTGAGGACGAACTAGGTTTGAACGATGGCGATGTCGTGACCAAGGAATCCTTCGGTAACGGTACCGCACAGCAGTATACCGTTAATATTTCGAACGGTAAGTTAAATCGGCGAACCAAAGGAACTGCGGCTTTCACCGAGGTTGTCGGTGTCGATTTCTTCTGGTGGGGAGACCCAGCCGATCCGTTCTGTAATGGCGGCTGTGCCAATCAGGGCGACTATGTGATCAATATTGCAGCGAACGGTCAGGCAACCATCGTGGCCTCCAATCAGTGGACTAACAATGGACCTAAACAGACTCCGCTGAATCCCACTGTAAATATCACATTCGTCAATCAGTGGGATACGCTTTGGCTCTGGTCCGATGCCATGGGGGGATCAGTGGTTTATGCCAATGGCGCAGCCGCACTTGATTTCTTCAAAGAGGATATGGTTCCAGTCAACGATGCGGCGATTGCAGGTGGTTTGAGCCTGGTATGTTACGACCGTTGTCCGATTGGTGGGGTTTCAGCCCCTACAGCCGAGAATCAAATATTCTATCCGTTGGCTCAATCGGTGAATGGATATACGTATACCCTGGCCGTTGCCAACGGTAAAATGACGCTGACGGATACCTATGCCAATCCAAATGCTGAAGTTAATGTGACTAGTATCGGTGGCGGTGGCGTATTTGCACAAAACTATCAGTGGGGCATCAGCAGTGGGGAAATGGTCACAACGACCGTGGCTCAAGGTTTGGTGAACTGGTGGGATGTGTATAACGCCAACACCACGTATCGTTGGGAGACAGGTCCAAACAACTGGAACAGGCAAACAGCGGTGACCGATGCCTACAGTCAGATTGTGTTGTTCGATGCGCCAATCAAGATCGACTATACCTATGACGCTGGCGATGATCCTTCTCTTGCCGCCAATGTCACTACTCATCCTGCGGGTAACAAGTTTCTGCTCGAGTATGGCGGTACTGGCGATCTGTGGGGCTTCCCATGGGCGCAGACCGATCCGACCTGTGATCCATACACGACAAATTGCCGCTGGGCTCCTGCGGTGACATTGAAAAGCGGCGTGCTGCTGGGTAATACCAGCCAGTATGTAGTTAAGCAGATCGAGCGCGAGCAGCGGATGGCGGTTGATGGGACCAACGTCGCATGCACCGGCCTGAGTGTGACCGGTATGTTGGCCGATGCGAATTTTACATTACCAACGGCTGTGAATGGGCAGGTTGCGATCACACTGGCCGGCAAGCCAACACCGGCGGACCCGGCTCCTGCAGTGATCGAAGGAGTGTTGCAGTAGCAATTCCCGCTTCGATGCAAAGAGCCCCGCGATTTGCGGGGCTCTTTTTATTCCTGAAGATGTTATTGCGAAGGATTATAAATTTTCCTCTTGTACTATTCGCTTATAGCGGAGGGCAGCAGCATGGCTGCGGAGACGTTACGTCCTTCGCTGACCAGGATATTGTAGGTGCGTGCCGCGGCGCGGGTACCCATGCATTCAAAACCGATCTGCTGTGCATCCAGCCACTCCAGCACTTCACGTGCCGGGAAGGCGGTGTTTTTACCCGTGCCGATGATCAGGAGTTCCGGCGGTTCTTGTTGCAAGGCCGACAAATGCGTTACGGTCAGCCCTGCCAATCTGTCAGGTCCCCACGGGGCGGTGATTTCATTGTTGTGCAACAGCAGACCGCTTTTATAGCGCACATCCGCCAGCTGTAGCCATGCATCATCGTAGGCCCTGAAGACCGGGGCGTTAGCTGTGCTGATATCCGGAATCAGGTCTCCCGCAATACCTCTGCTCAGGGTCGGGCCTCCAGCCGTTTCATTTCATCCTCATCGGTTTTGAACTTGCCTGCCAGTATCAGCATGACCGGGCTGGCAATGTAGATGGAGGAGTAAGTACCCACGGCAATGCCGACAATCAGGGCAAAGGCAAAGTCATGGATCACCTCACCGCCAAGGACGAACAATGAAATCACCACCAGCAGGGTGGTGAGTGAGGTCATCAGGGTTCGGCTGAGTGTCTGGTTGATGGAGGCATTGGCGCTGGCCTCTTCAGACTCCGGATGTTTCTTCTTGCGATTAAGCGCGAAGTTTTCACGGATGCGGTCAAATACCACGATGGTGTCGTTCAGCGAATAGCCGATCACTGTGAGGATGGCGGCGATCACCGGCAGGGTGAACTCCTTGCCGAGCAGAGAGAAGGTGCCGAGCACGATGGTAATATCGTGAATCAATGCGGCATCTGCACCGAGCGCGAAACGGAACTCAAAACGGGCAGTCACATAAAGCAGGATGGCGAACATCGAGATCAGTACTGCCAGGATACCCGCTGTACGCAGCTCTTCACCGACCTGAGGGCCGACATACTCCACCCTGCGCATCTCAACAGCATCGGCAGAAAATGCGCTGCTTAGGGCATCGAGGATATCGGTACTGATTTTGGAGGACTCAACGCCTTCGGCATTTTGTACGCGAATCATGATTTCATCGGGTGCGCCGAACTCCTGAATGACGGCGTTGCCATAGCCTGCCGGGGAGATGGCCTCGCGCACAGCCGCAATTTGCGGCGGTTCATTGAATTTGACCTCGACCAGCGTGCCGCCGGTGAAATCGATGCCGAAGTTGAGGCCGCGCGTCAGTAGCAGCACGATGGAGAGCAGCAGCAGTGTGCCGGAAACCATCATGGCCAGCTTGCGCTTGCCGATAAAGTCGATGTGAAGGTCGGAGCGGATCAGTTCCATGGTGTTTCCTCTTTAAATGCTGAGCCGCTCAACGCGGCCGCCTTTTGCAACGCTAAGCGCAATAATGGCACGGGTGACCATAATGGCTGTGAACATCGATGCCAGAATACCCACCGACAGGGTGACAGCGAAGCCTTTCACCGGGCCGGAGCCAAACTGGAACAGCACTAGGGCAGCAATCAGTGTGGTGATATTGGCGTCCACAATGGTGGAGAATGCCTTGTCGTAGCCGCCATCGATGGCAGCGAGCGGGGTTTTGCCGGCGCGCATCTCTTCACGAATGCGCTCGAAAATCAGCACATTGGCATCCACTGCCATACCGATGGTCAGCACGATGCCTGCAATGCCCGGCAGCGTAAGGGTAACGCCGATCATGCTCATGACGGCCAGGATCAGCAGCATATTGAACAGCAGTGCTACGTTGGCGACGATGCCGAACATGCGGTAGTAGATCACCATGAAGACCAGCACCAGAATCATGCCGAAGATGGTGGAGTTGATGCCCTGGTCGATAGAATCCTGCCCAAGGCTTGGGCCGATGGAGCGCTCTTCCACCACTTTGGCCGGGGCGGGCATGGCGCCTGCTCGCAGCACAATGGCGAGGTCGCGCGCCTCCTGCGGGGTGAAGTTGCCGGTGATCTGGGCAGTGCCGCCGGAGATGCGCTCCTTGATCTCAGGAGCGGAGTGCACTACGCCTTCGAGAATAATGGCGAAGCGATCATTGACATGTTCCTTGGTGAGGCGGTCAAAAATATGCGCGCCCTTGCTATTGAACTTCAGTGTCACCGCATATTCATTGTAAAGCGAATCGATGGAGACCCGGGCATCGGCTATCTCAGAGCCCGAAAGCTCGGTGCGGCTCTTCAGCAGGTAGGGCTGCTGGAAGCTCTGGCCGCCACGTCCCTCGGTTTTGCCATACATGATGATGTCGCCGGGAGGGACGCTGCCAGCCAGCGCCTTGTTCAGATCGCCATCCTCATCCACCAGTTTGAATTCAAGCAGTGCTGTGCGGCCGATGATGCTCTTGGCCCGGGCGGAGTCTTCATAGCCCGGAATTTGCACCAGAATGCGGGTGGCACCCTGTTTTACAATCACCGGCTCGGTGGTGCCGAGTGCATCGATGCGGTTGCGTACCACTTCGATCGCCTGGTCGATGGCGAACTTACGAATCTCTTCGGCCTCTTGCTCCTTGAGCGTGTAAGTCAGGACTCCGGCCGCCGGTGAGGCGTTGTCATAGGGGGAGAGTGTCTCCTTGAGCTGTTTGATAGCTTCGGCACTATCGGCCTGATCAAAGAGAGTAACCGTAAGCCTGAAGCCTTTGGCATCGATGTTTTTGTAGCGGATTTTCTCTTTGCGCAGGGCCTGACGAATTGTGGCGACATCTTCTTCGACACTGTGCTCTACTGCCTTGTCGACATCCACATCCAGTACCAGATGGATACCGCCCTTCAAATCGAGGCCAAGACTCAACGGTTGAGAAGAGGGCCACCAGCCGGGAGGCGTTACGAAATTGGGCAGTGCTCCCATCACCGAAACGGCGAGTACAATCAGGATCAGCCAGAGTTTCCATCGAGGATATGCATGCATGATATAAGGTTCCTTGCTGTCGAAAGTTCAGATAATTGAGTTGGTGGGCGCGCAGCCTATTGGGTATCGATGCGATTGACCACTGTGTCTCGCTTGGCCTCTACCTGTACGCCATTGGCAATCTCAATTTTGAGGATATCATCCTTGGCTTCGACCACCTTGCCGAGAATGCCGCCGCCAGTAACAACCCGGTCGCCCTTCTTGAGTTCGGCCACCATGCTTTTGTGCTCTTTAATGCGCTTCTGTTGCGGGCGGATTAGCAGAAAGTAGAAGACCACCATGATCAGGATCAGGGGGACAAGCTGGGCAAACGCACCTCCGGAGGCTGCAGCCTCTTCGGCCTTAGCCAGACCGGGAATTGCCAGAAGGGCGGTGGAAAAAATGCCCAGACGGGTTGAATGATTCATGATATGGATGCTCCTAAAGTGTTGCTTTGCAACAATATTTATACTGTGCCGTTTTGGTAGCGGGTCAGAAAACTGTCGCGGAATGCCGACCACTCTCCTGCCTCAATGGCCCGGCGGGCCCGGCGCATGAGGGCGCAATAGTAGTGAAGATTGTGCAAAGTATTCAACCGCGAACTTAAAATCTCCTGCGCGATGTAGAGATGGCGCAGATAAGCGCGCGAAAAATGGCTGCAGGTATAGCAGTCGCACTCCTCCATCACGGGGCGTTCATCTTCGATGTATTTCGCATTCTTGATATTAAGCTTGCCGTTATCGGTAAACAGGGTGCCATTGCGGGCATTGCGAGTCGGCATCACGCAGTCGAACATATCAATACCACGGTCGATCGCTTCAATGAGGTCGGCAGGGGTGCCTATGCCCATCACGTAGCGGGGTTTGTTCTCCGGCAGCCGCGGCGCCATGGCATCTAGGATGGCCAGCATCTCCTCTTTGGGCTCGCCGACCGAGAGGCCACCGATGGCGATACCTTCAAAATTGATATCCTGCAGCGCAGCAAGGCTCTCAAGGCGCAGTTCGGGGTACATACCGCCCTGCACGATGCCAAACAGGGCCTGTTGATTATTGACCGGCAAATACTCGCGGCATTCGCCCGCCCAGCGCATCGACATCAGCATCGAATCGCGTGCTTCCTCGAAAGTGGCTGGATAGGGGGTACACTCATCGAAGGCCATGACAATGTCGCTGCCCAGCTTTCTCTGGATCTCCATGCTCTGTTTCGGGCCGAGGAACCATTCGGAGCCGTCGATATGCGAGCGGAAGCGCACGCCGTGATCCTCAATCTTTCGGAGTGCGCCCAGCGACCAGACCTGGAAACCACCGGAGTCGGTGAGAATGGGGCGATTCCAGGCCATGAAACGGTGTAGCCCACCCATTTTTTCCACCAAATCGGCGCCGGGGCGCAGCATCAGGTGGTAGGTGTTACCGAGAATGATGGAGGCGTTGATATCGTCGGTCAGGTCCTGTGGCGTCATACTTTTGACGGTGGCTTGCGTGCCGACCGGCATAAATACAGGGGTTTCAACGATGCCGTGCGGCAATGTCACGCGGCCTCGCCGGGCAAAACTTCCGGTGGCCGAGGCGAGGATTTCAAACTTTAGCGCAGACATGGCGGCGCAGCCTGCCGCGGCAACGGTGTTGTGTCCACGGCATCTGTTTTGCTTGTGCGTACGGCTTTTCTGGCTTCTCTAAAGAGTGGCTATGGGGTATGGTTCGATAAAGTTTGGGAGGATGGACGTATTAACATGAGAAAGTTTCCTTTAGCTGGTTGGAAAAGGATCAGTATATTTATGTTGATTGCGGGTTGGATGCTTGCACTGCCCGCATATGCCGAGCCCGTAGACGCAGGCGATGATACTGCGGCAGCCATGTCGAATATTATCAGTCTGATTGAGGATGAAACCGAAATCGCGACCAAGATCAAAATGAATGCCGACTATGTGCCCGGTATGGTATCGGTGCTGCATGGTAGCGATCTCGAACTGCTCGGGGTGAGGAATGTTTGGGAGGCATTGGCATTACTGCCAGGAGTTGATGCAACGATCAATGCCCTCGGTGAATATCAGGTGTCGGTGCGCGGCATTGGGGGTACTTATCTTTCCTCGAATATCAAGCATCTGATCAATGGTATACCTGTGCACAACAGCTTTACCGGTGTATCGCCTGCGCTGGCGATGCCGATTGGCGAAGTGGAACGCATCGAATTTATCAGCGGACCGGGTTCCGCTATTCATGGCGAGTATGCCTATGCCGGCGTGATCGATATTATCACCAGAAGTGAAGGGAATCGTGCGTTTGGCCAATACGGCAGTTTTGATTCGGCAACGGGCACAATGACCCTGAATGCAGGTGAAGACGACTGGCACGTTGGTCTGAATCTTGGCGGCTGGAAAACGGATGGCGCCAAAGCGCTAACGGGTACGGATGCTTTGACCAACAATCCACAACTTTATCCGGGGACGGCAACGTCCAATGCGCCTGGTTATACGAATGAGAAAGCCAGCGATGGCACTGCAGTGTTGCAACTGCGATACAAGGGTTTGTCGCTTGGTGCACAGCATATGGTGACTAGCCAGCAGGACAGCTTCGGTGCAGCCGATCTGCTTTCCGCTCCGGGAGCTGCCGGGCGCACCGTGCAAAAACACGATTCGATCGAGTTGAAGCAGAAAGTCGATTTCGGTGAAAAGAATGCGCTGGAGTTCCGCGCCGGTTTTCAAAAAGCATTATATCGTGGCGAGAACTATACGTTTATTCCTGTCGGTTATACGACGGCCTGGCCGGGCAATGTTGCTACGCCCGGGTCGCTGGCATGGCTTGCTGCAACATTCGGCTGGGGGGCGAACATGGTCTACCCCAACGGCATGATTGCGACGGTTAACTACGAAGAACGTAAGGCCACTGGCGGTTTCAATCTGGTTTCGAAGTCCATCGATAAGCATACCTTGCTGGCAGGGGTCGATTACAGCCGTACGCAGATGGGTGATATCTGGTACAGGGTGAATGTTGATCCGCTAACCTCATTGCCTGCAGTGATTGCGCCGCCAACCTGGGTGCCATTGCAGCCAGCTATCTACCGAGGCGCTTCCAACTTTTTGCAGGAGGGAAAATCGAGGGAGGTCATCAGCACGTATCTTCAGGATCAGTTTGATATTACATCGGCCTTTGCATTGACTATGGGCGTACGCTACGACCATTACAATGATGTTGGGTCAGGTGTTACTCCGAGAGTCGCGGCGGTTTATCGCCTGGATGAGCGCAACATTTTAAAAATGCAATATGCCCAGTCGTTCCGGCCTCCAACGTTTTTTGAGATGTATGTGCAAAACACCAAGGGTATTAGCGGTAATCTGGGGCTACAGGCTGAGCGCAGCCAGAATTATGAGCTGGGTTATGTTTATCGCGAAGCAGCCATGGCATTTCGTACAACGCTGTTTTACACGCGATTACAGGATCATATTGCTCTGGTTCAACTTGCTCCGGCCGCACCAGGAAGTACGGCTCCGCAGCAGTATCAGAACATCGGGCGTGCCCGAAGTGCCGGGGCTGAAATTGGCTTTGAGCGTAATTTTGGCCTTGAACTGAAACTGGACAGCAATGCTTCCTTTGTACGCACGCATAATGATAGTCAGGGCGGCAGCATTGAAGGTGCTGCCGACTGGATGGCCAATGCAGTACTCACTTATAAAGTCTCCCATGATTACTCCCTGAGTGCATGGGGGCGTTATGTCGCTTCGAGACAGCGCGCCTACGATGATGCGCGCCCGGCCATGAAAGGTTATGGCACACTTGATCTTTCCGGAAGCGTCGAAAACTTGTTGTTGAAGGGGATGATGCTGCGTGGTGGTGTGCGCAATGTGACCGATGCCAAGGTATACAATCCGTCACCTGCGCTGACCTATGCCGAAGATTATGCGCGTGCTGGCAGAACCTGGTGGATGCAACTTTCGTATGGCTACTGAGCTGCAAAATCGATGAAGATGGATCTTTGGGTACGCAGCATTACGCGAGGCGGTAGTGTATAAGTCCAACGGCTGTACAACACGGTTTCGTTTGTTCTCCATGGTTCTGTTGCCACTATTGCTGTGCAGCATGGCTGCGCATGCGGATGATGCCGCGTATTTGAAGCGCAGGCTCGATTTCGGCATCAACCTGTTTCCGAATGTGGTTTCGGTGGATTTGGATGTCGCCTCGAAGCAGTCAAAGACGGGTCAGATTATACTTGCTATCGTTTATGAGCATGATGGTAAGCTGGCCGAGAAATTGGCGGGCGAGCTTGCAGGTAAGGTGAAGAGCATCCGGAAGCTGCCTGTCATGGTCGTTGTTCTTAGCGCCGCTGATCTCGGCAGTCGTGGAAAATTTGGGGGAGTATTTATTGCCGAGCCTCTGGATTCCTCCGCATTCGATGCGGTTATGGCGTATGGAATCTCCGAACATGCAGTGGTTTTCTCGCCATATGCACATGATGTTGACCGTGGTGTTATGACCGGATTTGTGGTCGCCAGTAAAATTCTTCCTTCCGTCAGTGAAAAAAATCTTAAGGCGGCGGGGATTCGCCTGCATCCGCTGTTTCTGAAGCTTGCGAAGCGCCATGAGCCATAAGCTTTTCGAATCTCTTTGGCCGCGCAGTATTTCAAAGCGCGTAATGTTTGTGATGGCCGTTCTGTATGTGTCGCTATTTGTCATGACCTATGCGTATTGGAGTCTCTATATGCTTGCGGAGCTGCAAGGGCATGAGGAGAGCAAGGCAGACCTGCTGGCACTGTCGGTTGCGAGTCCGATTGAGCGAGCGCTCGGTCAGGGCGATACCAAAAACGTTGGTGATCTCGCCAATCAGTTGATGCTACTCAGAGAGCCTTCGCATGACAGCCCGTTGATTACAGGCATTCACGTCGAGGATAGTTTCGGAAATGTCGTTGTTGATATTCCCCCGCAGGGAAAAACGTTTGTTTCCGAGGCCTTGCTGTTTCGGCAAAGCAGTGATCGTTCCATTCTTGGAAGTCTGCGGATTCATTACAATCAGGCCCACTTCATTTATCTAAAGAACCAGAGCGAAAACGCAATTGTGCTGGTCTTTCTGAGTTTGCTGGTGGTTATGGTTCTTGCAGGATTGTTTCTTGACCGTCTGCTCAGCCCATTATCGGTTTTGGTGGGGAATATTCGTGATCTTGATACCAAGCGCGCGTATCGGTTGCCGGAAATGAGTGGTGTGCAGTCTGAGGAGGTACAGCAGGTTTATGTGGCCATGAACGAACTTCTGGCCGATCTGCAACTCTATCGTGAGCGTCTGGAAGAGCGGGTAAAGGTGCGCACCCGCGAGTTGCGTGAGCGTTTGATTGAACAGCGGCGGGCAGAGCAGAGTCTTGGTAAGGTGATGCAGGCGATGGAGCAGACCGGTGAGGCGGTGTTGATTATCGATGCCGAAGGCAGGGGGGAGTATGCGAATCCGGCATTCGAAAGGTTGACCGGCTATAAACTTGCTGAACTGAAGCAGCAGGATAATGTGCTACAAACCTGTGGTGTTATGGATTCGGTGATTTCGCGCCGTGCCATGCAGCGCTGTCGACTGGGTGAGGTCTGGAAGGGAGAGCTCACTTGCCGCAACCGGAGCGGGAAATTCTATCCGGCCTTTATCAGTCTGGCTGCCATTCTTGATACACAAAAGCGTCCGAAGAATTTTGTTGCCATTATTCAGGATCAGTCGATGCGTTCAGGACTGGAGGAGCAGTTGCGTCAGTCACAAAAGATGGAGTCGATTGGTGTGCTGGCGGGCGGGATCGCACACGATTTCAACAATATGCTGGCCGGCATTATCGGGAGCCTTGAACTGGCAATGATCGACCGCCACGACCCGGAGAAGGTGCAGCAGTGGCTGGAAGATATCGAAACCATCAGTCATCGTGCGGCAGATCTGGTTGCGAAACTGCTGGCCTTTGCGCGTAAAAACCGGGTCGAAATGCACACCGTTTCGATGAACCATTTCCTGAAAGATATTCGGCGTCTGATGCGTGTGATTGTACCGGAGAGCATCAGTCTTTCGGTTGATGTGAAAGATGAGGAACTGGCTTGTCTGGTTGATGTTAATCAGCTGCAACAGGTCGTGATCAATCTTCTTAACAATGCGGTGGATGCGGTGAATGATGCCGCGCCCGAGCACCCTTCACTCAAAGTCCGGTTATCCCGTTTTGATGCCGACAAGACATTCTTGCAGCGTCATCCGGATGTAGAGAACCGTGCTTTTGCCTGCATCACGATTTCCGACAACGGCACCGGTATTTCGAAGGAGATCGAAGCCAAGGTGTTTGAGCCGTTCTTTACCACCAAAGAGGTCGGTAAGGGGACGGGCCTCGGGTTGTCGATGGCTTATGGCATCCTGCAGCGCCATGGTGGCACCATTGAACTTGATAGTGCACCGGGAGCAGGCACGACCTTCCGGCTTTATCTGCCTCTGGATGAGTCAGGTAAGGTTGATGTGCATGGTGAGTCTCATGCCATCCTTACTGAAGAGGGCGAAACCATTCTGATTGCGGATGATGATTCAACCGTGCTTGATGTCGGTCAGCAGCTTTTAAAAAGGCTTGGCTATCGCGTACTGGCAGCGACCAGCAGCGATGGAGCAATCGCGCTGTTCGAGCAGCACCAGAGCGATATCGATCTGGCAATTCTGGATCTGAAAATGCCGAATATAAATGGGCCGAAGCTGGCCGATTTGATGCGGGAAAAGAGGCCTGATCTGCCGGTTATGTTTGTCACTGGCGGAGATTTGAGCGATAGCCAGCGGGATATGCCGCAGGATGCCGAAGTGCTCTTTAAGCCGCTTCGGCTGGGCGAGATGAGCCGGACGGTGCGAGCACTGCTGGAGCAGGAAAAAAAGCAAAAGTCTTGATGGCTGATGCAGCATGTCAGCAATGTGTTGAATTTGTATCGGGAGGAATGATTTTTTCTCCCTGGTGGCGCTGGCCGACGGGCGGCTGACAGGCGCGCTGCGCATCCCTATGCTTCGCGGTATGTCGATACGAGAAATACTGACCTATCCGGACGAGCGGTTGCGCGAAGTGGCCAAGCCGATTGCCGACCCCACTTCGCCCGAGGTTCAAAAGCTGATCGAGGATATGGCGGATACCATGTACGATGCGCCCGGCGTGGGGCTTGCGGCGACTCAGGTTGGAGTAAGCCTTCGCGTTTTCGTTACCGATACCAGCTGGCGTGAGGAGGGGGGTGCTCGCGAGTTGAAAGTCTGGATCAATCCGGAGTTCACAAAGATGGAAGGCGAAGCTACCTACGAAGAGGGCTGCCTCTCTGTGCCGGAAATCTTCGAAGAGGTCACCCGCGCAGCACAGGTGCGGTTGCGCTGGCAGGATGAAACCGGGGCGGTACATGAGGAGGATTTCGAGGGATTTCAGGCTGTGGCACTGCAGCACGAATTCGATCATCTGGATGGCAAGCTTTTCATCGATAAACTGTCGGTACTTAAACGCAATCTGATCAAGAAAAAGCTACGCAAGCGCAAACTGCGGGACGGCAAGTGAAGCCATTGAAGGTGGTCTTTGCAGGCACACCTGCATTCTCGGTGCTGTGCCTGCAGGCGATGCTGGAATCGAACCATTTCGAAGTGGTGGGTGTGGTATCGCAGCCCGATCGCCCGGCCGGGCGCGGTATGAAGCTCACCGCCTCCCCCGTGAAGCAGGCAGCACTGGATGCCGGCATTGATGTCATCACGCCGGAGAAATTACGTGAGAACCCCGAGGCGCTGGCCTGGCTTGAATCGAAAGCGCCCGATTTTCTGGTGGTGGTCGCCTTCGGCATGATCCTTCCCAAGAGCTGGCTCGATGCCGCCCGTTTCGCTCCCGTCAACGTGCATGCATCACTGCTGCCGAGATGGAGAGGAGCCGCCCCCATCGAGCGCGCCCTGCTGGCGGGCGATGCTGAAACCGGTGTCGGCATTATGAAGATGGAGGAGGGGCTCGATACGGGGGGGGTCTATGCCGAGCGGCGCATTCTTATCACCGATTTGACCACCGGCCCCGAGCTATGGGAGAAGCTTTCCGCTATGGGTGCGGAACTGCTGGCCGAAACCCTGCCGAAGATCGCGGCGGGGGATATCTCGCCTGCACCGCAGGATGAGTCGCAGGTCACCTACGCCAAAAAACTTACGAACGAAGAACGTGTAATCGACTGGAGCCAGCCTGCAACGCAGATCGACCGAACAGTGCGCTGCTTCTCGCCGAAGCCGGGGGCACGCACGCAAACAGGTGGCAAATGGCTGAAAATTATTAGCGGTATACCCCTGAATGGAAATGGTGCACCGGGTGAAGTTATGTCGCTGACACCGTTCACGGTGGCTTGTGGTGACGGCTCCTGTTACGAAATCGATGCATTGCAGCCCGAGGGTAAGCAGGCGATGACGGCCGATGCCTTTGTGAATGGTGCACAGCTCAGCAAGGGCGATCGTCTCGGGTAATGCTTGTGATGCAAAAAACGGATATTCGTCAAACCGCCATCGAAGTACTGGATCGGATTTTCAACCACGGGGCCAAGGCGGACGAGTTGCTGGGTCGTATGGCGGACTCTATTGCGGACGTCCGCGATAAGGCGCTGCTGCACGAACTGGTCTACGGCGTGTTGCGCCGCTACTTTACGCTGGAGGCCGATGTCTCCCGTTTCCTGAAACAGAAACCACAGGAGGCCGCACGCCTTGGCCTGCTGCTCGGCACTTATCAGGTTCGTTATATGCGCATCCCGGTGCATGCGGCGGTCGGCGAAACAGTCGGGGCGGTGAAGGCGCTGCATGCAGCTTCAACGGGGCTTGTGAATGCGGTATTACGCAAAGTAGGCGAGAGCGAGCCTCCATCAAAGTTTAAACCGCATCAGCGCGCAGAGCTTCCCAACTGGCTGTACGCAAGCTGGCGCGATGCCTTCGGCGCTGAGGTGGTACAAGAGATGGCAGCGCTGTTGCAGGAGAAACCGTCACTGTGTGTGGCGGTGTTTGTCGATCGCGATGGCTGGATGCAGCGGGCGGCCGATGCGGGCTTCACGGTGCAGGCAGGAGAGCTCGCAGAAGCAGCGGTCATTCTGGAGTCGGGCAGCGATGTCACCCAGTTGCCCGGCTATACGCAAGGTGAGTTCATCGTCATGGATCAGGCCGCGCAGGTGGCGGCACTGTCTCTCGATGCAAGTCCTAATGAGCTGGTGCTCGATCTCTGCGCTGCGCCCGGTGGCAAGACCGCACTGCTGGCACGGCGTCACCCGGAGTCGGAGATCATCGCGGTGGAGCAGAGCGAGGCGCGCATCGGTCGCTTGAAAGAGAACCTCGCCCGCGTGCAGGCCGGGAACGTCACGGTCGTGCAGGGCGATGCTACCGCACTTGCCTATGAGGATGCGTCGGTGGATGCCATTTTGCTGGATGCGCCGTGCACCGCCTCGGGTGTGATCCGGCGGCTTCCCGATGCGAAGTTTTTGCACAGCCCTGAATCCGTGGCCCGTCATGCCGAATTGCAGAAAAAAATGGTAGCCGAAGCACTGCGGGTGCTGAAACCTGCCGGCCGGCTGGTCTATGCCGTCTGCTCCATTCACCCCGACGAAAACGAGCGGGTGGTGGAGAGTTTTGCAGGTCTTCGCAACATGCAGCACCTGCTGCCGGGCGAGGCCAACGATGGCTTCTTTATCGCCAGTTTCGTGAAGGAGGCGGTATGACGCGGGTGATCTTCGAGCTGCCGCCGCACGTGGCCAACCAGATTGCTGCCGGTGAGGTGGTGGAGCGCCCCAGTTCGGTGGTGAAGGAGCTGGTGGAGAACAGCATCGATGCAGGCGCCACAAGGGTTACTGTGCGCATTGCCGGTGCCGGCAAGCAGCGCATCGAGGTGGACGATGACGGCTGCGGTATGTCGCGCGAGGATGCGGAAGCCGCACTTAAAAGGCATGCCACCAGCAAGATCCGCGATGCCGACGATCTGCACCATATCGCCAGCCACGGTTTTCGCGGCGAGGCGCTGCCCTCGGTCGCCTCGGTCTCCCGTTTCAAGCTGCACACCTGTGAGTCCGGTTCGAATGAGGGTTCCGAAGTAAGCGTGGATGGCATGGGCCGTATTACCGTCAAGCCTGCGGCACCACGCGCCGGCACCCGCGTGGAGGTGTGCGATCTCTTTCTCAATACCCCGGCGAGGCTTCGTTTCATGCGCACCGATCGCACCGAGGAGGCGCAGATCGTCGAGTCGATGCGCGCACTCGCTCTCGCTAATCCTTCTGTTGGTTTCACGCTCGAGTTCGATGGGCGCAACCGGCTCGATCTATCAGCAGGGCAGGGCAGGGCAACGCGCATACGCCAGATTATGGGTGACGAGTTCGTGTCCAATGCCTGCGAATGCGCTCTCGAGCATGAGGGGGTAGAGGTCTCCGGTTTCTTCGGCCTGCCCACCTACCACCATCGCGATGCAGGGCGCATGCTGTTCATGATCAACGGCCGCGTGGTGCGCGACAAGCAGCTGATCGCAGCACTGAATGCCGGCTACCGCGACGTGATGTTCCACGATCGCTATCCGGTGGCGGTGGTCTTCATCGAGATGGATCCGGCCGAGGTGGATGTGAATGTGCACCCGGCCAAGCGCGAGGTGCGTTTTCGCTCTCCTCAATCTGTCCGTTCTGCCGTGGTGGCTTGCGTGCGCAAGGCCATCGAATCGATGGGGCAGACGGTTTCCAGCCAGCCGGGCCAGCAGGCCATCGCCTCCATGCAGGGTTCGCCACGACCTTCGTTCGGTGGTGCACCCGGTTATCGTCCGCCTGCCTCATCCGGCGGTTATACGCCTCCAGATCGTGCTCATGGGGGTTCTTCCGGCAGGCCTTCGGATGCGGTGATGCGCTCGCTGTTTTCCGCCCCCAGCGCACATGAATCTGAAGCCAGCTATGGCGCAGGGGATGAGTTCGATCTCGGCCACGCCATCGCGCAGGTGCATCGCTGCTACATCGTGGCACAGACCGATGAAGGTATTGTCATTGTCGACCAGCATGCGGCGCACGAGCGCATCAACTACGAAAAGCTGAAAAGTCAGCTCGCGAAAGGAAGTATCGCCTCGCAGCAGTTGCTGGTGCCGGCCTCGCTCACGGTCAGTGCGAAGTCGGCCGCCTGGCTGCACGATCATCCCGATGCGTTACGGCCGTTTGGTGTGGAGCTCGATGCGGCAGGTGAGGAGCAGTTCAGTATTCGCGCCGTACCCGCCATGCTGCGCGAGGAGTCGCCATCCGAACTGGTGGCGGAGCTGGTGGAGACCTGTATGAATATCGGCGTGGAAGCGGAAGGCAAGGGCCGGGTGCTGGAGCGCTGGCTCGGCAACCGCGCCTGCAAGGGCTCGATTAAATCAGGACATTTATTGAAACACGAGGAGCAGGAGGCGTTGCTGCGCACCATGGAGTCCACCCCCAACATCGCACAGTGCAACCACGGCCGACCCACCTACGTGCGCCTCTCACTGAACGATCTGGACCGACTGTTTGGCCGCAAGGAGTGATTTGAAAGCGGTAGCACTGATGGGTGCGACCGGCACCGGCAAGTCGGCGGCAGCGCTTGAACTTGCCCATGCGCATGGCACCGGCATCATCTCCTGCGACTCCATGCAGGTGTACAAGGGGCTCGATATCGGCACGGCCAAGCCCGGTAAAGAAGAACAGGCGCAAGTGCCGCACTATCTGATCGACAACGTGGAGCTTCCTGCAATCTGTTCGGCCGCCAGTTGGGCTGCTGATGCCGCCCGCATCATCGCCCGCGAGAATGAGGCAGGGAGAAGGCCGCTCATCACCGGTGGTACAGGGCTGTATCTGAAGGCACTGCTCGAAGGCTTTGCCGATATCCCGGCCGATGACCCGGTGGTGAAGGAGCGCTTGCTGGCCGAAGCGGAGAGTTTTGGTATCGAGGCGCTGCATGCGCGCCTTGCCGAGGTGGATGCGGAAATCGCCAATCGCTTGAAATCGGGCGACACCCAGCGCATCGTGCGTGCGCTTTCCGTATATGAGTCCACTGGCAAAACCCTCTCCGAGTGGCATGCCCAGGGTCCGGATGTTCCCGAAATAGATTGCCCGGTATTCGTGCTGGAGGTGCCGCGTGAACAATTGCGCGAGCGGCTGGCAACCCGTTTCGAGGCGATGATGGCGGCTGGCTGGCTGGATGAGGTGAAGTGGCTCTCCGGTTTCAACCTTCCCGATACGCATCCGGCCACGCGTGCGGTCGGCTACCGGCAGTTGCTGAATCATCTCGCGGACCCGGGTTATGCATTGGCTGATGCCGTGCGCGACGGTATCACCGCCACCCGGCAATACGCCAAGCGGCAGCAGACCTGGTTTGCACACCAGACCCCTGATGCAGTCCGCGGCGACGCTGCTATGCTGCGCCCGTGCATCGCAGGATTGTTGGCACAGGGGCTGGAGTCACAGGCTTGAAAAAACAACTGGAATCAACCGAGAAGGCACCGGATCGCGTCGTCAGCGTGCATCCGCAACTGGCTTCGCGTCGTCTGGGTGAGTACGAGAAGCAGGCGCGCGCCGAGGAGTTCGACCGCCTGATTGACTCCAGTGGCTGCGATATTGTCGAATCGATGGCCTTTCCGTTGCGCAAGCCTGTACCGGCGACTCTTCTGGGGGCGGGGCAGGTGCAGCAGGTGGCAGATAGCGTGGAAGCGAGCGAGGCGGCGGTGGTCTTCGTCGATCACCAGCTCACCCCGGTGCAGCAGCGCAACCTCGAGAAGGCATGGAGCGCCAAGGTGGTGGATCGCACAGGCCTGATTCTGGAGATCTTTGCCGCCCGCGCCAGAACCCGCGAAGGTGGTTTGCAGGTGGAGCTTGCTTCACTGAATTATCAGGTGAGCCGTCTGGTGCGTTCGTGGACCCACCTTGAGCGCCAGCGCGGCGGCTTCGGCTTTATGGGTGGTCCGGGTGAGCGGCAGATCGAGCTCGACCGCCGCATGATCCGCAATCGTATCCGCACCATCGAGGGCGATCTCGCCAAGGTGCGTCGCATGCGTCACACACAGCGCGCAGGGCGCCAGCGCAACGAAATCCTGACCGTGGCTTTGGTGGGCTACACCAACGCCGGCAAATCGACACTGTTCAATCGCATGACCGGCGCTGGCGTCTATGCCGCCGACCAGCTCTTCGCCACCCTCGACCCCACTCTGCGCACGGTGGAGCTGCCGGGCGGAGGCAGCATCGTGCTCTCCGATACAGTGGGATTCCTGCAGGATTTGCCGCATGAACTGGTGGATGCCTTCCGCGCCACGCTCGAAGAGGTGGTGGAAGCCGACCTGATTCTGCATGTGCGCGATGCCTCCGACCCCCGTGTGCGCGAGCAGGGCGATGTGGTGATGGAGACACTCGCCCAGATAGGTCTCGATGGCGATCACGCCCCGCCCATTGTCGAGGTGTGGAATAAGACCGATGTGGCCACCGATGTGCAATCCCGCAAGGCCGAAACGCTGAATGGCACTCGCGTGGCGCTTTCTGCTTTGAGTGGGCAGGGCGTGGATGAGCTTTTGGAGCTGCTGCGCGACTGGGCCGAGGCCAACAAGTCGGAGATCGAGATGAAGTTCGATCTCGCCGACAGCAAATCGCTGGCTTACTGCTATGCCCATGGCCGCGTGCTCTCGCGTGAGGATACCGACGAATATGTGCTGCTGAAGGTGCGTCTATCCCCGAAAGATCGAGCCGCTTTCACTGAGGAAAACGGTATCTCAAAGCTTTCGTTGCATCGTGGAATAAATGGCTAGTGCATTGTTGGTCTACACCAGTTTGAAATAGGAAATTAACTTGACTCAATAACTCTCCGTGGATGAAATGCATTAAGTGTTAATTCATGGGAGGGGTTGGCGATGGCGGAAATATTCCTTAAAGCTGAAGGTGAAGCCTTCGAGGATGGAAAATATGACCTGCGTGTAGTTGAGGTAATGCTAAATAGCTACAGAAGGATTCTGGATCATACGGTCCCATATTCTGTCGGTCATAAGACGTTGTCTGAAAAAATGAAGAGCAACGTTCGCTACGAAATGCAAATTAGACAAGGCTCAATAGAGATTCTTATTGATTTTATCCTTGAAAACCCAGACTTAATATCAAAGCAATTGCCAATTTTGGGTGTTCTATCGGCAGATGGTGGCAGTGCACTCGCAAAGTCTGTGTCAATGATGATCGATGGTGTTGTTAAATTGCGCAGATTGTGGGCTGATTTGTTAGAAAAGAATCAACAGCCATCACTTTCTTCTCAGCCGCAAATCAACTTAGAGCTTAATAATGTAGATAATAAAGGCGGTGTTATTAACGTAAACCCTATAATCATTACTGCCGCAGAGGGCACAAAAGCACCAGTTGATCAACTTATTAGAAATGTTGATGGCACCCGAGTCGAATATATCCAGGTAGGGAATAAAGATAATAAGGAGCCAACAAAGATTGTTAAGAAAGATAAAACTTTACTCGGCACGCAGAGAGAAGAGTTGCCAAATTATATCGAACTCCCTGGAAAGCTTGATGTTGTTAATTACACTTCCAAAAAAGGAAGAATAAGGACTGGTAATGGCACTTATCCAGTCTCTTGGAGTGAGAATATTCGCTCAAAAATTCATGAAATTGCAGATAATGATGGGATCGTGTTTCGAGTCCAGCCGATAATCGACCATCGAAAATTTCATGATGATCCAATTGGTTTTCATATTGTCGATTGTTGGGATCCACAAAATAAATTGCTGTAGTTGCTTATTAGGACTCTCTATTAGTTAATTTATCAGACTGGCATCGCTGCTTCTTCGGTTGCAGAGTGCGGGCCTCCATGACGACCTCAGAGACACATAGGCACCCCGGAATTCCTCTTTCACTTGTCGTAGCGGCACTGGCAACGCTGGCGCCGTTTACCATCGATACCTATTTGCCGTCGTTTCCCGACATCGGCAACGATCTCTCCGCCAGCCATGCGCAGATGCAGCTCACGCTGAGCCTTTACCTGCTGGCATCGGCAGTCTCCACCCTGATCTACGGCCCGCTCTCCGATGGCTTCGGTCGCCGCCGCGTGATCATGGCTGCGCTCGGCATCTATGTTGTCGCCTCCATCGGCTGCGCACTGGCGGCAAGCATTGGTGAGCTGATTGCGTTGCGTGTGGGGCAGGGGCTTTCCGCCAGCGCCGGCATGGTGATCGGGCGGGCGATGATTCGCGATGTGTACCACGGGGCTGCCGCACAGAAGGTAATGGCGCGGGTGATGCTGCTTTTCGGCATCGCGCCTGCCGTGGCCCCCATCATCGGCGGCTGGCTGCACGATCTCTTTGGCTGGCATTCGGTGTTCGTCTTTCTCGCAGTGGTCGCAGCAGCACTATTCCTGATGATCTGGCTCGGGGTGCACGAAACGCATCCGTTGGAGAAGCGCCACAGCGTGCATCCGGTGGCGATTGCAAAGGCATATAGTAAAGCGCTTCGGCACCGCCACTACCTGGCGCTGGTCTTCTGCTTTGCCATGATGTTCAGCGCCTTCTTTATCTATGTGGCAGGTGCTCCAACCGTGATCTACGACTTTCTTGGATTGGGTGTGAACGATTTCTGGATCATGTTCATTCCCAGTGTGGCGATGATCATGCTGGGCGCGATGCTCTCCAGCCGGCTGGCGGGCGTGGTCTCGCCCGTGCGTACCGTGCAACTCGGTTACGGGCTGCTGGTAGGTGCAGCGGTGGTGAATGTGCTGCTGAGCCAGTTCCTGGCTCCGACCCCCGTTTCTGTGGTGGCACCATTAGCGCTCTATGTGCTCGGTATGGCGATTGCCATGCCCAACATCAATCTGATGGCGCTCGATTGCTTCCCACGCAACCGCGGCATGGCCTCCGCCTTGCAGAGCTTCGTGCAGATGGGCTTTACCGCTTTGATTGTCGGGGCAGTGGTGCCGCTGGTGGCGGTGGATCTCACCCACATGACGCTGGCGATGCTCGCCTTGAGTGTGGTGGGATTGCTCATGTGGGCTTTGCGGGGTCGCATCGATGGCATCGATGAAGGCAGCTGATACTATTGCGCTGATTTTTGAACAGGAGTGTTTCCATGAGCGATGAACCCGATATCTATGCCAAGGCAGCGGAAGGCACGATCACGCTGGGGAATCGATTGTCCGATACCGCCAAGGATGCCGATCTCGGTGAAATCTCCGATGGCTTGATTGCCGGAGCCGTGCAGTTCTGGCTCTATGCAAACCAGCCTTGCGAAAAGCCGGATTGCGAGGATTGTGCGCCGATTGCCACTGCCGAGACGCGACTGGAAGAGCTCATCAAGGTGGTGCGCGAGGCTGCGTTGCAGAGCGAATATTACCACTCGCCCAACGATCGGAATGCAGGCCGCGCCTAGTTGCTGCATCCCAAATGAGCTCACTTGGCGTTGCCCCCCCAGGAGGCCTTCTCTTAAGCAAGCTCAATTCACCTTGTCGGAACTCATTTGGACGACAGCAGGGAAACAGTTCGGGTTAATCTGTTTGGGCTCCGACCATATAAGATAGGATCACGCTGCTGCGTTCGCTTAACTTCGGAGGAAGGGTGCCGTAGTAGTGAGGGTTGGGGAGTATCGCCGCCAGTGTGGCCGACTGTGCCTCGTCCAGCTCATTTGCCGAAACATTGAAATAGTGGTGCGCGGCGGCTTCGATGCCGAAAATGCCATCGCCCCATTCGGCGTAGTTGAGATAAAGCTCAAGGATGCGCCGCTTTTTGAGTACCGCTTCCAGCATTAGCGTCACCATGGTTTCCTCGGCCTTGCGTAGAAGCGATCGTTCGTCGGAGAGAAAAAGATTTTTGGCAAGTTGCTGGCTGATGGTGGAGCCCCCGGCCACGATATGCCCGCGCTTGATGTTTTTTCTGAAGGCGACGCGGATGCCCTCCCAGTCGAAACCAAAGTGGCTATAGAAACTCGCATCCTCGGCCACCAGCACCGCGCGCTTGGCATGGGGCGAGATTAGTTTCGTCGGCACCCATATGCGGACCAGCTTCGCCTTCGGATTTGTCGCCTGCATCTCTTGCAAACGATTTTCCATGAAGGCTGTCATCTCCGGGTTGTTGCTGCGTAGTTCGATCACTTCGGTCAGCAGCCAGGCCTGATAGATCAGCAGTACTGCACCGAATACGAGGATCAGACGCAACAGCCAGCGGCGGGGAGGTAAGCATGGGTTCGACATGGACGCGACAGCTTAGCAGGGAGGAGCCGACAGGGAAGTGCGGGCTTGCATCCGCGGCTAGTTTTCTGTAGAAAGCGCGCCACTTCACACACCGACCCTTACATACGATTGTGCCGAAGGTGTTCGCATCTGGTACCCGGGACGGTGGAGGAAATAACAATCGGAGGACTTAGATGTCTCAGTTTAACATGAAAAACCTGTTGGAGGCCGGCGTTCACTTCGGCCATCAGACCCGCCGCTGGCACCCGAAAATGGCGCCTTATATCTTCGGCGAACGTAACGGAATCCATATTGTCGATCTGCAGAAAACCCTGCGCATGGCCAACGAGGCCTACCAGTTCATGCATGAACTGGCAGCTGCAGGCGGTAAGATCCTGTTTGTTGGCACCAAGCGTCAGGCGCGTGATGCAGTCAAGGAAGAGGCGAGCCGTGCCGGCCAGTTCTATGTCAATCACCGTTGGCTCGGTGGCACCCTGACCAATTTCCAGACTGTGCAGCAGTCTGTTCGCAAAATGAAAGATCTGATTCGCCAGAAGGAAGAGGGCGTATTCGAGCTGCTGACCAAGAAAGAGGGTCTGCAGCTTGAGAAGCAGCTTGAGAAGCTGGAGCGCTCGCTGGGCGGTATCAAGGATATGCTGGCTCTGCCGGACTGCCTGTTTGTGGTTGATGTGCGCAAGGAAGATCTGGCGGTCAAGGAGGCCCAGAAGCTGGGTATTCCGATCGTGGCCGTGGTTGATACCAACTGTGATCCATCCGGCATTGATTACGTGATTCCGGGTAACGATGATGCCATTCGCGCCGTGCGTCTGTTCTGCAGCAAGATTGCCGATGCAATCATTGAAGGCACCGAAACATGGAGCATGCAGAACACCGAAGATGGCGGCGACGTTGCATTTGCCGAAAGCGCTGCTGAAGAAGAGGCTGTTGAGGCTGAAGCCGTTGAAGCAGGAGCCGTTGAAGCAGGAGCGGAAGTAGAAGCTGCTGCCGAGGAGTCTGTAGAGGCCAAGCCTAAGAAGGCCAAGGCGGAAGCCAAGCCTAAGAAGGCTGAGACAAAGGGCGACGAAGCTGCTGCCGAGGAGCCTGTAGAGGCCGAGGCCAAACCTAAGAAGGCCAAGGCAGAAGCCAAAGCTGAAGCGACTGAAGAGGCCGAAGCTGCTGCAGATGAGAGCGCTGAAGCAGCTGCGGATGAAAAAACCGAAGCCTGATCAGGGCGCTGCGAGGAATCGAAAGAATCAAGTTTTGGAGGATGAGAAATGGGCCAGATTACGGCTGCTGATGTAAAGAAACTGCGCGAGATGAGCGGTGCAGGTATGATGGATTGCAAAAAAGCGTTGGGAGAGACGGGTGGCGATATCGAAGCTGCCATGGACTTTTTGCGCAAGAAGGGTCTGTCTGCTGCGTCCAAGAAGGCTGGCCGTGTGGCTGCTGAAGGTGTGGTTGTTTCGGTATCCAAGGGTGATACCGGCGTGGTACTGGAAGTGAATGCCGAGACCGACTTCGTGAGCAAGAACGAACATTTTGTCGAGTTCGTCAACAAGCTGGCTGACTTTATCATTGCCAACAAACCTGCCGATGTGGACGCGCTGAAGGTGATGAAGTTCGGAGACGTGACTGTGGAAGAGGCTCTGTCGCAGCTGATTGCGAAGATCGGCGAGAACATGAGCATCCGCCGTTTCGAGCGGGTTGAGGTGGCTGGCGGCCTGGTTTCCGGCTACGTTCACGGTGCCGGCAAGATCGGCGTGCTGATCGGCATCAAGGGTGGTTCCAGTGATGCGTTGCAGGAAGCTGCACGCGGTATCGCCATGCATGTGGCTGCGGCCAACCCGCAGTGCATCAAGCGCGACGATGTGACAGCCGATCTGGTTGAACGCGAGAAAGCGGTGCTCTCCGAGCGCGCAGCTGCCAGCGGCAAGCCTGCCAACATCATCGAGAAGATCGTTGAGGGCCAGCTGAACAAGTTCTACTCCGATATCTGCCTGCTTGAGCAAGCCTACGTAATTGATCCGGATCAGAGCGTTGGCAAGTACCTTGCCGGTGTTCAGAAAGATGCTGAAGTCGTGGCGATGCATCGCTATGCGCTGGGTGAAGGTATCGAGAAGGCGGAAAGCGATTTCGCCGCCGAAGTGGCCGCACAAGTTAATGGCTGATCGCACTTCTCCGGCAGGCTCCAAGCGCTCGTACAAGCGGGTGCTTCTGAAGCTTTCCGGTGAAGTGCTCATGGGCGATCAGGGGTTCGGTATCGACCCGGATACCCTGAATCGTCTGGCTGCCGAACTGGTGAAGGCCCACAAGAAAGGCGTCGACCTGGCCATTGTGATCGGTGGCGGCAATATTTTCCGCGGCGTGAAAGGCATGGCCTCCGGCATGGATCGGGCCAGTGCCGATTACATGGGCATGATGGCCACCGTAATGAATTCGGTGGCGCTACAGGATGCCATCGAACGCAATGGTGCCGATGTGCGGGTGATCTCCGCGCTGCCGATCAAGGAAGTGGCCGAGCCCTATATCCGTCGCCGTGCTGTGCGCCATCTTGAAAAGGGGCGCATCATTATTTTCGCAGCCGGAACCGGCAATCCCTATTTCACAACTGATACCGCCGCCAGCCTGCGCGCTATGGAGATTCAGGCTGACGTGGTGCTCAAGGGCACCAAGGTGGACGGCGTGTATACCGCTGATCCGAAGAAGGTGAAGGATGCCAAGCGCTATGAGACACTCACCTTCTCGGAGGCGCTGAATTTGCAGCTCGGCGTGATGGATTCCACCGCCATGTCGCTATGCCGTGATAATGATATGCCGATTGTTGTATTCGATGTAACTTCTCCCGGGCAGCTGGTACGCGCCGTATCAGGTGAGCCGGTAGGGACTCTGGTAAGGGAAGGAGAGAAGCGTGCTTAACGATCTGAAACCCAGAATGCAGAAAAGCATTCAGTCGCTGCGGGATGAGCTGGCAAAAATCCGTACCGGACGCGCCTCCAGCTCGCTGCTGGACCATGTGATGGTCGACTACTACGGCTCGGAGATGCCGGTGAATCAGGTGGCGAACCTGAATGTGCCGGAGCCGCGCGTGATTACGATTTCACCGTGGGAAAAGACCATGGTACCGGCGATTGAGAAGGCCATCATGAAGTCCGATCTTGGCCTGAATCCTTCCAGCGATGGCGAGATTATTCGCATTGTGTTGCCCGAACTGACTGAGGAGCGTCGCAAGGAGCTGGTGAAGCAGGTGAAGCACGCTGCTGAGATGGCCAAGGTGGCGGTGCGCAATATCCGCCGTGACGCCAACGATGACGTCAAGAAACAGCTGAAAGATAAAGAGATATCCGAGGATGATTCCAAACGTCTGACGGAAGAGATCCAGAAGCTTACCGATCAGTTCATCGAAGAAATTGATCATGTCGTGGAACACAAAGAAAAAGATATTCTGACGCTCTGATGCCTTTAACGAGCCAGAGGCCGGTGCCTCGGCACATGGCCATCATTATGGACGGCAATGGCCGCTGGGCAAAACAGCGTGGCCTACCGCGTCTTGAAGGGCATCGTCAGGGAGCCAAGCGTGTGCATGAGGTGGTGGCGTGGGCGGCCGGTGCCGGGATTCCGCAGCTGTCACTGTTTGCATTTTCCACTGAAAACTGGGCGCGTCCGAAACCTGAGGTCTCAGGCCTGATGACCCTGCTCGCCAGCATGTTGCCACTGGAGCTTCCCGCGATGCAGGAGCAGGGGGTGAGATTGCGTGCGGTGGGTGACCTCGCCGCATTTCCGCCCAAAGCGCGCAAGGCGGTCGAAGAGGCTTGCCGCAAAACCGAGGGTAACAATGTTATCGATTTGGTGCTCTGCCTGAACTATGGCGGTCAGCAGGAAATTATCGCTGCAGCCAAGCGAGCCTGCCAGTGGGTCGAAACACAGGGGGATGCATCTGCAGCCATGGATTTACTGAACGCCGACGCTTTCCGTAAATTTATGTGGTCAGCAGAGTTGCAGCCTGTGGATTTTCTGGTGCGCACTGGTGGCGAGAAACGGATCTCAAATTTCTATCTTTGGGATGCCGCCTACGCCGAACTCTATTTTACGGATGCCTTCTGGCCCGATTTTTCCAAAGCTGAGTTTGAGACTGCACTGGCAGACTTTGCCGGTCGGGAACGTCGTTTCGGACTAACCAGTGAGCAGGTGAACCCATGAGTGAACTGCAGAAACGTATTATTACCGCACTGCTGCTGCTGCCACTGGCGGTTGGCTGGCTCTTTTTCGCTCCCTCCCCGATATTTGACTGGATACTGGCACTCGTTGCACTACTGGCGGTGATGGAACTGGTGCAGCTGATGAAGCTGGAGGGCCGCTGGCTCTATCTGCTGACTACAGCTCTTGCTCTGGCGGGGATTGTGCAGGGGTATCCATTGCTTGCACTGCTGTTTGCGTTGAGTTTCATCTGGTTTTTGCTTTTTGCCTGGAAGGCAACAGGGGGCGCATGCACCGAGCAGCTGCCAAAACTTGCTGCTGCGCAGTGGATGGCAATGTGGCTGCTGCTGTTCGTCGCCGTGGTGATGCAAATTCATGCGCATACCGATGGTGTGATGTTCATCGCCGGGTCGCTGCTGGGTGTTTGGGCGGCGGATATTGCCGCCTATTTTGTCGGCAAGAAGTTTGGCAAACACAAACTCTGCCCTGCCGTGAGTCCCGGCAAGTCGGTCGAAGGTTTTTTTGGCGGGCTGGTATTTGGCGTGGCGATTGCCGGCGGATTCTGGATTCGGTTTGTGGGGATGCCGCTATGGCATGCGCTTCTTCTCGCCATTGTGCTGGTGATTGCCGGGGTGCTTGGCGATCTGTTTGAGTCGGCCATCAAACGGCTGGTCGGCGCCAAGGATTCCGGGCGCACGCTACCCGGACACGGGGGGCTGCTGGATCGTATCGATGCGCTGATTCCCTCACTTGTGGTGTGCGGACTTTTGTGGCTGGAGGTATTGTGAGGCTGACCATTCTGGGAGCCACCGGCTCCATCGGCGCCAGTACGATTGATCTGATCCGGCAGCATCCGGAAGAACTTTCAGTTTATGCGCTGGTTGCTCACACCAATGTCGAACGCATGCGCGAGCTTTGCACGCTTGTGCACCCCGAAGTGGTGGTGATGACCGATCCTGCTGCGGCGAAGATGCTTGCGAAAGAGTTGCCGGCAGATATTCGTCTCGAATCGGGGATGGATGCGGCTATTGCAGTTTCAGAAGCACCTGAGGTCGATATGGTGATGGCCGCCATGGTCGGTTCGGTTGGTCTTCCGGCTGCACTTGCAGCGGTGAAGGCAGGCAAACGGGTGGGGCTTGCCAATAAGGAGTGCCTGGTCACCGCAGGCAGAATATTCATGCAGATGGCGCAGCAGAGTGGCGCGGAGGTGGTGCCGGTCGATTCCGAGCATGCCGCGGTGCATCAGGCTATGCACGGGCACGATCATGGCTCGGTGACCCGTGTGATTTTGACTGCATCGGGCGGGCCGTTCCGGGACCGTGATCCGGAAAGCCTGCATGCGGTGACACTGGAAGAGGCGGTGGCGCATCCGAACTGGGATATGGGGGCCAAGATCAGTATTGATTCGGCCACCATGATGAATAAGGCACTGGAGCTTATCGAGGCGCGCTGGTTGTTTGATCTAGCACCTGAAAAGCTCTCCGCCATTATCCACCCGCAGAGCATTGTGCATGCACTGGTGGAGTATCGGGATGGCTCGGTGCTTGCACAGCTTGCCGAGCCCGATATGCGTGCCCCGATCGCTTATGCGATCAGCCAGCATGTGCGACTGAGCAGCGGCATTGCATGGCTGGATTTGGCACAGCGCGGGCGGCTCGATTTTCAGGCGATTGATGAGGTGAAGTTTCCGGCCATGCGTATGGTGCAGACGGTGATGCGAGGTGCAGACTCGCAGGCGGTGGTGATGAATGCAGCCAATGAAGTGGCTAATCAGGCCTTTCGCGACAGAAAGATTCCATTTACCGGCATTGTGCGTACAGTTGAGGGCGTGCTGGGGGCTTACCCCGATGCCGCCGTGGAAACGCTCGATGATGTCTGGCATATCGACACTGAAGCGCGCCGGCGAACTCGCGACGCTATCGCGCAATTTCAGTCATAGGCTTTTCGGAGGATATGTTGTTTGAAACCCTGCATACGGTGGTCTGGTTTATTTTTGCCATCGCGTTGCTTATCGCCGTGCATGAGTACGGCCATTTTATTGTTGCCCGCAAACTTGGCATCAAGGTAGAAAAGTTCTCCATCGGGTTTGGACCCGCCATCTTTAAGCGGCGCAGTCGTGATGGTGAGGTCGAATATGTCATCGCGGCAATTCCGCTGGGTGGTTATGTCAAAATGCTTGGAGAGAACCCTGATGAGCAGGGCGAGGAGGCCAAGCGGGGTATCAGCGAAGCGGATAAGCTGCGTGCGTTTGATGTTCAGCCTGTGTGGAAACGGGCCTCGGTGGCGGTGGCGGGCCCGATGTTTAACTTCTTTTTCGCGATTATCGCTTTCATGGTTGTCGGCTGGCTGGGGCAGTCAATTAATCTCCCGGTCGTCGGCTCTGTCTCCCCCTCTTCGGTTGCCGAGCGCGCAGGGTTCCTTTCCGGCGATGTGGTGAAGGAGGTGGATGGCCACCCTGTTCTGTCGTGGGCGCAGATGGAGGAGTACCTGAAAGGCAAGGTGGGACAGCGTGTCGACTTTGTGCTGGATCGAGGCGGTGTGAATTTGTCGTTGTCGGCATCTCTTCCTCAAACTGAAAGGGATCCGTTGCTGGTCGATGTGGCAAGTGAATCCCTGGGTATCGGTGTTGGTATGCAGATTGCGGTCGATTCGGTGGTCAAGGATTCGCCTGCCGCCAAGGCGGGTCTGTTGCCCGGCGATGTTATTCTGCAGATACAGGGGGAGCCGGTTGCGAGCACCCACGATTTTATCGCTGCGATCAGAAAGCATGCAGGCGACGGGCTGGAGATCAATGTCCAGCGCGAGGATACGGTTCTGACTCTGCTGGTGATTCCTGAGGCAGATGGCGAAGGCTCGGGCCGTATTGGCGCGGGGCTGATGCCTTTGTTGCTGGCCGAACCTGTGCTGTATCGCATGGGTGTGGTCGAAGGCGCGGCATTCGGCTTTTCACGCACCTGGGATATGACGGTTCTGACCTTGCAGGTGTTCAAGAAAATGATTGTGGCAGATATTTCCGCTAAAAACCTGGGCGGACCGATTGCGATTGCACAGCTGGCAGGACGTACTGCTGAAATCGGGCTGGTGGCATTTATCTCCTTTCTCGCCTTGATTTCGGTCAACCTTGCGGTGCTGAATCTGCTGCCGATTCCGGTGCTGGATGGCGGGCATCTGGTTTATCTCGGTATCGAGAAAGTGCTTGGCAGGCCGGTTTCGCCTGCGGTGATGGAGAAGACGCAGATGCTGGGGATCATGTTGATCATCATGCTGATGATTTTTGCTTTTTATAACGATATTTCCCGGCTGTTCAGAGGATAAAGTGGCAATGGTGAGATTTCTGGCGTTGATCGCCCTGCTGTTGATGCCTGCACTGGCTTTTGCCGCCGGGGACAAGATTGTGTCGATTTCGGTGCAGGGTAACCGTTATGTGGAATCATCGACCATTATTGCGAAAATGCATGTCAGAAAAGGCGATCGCCTGAACCGGGCCAATCTGGCCAAGGATGCGCGGCGTCTGTATGCGACGGGGTTGTTTGGAAATATCCAGTTTATCGGTGATTCTGTAGCAGGTGGCCTCAAGCTTACCGTGAAGGTTGAAGAGAACCCGTTGATTGCCAAGGTTGAAATTATTGGTAACGAAGAGGTTACCGTTAAGGATCTCAGGCTGAAACTAAAGCTGAAGTCCGGTCAGGTGTTCAATGCCGTATTGGCCGCGCGTGATCAAAACATGATCCGCAAGGCGTATCTGAAAAAAGGGTTCTATCAGGTTGGCATCAAGGTGGAGACGAAACCCTTGAAGGATGGCCGGATCGACGTTGCGGTTCGCATTCATGAGGGGGATGAGACACGGATCAAGCAAATTCGTTTTATTGGCAATAAGGTCTACTCTGATGAGGAGCTCCGAGACAAAATATCTTCGTCCGAGTCCGGTTTTGGTAGCTGGATCAGCAAGCGAGACGTATTCGATCTCCCGCGTGTGGAAGGTGATGGACATATGGTTGAGCAGTATTACCAGAACAATGGTTATCTCGATGCCGCGGTTGAGTCATCTCTGGTATCGATCTCCAGTGACAAGAGCTGGTTTTATCTGACGTTTGGGCTTTTTGAGGGGCCGCGATATCTGGTGGAGAGTGTCGATGTGCAGGGGGATATTATTCCCGATAAAGAGACGCTGATGTCCGAAATTGCGCTGGAAGCGGGCAAATATTATTCGCTTGCGCAGCTTCGCAAAAGTATCGAAGGCATTACGGAGAAGGTGGGCGATCAGGGCTATGCCTTTGCCAGTGTGACCCCTCTGTTTAAGCGCGATGTGGCAGCTCGCAAGGTGGCGATCGTGTTCGATATTGAAAAAGGGCGTGAGGTCTATATTCACCGGGTTGATATCACGGGAAATACCAAGACTGCTGATAACGTTGTCCGGCGCGAGTTGAGGCAGGATGAGGGGAGTCGCTATGCAGCGAGCCGGATCAAGTATTCCCGGGAACGCTTGCAGCGTTTAAGTCTGTTTGAGGATGTACGTTTCTCAATGCCGCCGGCTGATGACCCAAACCAGGTCGATCTCAAGGTTGATGTTGCGGATAAGAAGACTGGCAGCTTTTCCATTGGTGCAGGTTATTCACAGCTTGAGCGAGTCTTCGTGACCAGTAAAGTGCAGGAGAATAATCTGTTTGGCCGCGGGTATGCCGGAAATCTTTCTGCTGAAGTTGGCGCCAGGACGCAAAATTACGATATCTCCCTGACCGACCCCTATTTTATGGGGGAAGATATTCGTGCAACCATCCACACAAACAAAACACAGACCAAGCCGGATCAGATGCTGGCAAACAACTACCATCAGGACAGTGTGGGCGGAGGGGTCAGCTTCGGATTCCCGTTATCCGATCACCTCACCTATTCGATAGGCTATGAATATAGCCGCACCAATCTGACCAATATGCCAGCCGATGCATCGTTGATCCTGCAATCGCAGGCAGGGCGGCGCAGTTCAGGTGAGCTGACGCAGTCGCTTGCCTGGGATACGCGCGATAACCTGATGACACCAAACAGTGGCCATTTTGAGCAGCTTACTTTTGGCTATGCCGGACTGGGGGGGAGTACGAATCTGACTGAATTGCGCGCCTCCACCCGCAGTTACTTTGAGCTGGCTGAGAATGTCGTGTTAAGTCCGACGCTGGAGGGGAAATATATCACGGCACAGCGTGGCAAGAGCCTGCCCGTGTATCGCCGCTACTCAATGGGGGGTATGGGAAGTTTGCGTGGGTTCGAGTATTCGGGGGTAAGCCTGCGCGATCCGGCCACCAATGAGGTGGTTGGCGGTGATAAACTGGCGCGACTCTCACTTGATCTGTTTGTGCCGTTGCCGATCCGCACGCCAGGCTTTCGCGGCGTGCTGTTTGCTGATGCCGGTGTGGTCGGGGGCGGCAACCTGACGGTGGGTAGTACGACTTTCCAGGTTGCGCAGCCGATGCAGCTTGCCAATACGCGTGTGTCGGTCGGCTTTGGGGTGGAGTGGATCTCGCCACTGGCACCGATTTCATTAGTCTGGGGCTTCCCGGTTCGCAAGATGCCAGGAGATATATCGAATAAATTTGAGTTTGCTCTGGGCTCGACATTCTAAAAGTCTCAAGGGCTTGCAAGTGTTGCCCTGCATGTGATCGTGTTGCTAGATTGCGCCACTGTTTGCGCTGTCTGCGGCAGGTCGAGATGAGAGGCGTATCCGGTGACTGGGGGCTGCCGGGAGTTTGCCAGTGATAAGAATATAATATGAACGAGTATAAATTTCACTTGGGAGGGGTTTTCAATTCAGTTAACCTTCCCGCTAAAGGAGTATCAGGAATATGCTAAGAAAAAATTTGGTTGTTCTCTCTGCTGCAATTGTTTCGGTGTTTGGGTTTGCATCGATGGCTGCGGCCGAGGGCAAGGTTGGATTTGTAGATGTCAAAACCGCCGTGGAAAATACAAGTGACTATAAGGCTGGCATGAAACGCCTTGAGGCGCTGAAAAACCGAAAGACCAGTGAGCTGGAAGACTTGCGGAAAAAGGTCGAAGCTGCCCAGAAAGAGTTGCAGAGTCAGGCGTTGATGATGTCGCAGGATCGTCTTGCCAAGAAAGAGATGGAACTGAAGGACATGAAGAAAAACTTTGAGCGCCAGTCGCAGGACGCGCAGGAAGAGTTGATGTCTGAGAAGGGGCGTCTGGAGCAGGGTATCTACACCAAGTTTATTGATGCGGTGCGCGAACTGGGTAAAAAAGAGGGGTATGATTACATTCTTGGCAGTGCAGTGGCGATCTATGCCGATCCGAAACTGGATGTTACCGCTAAAATTACCAAGGCCCTGGATAAGAAGAAATAAACCAGTCGGTTTTCGATGACAGCCATTCGTCTTGATGCGGCAGCAAGTCTGGTTGCAGGCCGTTTGTGCAACGCTGATGCCGGGAGTCTGGTAACGGGTATGAGTGTGCTCGCATGTGCGGATGCGAATCAGCTGGCCTTTCTGGCCAATCCGAAATACGCAAAAGAGTTTGAAGGTTCAAACGCCGCTGCCGTGCTGCTCGCAGAGGATGCCTTTCCTGAGACGAACCGGCCCGTTATCCGGGTAAAGGATCCATATCTTGCCTTTGCGTTATTGCAACGTCATTTCCACCCTGAGCCAGTTGCTACGGGGGAGCGTGATGCTTCGGCCAGCATTCATCCCAGTGCAGTGCTGGCGGAGGATGTCGAAGTCGGGGCGATGGCGGTGGTTGCCGCTGATGTACGTATTGGCGCCGGTACGATCATTGGTGCCGGCTGCGTGGTTGGCGAAGGCACAGAGCTTGGCCGTATGTGTCGTCTGCATCCGCGGGTGATCGTGGCGCCTGATTGCGTCATTGGTGACCGTGTCGCTATCCAATCAGGTGCAGTGATCGGTTCGGATGGGTTCGGTTATGCCTGGTCGGGCAAGGAGCATCTGAAAATTCCGCAAGTTGGCCGGGTGGTGCTGGAAGAGGATGTCGAAATTGGCGCTAATGCCTGTATTGATCGCGGGGCCATCGGAGATACCGTGATTTGCCGGGGGGTGAAGATCGATAATCTGGTTCAGGTCGGCCATAATGCCCGTGTTGGTGCCTATACGGTTATTGCTGCACAGACCGCGGTGGCCGGCTCCACTGAAATCGGTGCAGGTTGTCAGGTGGGTGGGCAGGTTGCTTTTGCGGGCCATTTGAAAATTGGCAATGGTTGTAAATTTGCCGGGCAGTCCGGTGTGATCGGAGATATTCCGGATGGGGAAGTTTATGCCGGAACACCGGCGGTTCCGCATCGCCAATGGCTGAAAAATGCGGCAATGCTGGGGCGATTGCCTGAAATCTGGAATGAAATCCGTCGGCGTACCAAAGCCGAAAAGGAAAGGGAGTGAGTTTTGTCGGAGCAACTGAATATTGATGAGATAATGAAGCGTTTGCCACACCGTTATCCTTTGTTACTGGTGGATCGGGTGTTGGATTTTGAAGTTGAAAAATCGATTCGTGCCTTGAAAAATGTTACGTTCAATGAGCCACATTTTGCCGGACATTTTCCTGAGTATCCAGTGATGCCGGGCGTGCTGATTGTAGAGGCAATGGCGCAGGTTGGCGGCATTCTGGCATTTTATTCGGCGCCGAAGGATCAGGAGTTCCTGGTGTTTTTCACGGGAATCGACGGGGTTCGTTTCCGCAAGCCGGTGCGCCCTGGCGACCAGCTTATTTTTGAGCTGCACTGCCTGCGTCGTCGTGGTTTGATGTGGAAATTCCACGGAGAGGCTTTTGTCGATGGTGAACTCGTTTGTGAAGGAGACTTGATGGCAACACTGATGCCAAAGGATAAGGCATGAGTTTAAACATTCATCCAACCGCCATTATTTCTGAACAGGCGGTGATCGGGGCGAATGTCAGTATTGGCCCCTACTGCAAGGTGGATGAACATGTCACGATTGCAGATGGGTGTGAACTGATTTCACATGTGGTGATCTCCGGCCATACCAAAATCGGCAAGAACAACCGGTTTTTCCCTTTTGCCTGTATCGGGCATGAGCCACAGGATCTGAAATACCACGGTGAACCATCTGAAGTGGTCATCGGTGATAACAATACCATTCGCGAGAGTGTAACCATCAATGCGGGCACCGAGGGTGGCGGTATGCTGACCCAGGTAGGCAATAATAATCTGCTCATGGCGTATGCACATGTCGCACACGACTGTGTTGTCGGCAATCACGTGATTATGGCCAATGCGGTCACGCTGGCCGGACATATCGAAGTACAGGACTACGCTATCATCGGTGGCATGACAGCAGTGCATCAGTTTTTGAGAATAGGCGAGCACAGCATGATTGGCGGCATGAGCGGCATTGTGAAGGATGTTCCGCCTTTTTGCCTGACGGCAGGCGGATACCGGCCTGGGCTGGCCGGCCTGAACCTGATCGGCCTCAAGCGGCGTGGTTTCAGTGATGAGTCGCTGCGTATTTTGCGCGAGCTGTACAAGGTACTGTTGCGGGGAAGCGGCAAAATGTCTGACCGAATCAGCGAGGCGGAAGCCGTTGTATCCGGTGATGCGCATGGGTTGAAACTGATCGAGTTTGTGCGCAGTGCGGAACGTGGCCTGACGGTGCATCGTCGCAATGAGGGGTGAGAAAGGGCTGAAGACAGGCTTGATCGCCGGATATGGCTCTTTTCCGCTGGAGATTGCCACGGTACTCAAAAAAAACGGTTATGAGATCCATACCGCTGCCGTTCGCGAAGAGACATCTCCGGAAATCGAAGCACTGAGTGACTCGGTGGTATGGCTGCATGTCGGGCAGGTTGGCAGTATGATCAAGGCATTCAAGGCGGCCGGAGTCGAACAGGTGATCATGGCAGGTAAGGTCAGAAAACTACATCTGTTCCGAAATTTTCGCCCCGACTGGACTGCAGTTAAAGCCCTGATGCGTCTTGCAGATCGGCGTGATGACACGCTACTCAACACAATCGCCGATCTGCTTGCGGAAAACGGCATCACCCTGCTTTCGCAGGTTGAACATGCCGGAGAAATGCTGGCCGGAAAAGGTCTGTTGTTTGGGCCGAAGCCGCGTAGTGCCCAGCTTCGTGACATGGACTTCGGTTTTTCACACGCCAAGGGTATTGCAGGGCTCGATATCGGGCAGACGGTTGTGGTTCAGGACGGAGCGGTGCTGGCCGTGGAGGCGATTGAGGGAACCGATGAGGCGATTCGTCGCGGCGGAGGGCTTGGGAATGGAAAGGCGATTGTCGTTAAAGTGGCCAAGCCGGAGCAGGACCTGCGTTTCGATGTTCCTGCGATTGGCCCGGATACGCTTCGCACCATGCATGAAAGCGGCTGTAAGGCGATTGCAGTGGAGGCCGGCCTGACCTTGCTGCTTGAGCGAGAGCAGCTTGCTGAAACTGCTGATCGCTTCGGCATCAGTGTTTTCGGTCTGGAGTCTTGTTAAACATGCGCGTATTTATCAGTGCGGGAGAGGCCTCAGGCGATACCCATGCCGCGGCGGTGATTCAGGAGCTGAGCGCCCGTTTCGGAACTGTGCAAATAGATGGTATTGCAGGTGAAAACATGGTTCGGGCCGGCTGTAATCCGCTGGTGCATACCCGTGAGTTGAGTGTAATGGGGGTGACGGATGTACTGAAAGCCTTACCACGCATTCGCAGAATTCGGGATCAGGTGCTTGGCTGGGCAAGGGAGAACCGGCCGGATGTAGCGATTCTGGTGGACTACCCCGGGTTCCATATGCGGTTGGGGGAGGCCTTACGCAAAGAGGGAATTCCGGTGATTCAATATATTGCACCGAAGCTCTGGGCGTGGGGTGAGAGGCGGGTGCGCAGGCTTTCTCGCTCGCAAGACAAGCTCGCCTGCATTTTTCCGTTTGAGCCGCAATGGTTTGGAGAGAGGGGTATCAAGGGTGAGTATGTAGGCAACCCAAGCGCCGCTCATGCCGCGTCCGGCTGGTCCAATTCGGAGCTCAAGGCGAAGCTTGGTGTTCCTGATCATCACAGGCTTCTGGCGATTCTGCCGGGAAGCCGCCCGGGCGAATTGAGTCGCCATGTTCCGTTGCTGGTAGATTCATGGAAGAGAATTCGGGGAGAGGTGCAGGATGTGAGTGCGGTAGTGCCGAGGGCGCCGGATGTCGATCTCTCGGCTCTGGAACCACTCACCTCGCAAGGGGTGAAGTTGATTGACCGCCTGCAGGATGGTTATGCCATGCGTGCGGATGCCGCCATTGCCGCCTCCGGCACAGCAACGCTTGAGCTGGCGTTGTGGGGGGTGCCAACCCTGCTGATGTATCGCGCCTCACCTTTGAGTATGTGGATCGGTTTGAAGCTGGTGAAACTCAAGTGCGTAGGTTTGGCGAATATTCTTTTGGGTGACAAGATGATCATGCCCGAACTGATTCAGGATCAGGCAAGTGTTCCGAATATTTGCTGGCACGCACTTCAGTTGTTGGCTGGCGGGGATGCTGCAAATAGTCAGAAGCGCGCTTTCGCGGAGCTTTCAGCAATGCTGGGCGAGGGGAACCCGGCCGAGCGGGTTGTTACGATGATCGGCGAACTGGCAGAAAAAAAATCGCGTCAGGCATAATATTCGCTTTTATTTTGGTGCCTGTGAGCCTGGGCACTTGACCGCATGACCCCAATACCCATAATGCCGCCTTCATCTCGGCGGGAGCAGTGTTGGGCGGCCCGTGAGGAGGCTGCGTTGCGTGAAAAAATGCGCCTTTGCGTGAAGGAGTTGCCCGCCTTCGGCTGGGAGTGGAAAGGCAGTGTGCCGTTGGGTTTACTTGCGGACGGATCGGTGGGCGATATTGCGCCGCTGGAAGGGCTTCGCTCCGACCTGACGCTTTTTGCACGGGTTGAGCGCTGCGCTGATGTTTATGAAGTGCATGTGTCCTGGCAGGTAAGTGCAATGAAATCTTGCCGCCGTTGCCTTGCTGATTTTGAGCAGGTCTTTAAAGGCGAGACCCAGCGCAGCTTTCGCAGTGTGGCGCTGGAGAAGAGTGATGATGTGCTCTCTGCAGATGGGTATATCGATCTGCTGGATGTAGTACGTGAAAGTGTCTGGCAGGAAATATTGCCTGATGCGCTGTGCAAGCCTGATTGCAAAGGGTTGTGCCCCAATTGTGGCGCCGACCTGAATCATGGGGCGTGCACATGCCGGACGGAGGATGATAATCATCCTTTTGCGGCGTTGAAGAATTTGAAACTGGACAGCTAGCCATGATGGGATGGCTGACCGAACAAGGAGTCTAGAATGGCAGTTCCAAAGAGGAAAGTGACCCAGTCTCGCCGCAATATGCGTCGTGCTCATGATGGTCTGGCAATTCCTGGTATGAGCGCATGTCCGGCATGTGGCGAAATGATGCGTCCGCATCATGCCTGCCCGCATTGCGGTGAGTACAAGGGTCGTGAAGTTCTGTCTGTGGCCGAGGATTGATCTTAGTTAGCAGCAAACTTTGATTTTGTTAGTCATCACGCATAATCGATATCTGCTTCCGACTTTTATGCGGACGGGAGGAGATTCTTGAACGATACAGCTTTGGCGCTACGCGTGCCTCGCATCCTGCTGGATGGTCACGGGGGCGATCAGGGCCCGGGAATGGTTGTCAGTGCGCTTGCGATTTCTCTCAAACGCAAGGATAAAAACGTTAAATACGGTATCGTTGGCAGATCCGAAGTGCTTGAGCCGTTGTTAAAACAGCATGGCATTGATGGTCAGGTCGAACTGATTTCAGCTGAAGACGTTATTGAGATGTGCGAATCTCCTTCAACAGCAGTACGCAAGAAAAAGAACTCTTCCATTCATGTTGGCGCACGCGCTGTTCGTGATGGCGATTGGGATGCGCTGGTTAGCGCTGGCAATACCGGCGCGCTGATGGCGATTTCCAAACTTATTCTGAAAACCCTGCCTGGTATTGATCGCCCTGCCATTGCAACGGTATTGCCGGGTCGCACCCTGTTTCTTGATGTGGGCGCGAATGTGGATAATACCGCACGGCATCTGGTGCAGTTTGGCGTGATGGGCTCCTGTTATATGCAGGCCGAAGGGATTGAACTGCCGCGTGTCGGACTTCTTAATATTGGCAGTGAGGATATCAAGGGCAATGATGTTGTGCGCCTTGCCGCAACCGAGCTTTATGGTATCGATGTGAATTTTATTGGAAATGTTGAAGGTACCGAGCTGTTCGGCGATAAGGCTGATGTAGTGGTCTGCGATGGTTTTGTTGGTAATGTGGCGCTCAAGACCATCGAGGGAACCGCCAAATTTGCCGCACACCATTTGAAGCGGGAGCTCACTTCCAGTCTGCTGGCAAAGGTGGGCGCTGTACTCTCCGGCGGAGCGCTGAGGCGTTTGCGTAACGCCATTAACCCTAACGAATATAACGGCGCTCCTTTGCTTGGTCTGAATGGTGTAGTGGTCAAGAGTCACGGTTCGGCCGATGATTATGCCTTTGCGTGTGCCATTGAAGTGGCGTGCCGCCAGGTTTCGGCCGGTCTGCTCAATAATATCACTGATTCCATTAGTCGCTGGATGGAAGCTGAATGAGCAGGGTCGCACACATTATTGGTATCGGTTCCTATTTGCCGGAACGAATCCTGAGTAATCAAGAGCTGGAAAGCATGGTGGATACCACTGATGAGTGGATTCGTGAGCGCACGGGCATCCGGCAACGTCATATCATTGGGCCTGAAAAGAAGACGTCTGATCTGGCAACGGCAGCAGCAAAAGCAGCTCTTAACGATGCCGGTATGACAGTTGCCGATATTGATGCCATTGTGGTTGCCACCACCACACCTGATCTTATTTTCCCCTCTACAGCCAGTATCGTGCAAAGCAAGCTTAGTGGATCCAAGATAGGTGGGTCGAACTGTCCCGCATGGGATGTGCAGGCGGTTTGTTCCGGCTTTGTCTATGGCCTGGCCCATGCCGATGCCATGATTCGGGCAGGAATGTTTAATCGCGTGCTACTCATTGGTGCGGAGTCAATGTCGCGCATTCTGGACTGGCAGGATCGCGCAACCTGCGTCCTGTTTGGAGATGGCGCTGGCGCAGTGGTGCTGGAAGGGCGGAGTGAGGCGGGAGGCGTTCTCGGTTCGGTGTTGCATGCAGATGGTTCCTATCGCGATCTGCTGATGGCTTCTCATGACCACTCTGCCAGCCCGTATCACCATCATCCGGACAGGCCGGAATCCCCGGATATGCATCTCGATTCGGCTGGCGCTGCTGCAGTCGAGATGAAAGGCAACGAAGTGTTTCGTATGGCGGTCACCAAGCTGGGCGAGGTGGTTGAAGAGATTCTTTCGCAGCATGGTCTGAAGGACGAGGATGTTGATTGGCTGGTGCCGCATCAGGCCAATATGCGCATCATTACTGCAACCGCCAAAAAGCTTAAGATGAGCATGGAGCGTGTGGCAGTTACTGTCGATAAGCATGCCAACACATCAGCGGCAAGCGTGCCACTGGCGCTGGATACACTCTATCGGGATGGGAAACTGGCTAAGGGGCAACTGATCCTGCTGGAAGCTTTTGGCGGTGGATTTGTCTGGGGTGCCAATTTGCTGCGCTGGAGCAAGTAGGCTCTCCGCTTCGCGGAAAACAAAACTCACCATGGAACGAGGGAACATGAATTCAAATCTGGCGTTTATTTTTCCGGGACAAGGCTCCCAGTCGAAGGGAATGCTGGTACAACACTTGGAGCAACACTCCATTGTAGCCGCAACCTTTACAGAGGCTTCCGATGTGCTGGGTTATGACATGAAGCACCTGGTGCTCGATGATTCGGAGTCTAAACTTGATCGTACTGAATATACTCAGCCGGCGCTACTGACCGCTTCGGTGGCATTGTTGCGACTATGGCGTGAGCGTTCGGGTGCTGAGGCGTCACATGTAGCCGGGCATTCGCTTGGTGAGTATTCGGCGCTGGTTGCTGCCGGGGTATTTCAGTTTTCCGATGCGGTTTCTCTGGTCGCCTTCCGTGGGCGTGCCATGACCGAGGCGGTTGCTGCCGGTGTGGGGCGTATGGCGGCAATTCTTGGTCTGGAAGATGCGGTGGTGGGTGAGATTTGCAGCAAGGCTTCGGATGTAAACGAAAAAGTATGGCCTGCCAACTATAATTGCCCCGGGCAATTGGTGATTGCAGGGCACGCTGCTGCGGTGGATCGCGCCATGTCGGCAGCAACTGAGGCCGGCGCCAAACGTGCGCTGCCGCTCGCCGTAAGCGCCCCTTCGCATACGCCGTTGATGCAGGCCGCAGCGGATCGTATGCGTGAAGAGCTGAAAGGGATTGCGATGGCAGCTCCGAGTCGCCCGGTGTGGAGCAATGCTCTGGCTGCACCACTTGATAATGCTGCTGATATTCGGAAAGCGCTGGTTGAGCAGCTGGTTGCCCCTGTTCGCTGGACCGAGAGTGTGGAGCGCATGCGTAACATCGGTATCAGCCAGTTTGTAGAGATGGGACCGGGGAAAGTGCTGGCCGGGCTGGTCAAGCGGATTGAGCGCGATGCAAGCCTGTATACAACCTTGTCGCCCGAAAGTTTTGATGAGAGTATCAGGGCAGCAGGAGGGGCCAGTGAGTAACAAGCCTGTAGCAATTGTCACCGGAGCGAGTCGAGGAATTGGTTTTGCCATTGCCGAACGGCTGGCGAAAGATGGCTTCGACCTTGCTATTTGCGGTACACGCATTGAAACAACGCAGGCCGCTGCTGATAAGCTTAAGGTGCATGGCGTTAAGGTAGTAGCACGTGCTGTGGATGTTTCTGATAAGGATGCTGTGCAGTTATTTGTGCAGGAAACGGCTAAGGATTTTGGTCGATTGGATGTACTGGTGAATAATGCGGGCATTACTCGCGATACGCTTGCAATGCGTATGAAGGCCGAAGACTGGCAACAGGTGATTGACACCAATCTGTCATCGGTGTTTTATGCGGCGCAAGCGGTGCTGAAGCCGATGATGAAGGCCAAGGGTGGTCGAATCATCAACATTTCGTCGGTTGTGGCCTCGATGGGAAACCCAGGCCAGTTAAATTATTGTGCAAGCAAGGGCGGGATTGATGCTTTGACCCGTTCGCTGGCACGTGAAATTGGATCGCGCGGCATTACGGTGAATGCAGTTGCCCCTGGCTTTATTGCGACGGATATGACCGCAGAGCTGGCTGAGGACGCCCACGCCGCACTTTCCGACCAGGTTCCACTTGGGAGGCTGGGTAGTCCGGATGATGTTGCGGCTGCGGTGGCTTTTTTGGCCAGCGATTCGGCCGGTTACATTACCGGGCAGGTCATTCATGTGAATGGCGGAATGTATATGTAGTTTGAATGCTGGTCGGTATGCTGGCGAAGCGTCAGAATATCGATCTGCTAATGTGAGGTTTTCAGGCTTGTGTGGCCCTGTAACCTGTGATAGAAGCCGCACCTAACTCGTTTTGGGAGGACCAATATGTCTGCAGAAATTGAAGCGAAAGTCATTAAAATCGTTGCTGATCAGCTGAATGTTGATGAGAGCGAAATCAACTCCGATTCGTCCTTTGTGGATGATCTGGGTGCCGATTCCCTCGATACCGTTGAGCTAGTGATGGCTTTCGAAGAGGAGTTCGGTATCGAAATTCCTGATGAAGACGCTGAAAAGATTCAGAGCGTACAGAACGCAATCGACTATATCGCTGCCAAAGCCGAATAATCCGTGAAAAACCGTGTTGTCGTTACCGGAGTCGGGCTGGTCACCCCGCTCGGCACCGGTACCGATGTTACCTGGAACAACCTGATTAACGGGGTCTCCGGCATCGGGCGCATCACGCATTTTGATGCGGAGGCGACCGGCATGGCCTCAACGATTGCGGGCGAAGTGAAGGATTTCGACGTTGAGAAATTCATCAACAAAAAGGATGCCCGCAAAATGGATACCTTTATCCATTTCGGTATTGCTGCAGGCCTGATGGCTCTGGAGCAGTCGGGTTTGGAGATTACCGATGCCAATGCCGAGCGTGTTGGCGTGATGATCGGTGCCGGTATGGGTGGTTTGCCGGTTATTGAGAAGACTCTCCGGAGCTATGAGGAAGGTGGAGCTCGCAAGATTTCTCCCTTCTTCATTCCGCAAGCGATTATCAACATGACCTCCGGCTGGGTGTCGATGATGACAGGCGCCAAGGGGCCGAATTCTGCCACTGTGACCGCCTGTGCTACTGCGACCCATGCTATCGGTGATGCGTACAATATTATCGCACGCGGTGATGCCGATGCGATGATTGCAGGCGGCTCCGAAGCGGTGGTTTGTGAACTTGGAATCGGGGGGTTCTGTGCCTCACGTGCACTCTCTACCCGCAATGATGAGCCTGAGCGTGCTTCGCGTCCGTGGGATGTGGACCGTGACGGTTTTGTCATGGGTGAAGGCGCTGGCGTGCTGGTGCTGGAGTCGCTCGAAACTGCCAAGGCGCGCGGCGCCAATATTTTGGCTGAAGTCGTTGGCTATGGCATGACAGGCGATGCCTATCATCTTACCGCACCGGCACCGGGTGGTGAGGGTGGTGCTCGTTGCATGAAAGTGGCACTGGCGTCCGGTGGTATCAATGTTGATGAAGTTGATTATATCAACGCCCACGGGACCTCAACGCCGGCAGGTGACGTGGCTGAAACTGAAGGTATTAAAACTGTTTTTGGTGCTCACGCCAAAAAGCTGATGGTCTCTTCAACCAAGTCGATGACGGGGCATCTGTTGGGCGCTGCAGGCGGTATCGAAGCAGGATTTACGGTTCTGGCAATTTTGAATCGCATCATTCCACCGACGATTAATCTTGATAATCCCGATCCGGAATGCGACCTCGATTATGTGCCGCATACGGCACGTGAAGCAGATATTCAGGTGGCTATTTCGAACTCCTTCGGGTTCGGCGGTACCAATGCTTCACTTGTGCTCAAGAAGTTCGCCTGACAGCTGACGAACGAGAGTTTTCATTGTTGAGTAATTCAAGGGCCGGTTCAAATACCGGCCCGTTTTTTTTTCGCAGGGTGCCATGGGCGCAGGGGTCAGCTTCCGCCTACGATATTTTTAGTCGTGATCCGGAGCGCTTTACCGCGATACTCGAAAGTCCGGACGGGAGCGGGCGACAGTTTTTGGTCTCTGCGGAAGGGGAAACTATAGCCGGAGATTCGGCACAGATCCTGCAACAGTGGCGGCAGAGCCTTGAGCCGATTACGGATGCTGCGGCTAATGGAGCGATTCGTTGTCTGTTTTATGCAGCCTACGAGGCCGGAAGGCTCATTGAAAATCTCCCTGTACCCAGAACAGCGCTTCCCGGCCCAACGCTTTGGCTGTTTTATCCGGCGTGGAGCTGTTGTTTTGATGCAGAGGCCGCCGAAGTGATGATGGCTGCGCGTAGTGAAAAGCAACTTGATCGGATCGAAGCGATGCTGCGGCCTGTCGAGTTGGAGAGCGTCTCTTCAAAGCGCAATATCGTACTGAAAAAAGAGATCGACGAAAGCGATGCAGTGGCCTATCAACGGGCTGTGCTGCGGGTGAAGCAGTATATTGAGGCCGGCGATATTTTTCAGGCCAATATCGCCCGCTTCTGGAAGGCCCCATACGCGGCAACCGAGCTGGCAGTTCTTTATGCGCGCCTGAGGGCGGTGAATCCTGCCCCGTTTTCCTGCTTTGTGCGCGTTGGCGAGCTTACACTGGTTTCCTCCTCTCCAGAGCGTCTGTTTCGAATGAGAAACGATGGTGTTGTCGATAGCCGCCCGATTGCCGGGACACGCAGACGAGGTGACGCAGATCAGGATCATATTTTGTGCGATGAGCTGCTTCTATCTGAAAAAGAGCGAGCCGAGCACATCATGCTTGTTGATCTTGAACGTAACGATCTTGGACGCGTCTGCAGGCCAGGCACTGTTCGTGTGGATGAGCAGATGAGTATCGAGCGCTATGCCACCGTGCAGCATATTGTTTCCAATGTCTCCGGCCGGCTGGCTGAAGGCAGAGATGTCGTGGATCTGTTCGCTGCTATGTTCCCCGGTGGAACTATTACCGGATGCCCGAAAATACGTTGTATGCAAATTATTCATGAGCTTGAGGGGCGTGCACGTGGCCCTTATACCGGCGGCGTAGGATATGTGGCATGGGATGGCTGCGCTGATATGAATATTCTTATTCGAACCTTCTGGCACTGGCAGGCCGAACTTCACTGGGCGGCAGGGGCCGGTATTGTTGCTGACTCTGATCCTGAGCATGAACTGCATGAGACGGAGCACAAGGCAGAGGGGTTGCTGCGTGCTTTGTATTCTTAGGGCTTGTGCCAGGGCTCACTTTCCCTGTCGTCTATAGTTGTACTGTCTCCACAGGATCAAATGCAGGGGAAGGGCGGTGTAGTTTGGCAAGTGCATCAACACAACATGGACCGGATTATCTCCTCCGGTTTTTGAATCGGATATATTGTTGCCATTGGCAACGGCTGTCCCGGCAGCAGTATCGTTTACCTGAGGGCCCATTGCTTCTCATTGGAAATCACAGAGCAGGTGTCGATCCGTTTCTGATTCAGGCGGCGGTTGATCGTCCTCTCTCTTTTCTAATGGCGCGGGAATATTATCAGGGCATGGGGTTGAAGTGGTTCTTCGACCGGGTAGGGGTAGTGCCGGTAAATCCGGGAGGAGCGAATCGTCATGCGCTGCGGGCAGCATTTGAACGTGTGAGAAGCGGGCAGGTTTTGTGTCTTTTTCCGGAAGGGGGGGCCAACCCACCGATCCCGCTGCATAAAATTTATCCTGGCGCTGCAGTTATTGCGATGGAAACCGGTGTCCCGATTTTACCGTTTCGAATCTCCGGGGTATGGCCGTTCGACCATGTGCATATGTCGACCTCGTTTATACGACGGGGAAGGGCGCGCATTACTTTTGGCGAACTGCTGCACCTTCCGAAGACCAAGGCTGCGAACCGGAATGACATAGCCATGAATATTGAAGTGATTAGTCATGCTCTGCGAAAGATTCCAAGAAACGGAGGGTGATGAGTCTGGTTATTCCCTTCCCATGCGCATGGCAAAATCTTCCGGGTAACTGGCATTGAGCAGGGCCTCTTCGTAAGTGATCTGGTCGGTTTCAACAAGCTTCTGGAGGTGCTGGTCGAAAGTCTGGCTGCCATAGAGGGTAGTTCCCTCTTCCATGGCACGCGGGATTTCACGCCAGCGATCCGGATCCAGAATAAAGTGTTTGATGACTGAGTTCCGGATCATGATTTCCAATGCCACGATGCGTCCTTTGCCATTTTTCAGAGGTAGTAGTTTCTGGACGATAATTGCACGCAGGTTTTCCGACAGACGTTCACGGATAGCCTCCTGCTCATCCAGATTGAACGAAGACATGATGCGCTGCATGGTACCAATGGCCGTGGTGGCATGTACGGTTGCCATCACCAGATGCCCGGTTTCGGATGACTGCAGCGCCAACTGAATAACGCTTCTGTCACGCGCTTCACCGGCAATAATGATGTCCGGGGTTTCACGCAGTGCGTCATTGAGGCCCTGAGGATAATCCAGCACATCGCGACCAAGCTCGCGCTGGCAGACTGTGCCCTTCAGGGCGTTGGAGTAGCGGTATTCAATCGGGTCTTCCAGGGTGACTGCATGCACAGGCCGGTTGGTGATAATGTGATTGAGCATTGCCGCCAGTGTGGTCGATTTGCCCGAACCGGTGGCTCCGGCCATTAATACCAGGCCGTTTTTATAATTGGTGATTTCGCGAATCACCGGTGGCAGGTGCAGCTCGTCAAAACTTGGTATTTTTTGCGGAATGATACGGGAAATGATGCCGAAGTCGTTATGTGTGCGCATGACGTGCACACGGAAATGTGCCACATTCTCAAGCGAATAGTGGAAGTCGAGGTTATGAATATTTTCGATGTCCGGTTGCTCTGGCAGAAAACGCGTCATGTGTCGGATCATTTCCGTAATCTGCTCGCGGCTCGGGGCAGGCACCTTTTCTGGTGAGACCGTAATAATCGAGCCATTGATACGCATGCGTACACGGTCGTCGGTGCGGATAATCAGGTCGGATGCCTTGTGCTTATTGGATGCAAGCAATAGGTCATCGATCATGTGCCAGTCGGCCATCAGATTTTAAGCTCACTGTCGCCGAGATCGGCAAGGCGGTCGACGCTTGAGCTTCCATCTCCGTCGCCGGTTTCGAGGCGTGCCATTTTCATGGCCAGGCGCAGGTCGTTGACGGAGTCGGCCTGACGGAGCGCCTCCTCCTCGGAAATAAGGCCATCCCTCCAGAGTTCGAGAAGGTGCTGGTCGAAGGTGCGCATGCCGTAGAGTTTTCCGTCGGCCATCGCCTCTTTGATGCCTGTGATATCCCATTTCATGATCAGGTCGGCTACTCGTGGCGTGTTGATCAGCACCTCAATCGCCGGTGCACGTTTATCATCAACCGTTTTCAGTAGTCGTTGTGAGAGAATGCTTTTCAGGTTCAGGGCCAGATTCAGGCGAACCTGCGTGTGAATCTCTTCCGGGAAGAAATTCATAATGCGCTCCAGCGCCTGGTTGGCGTTGTTGGCATGCAGGGTCGCCATGCAGAGATGGCCGGTTTCGGCGAAGGCCAGTGCATGCTCCATGGTTTCACGGTCACGGATTTCGCCGATCAGGATTACGTCCGGTGCCTGACGCAGGGTGTTTTTCAGGGCAGCCTGATATTCATGCGTATCGGTGCCGACTTCACGTTGCGTGACCACGCATTTTTTGTGTTGGTGTACAAACTCAATCGGGTCTTCGATGGTGATGATATGCCCGGCCTGATTGGTGTTGCGATGGTCGATCATGGCTGCAAGCGAGGTGGATTTACCTGAGCCAGTGGCACCTACCATGATCACGAGGCCGCGTTTGGTCATGGAGATGTCCTTGAATACTTCAGGAAGTGACAGCTCATCCAGTGTGGGCACGACAGTTTTGATCTGACGAATCACCATGCCAACATCGCCGCGTTGCCTGAAGATGTTGACGCGGAAACGGCCAAGGTCGGGGTAGGCGAGCGCCAGGTTCATCTCGTATTCAGCGGCGAAAGCGGCACGCTGCTTCTCGCTCATGCATGAGTTGGCCAGCTGTTCGCACTGAACGGATGAGAGCGGCGGTTGCTTAACCGGATACACTACGCCGTTAATGCGATAGGAAGGTGGCATGCCCGAGGTAATGTAGATGTCGGAGGCATCTTTTTTAACCATCACCATCAGCAATTGTTTGATAGTGAGTCTTTGCTCCGCTCCTTCCTGGCTCATGCGTTAACCTCCTGAAAAACTTTTATCACAATAATATTTCGAGGTGCTATACCGCGCCGCCACCGAACAGTTTCTTGTTCTGGGCTTTCTCGAGCGCAGCCTGCTGGGTGATCTTTCGCGATTTAACCAGTGACTGCAAGTCGGAGTCGAGTGTTTTCATCCCTTCTCGCATTGATGTCTGCATCACCGACACCATCTGTGGAATTTTATTTTCACGGATCAGGTTTCTAATGGCGGGGGTGCCAAGCATGATTTCATGTGCGGCTACACGCCCGTTTCCATCTGCGGTCTTGATCAGGGTTTGCGAAATCACCGCGCGTAGCGATTCCGAAAGCATCGAACGCACCATATCTTTTTCGGCTGCGGGAAAAACGTCGATGATACGGTCGATGGTTTTTGGGGCAGATGAGGTATGCAGGGTGCCGAACACCATATGGCCGGTTTCGGCAGCTGTCAGTGCAAGCCGGATAGTTTCAAGGTCGCGAAGCTCGCCCACCAGAATTACGTCAGGGTCTTCACGCAGTGCACTCTTCAGCGCATTGGCAAAAGAGTGGGTGTGCGGACCAAGTTCACGTTGCGAAAGCAGGCTGCTTTTGGATTTATGCACGAATTCGATCGGGTCTTCGATGGTCAGAATATGACCGCGCTCATTCTGATTACGGTAATCCATCATCGCGGCAAGCGTCGTCGATTTACCCGAACCCGTTGGCCCGGTGACCAGGCAGATGCCGCGCGGCGTCATGGAAATTTCGGCGAAAACCTCCGGGCATTTCAGTTGTTCCAGGGTGAAGACCTCGCTTGGAATCACACGAAAAACGGCACTCATGCCCCGGTTCTGCTTGAAAGCATTCACACGGAAGCGGGCGATGTCGCCGAGGGCAAATGAGAAGTCGAGTTCAAGGTGCTCTTCAAAAACCTTGCGCTGGGTATCGTTCATGATGTCGTACACCATGCTCTGTACTTCACGCTCCTCCAGTTCCGGCATTTTGATGCGTGTCATGTCACCATGGATACGCACCATGGGCGGTTCACCTGAAGAAATATGCAAATCCGATGCGTTGTTTTTGACCGTAAAAGCCAGCAGCTCCGAAATATCCATCTGATAGAACTCCCCTTAAGCAGATGCCATGAGAATAGGTTGCCAATGCGTTTCCCGCAAGTGATACCCCTTACGGAATTTCCCTTATAGAAGAGGGGTTGCAGAAAATCATCCTATAGCGGATAATTCTGGTATAGATTAAATGTATGAGGTGCCCGACGAGATGTCTTTGCAACTTACCGAAGCCGCTGCCGCCAAAATTTCCAGCTTGCTGGCCGAAGAAAACAACGATGCGTTGAACTTGCGCGTGTTTGTGTCGGGAGGCGGATGCTCAGGCTTTCAGTACGGCTTTACCTTCGATGAAGAGATGAAGCACGATGATGCCATTGTCGAGAATCATGGTGTTAAAGTACTGGTCGATCCTGCGAGTCTGGGTCTGCTCGATGGGGCAGAGGTGGATTATCAGGAGAGCCTGCAGGGAGCTTCGTTTGTGATTCGCAATCCAAATGCGGCGTCAACCTGTGGCTGCGGAAAGTCATTTACGCCATCTGAAACCGGCAGTGGATGTGGCCATGCCGAATATTGATTGGTGTGAGAGTATGAAGCGGAGCCGGAAGGCTCCGTTTTTATTTGAGCTGCGATGAGTCATAGCAGTATAGCCCTGCAAATTCGCGAGCTTAGTAAACGCTATAGTAACAACAAGCTGGCGCTGGATGATGTGAGTCTCTCCATCCCGGAGGGTAGTTTTTTTGCGCTGCTGGGGCCGAATGGCGCGGGCAAGAGCACCATGATCAATATTATGGCCGATACCGTCATTCCGACCTCCGGCTCCATTGAACTGTTCGGGCATGTGATGTTCGAAGAACGTCTGTGGTGCAAGCGCAACATGGGCGTAGTGCCGCAGGAGGTGGCATTCGATCCGTTTTTTACGCCGCGTGAAGTGCTTTCAATGGTTTGCGGCCTCTACGGTCAGAAGCCGGATATGCAGTGGATTGATGAATTGCTCGAGCGCCTCGAACTGGCCGCCCATGCCGACAAGAACACCCGCCAGCTCTCAGGAGGCATGCGTCGTCGTCTGTTGGTGGCGCAGGCGCTGGTGCACAGACCGCGTCTGGTGATTCTCGATGAGCCGACAGCCGGTGTGGATGTGGAACTGCGCAAACGTCTTTGGGACTACATGCGCGAGATTAATGCCAAAGGAACCACCATTCTGCTTACCACCCACTATCTCGAAGAGGCTGAGGAGCTTTGCGATCATGTGGCCATTATTAACCATGGCAAGGTGATCGCCTCCAGCCGTATGGATGAGTTGCTGCATAATGTCGCAGGCTCATATTTGTGGCTACGCTATGGCGATGGTTTCAAGCTAAGTGCGGAAGATGAATCAGCGCTGCCGGATTTTTTGCCTCGTATGCAGGATGACAGACTCTGTCTAACGCTGAGCCGCGTTGATGCACAGCAATCCTCATTTCACGCCGCCTACGATGCAGCACTTAAGCGTTTTGGCGCACCGCTCGATGCCGGTGTCTGTCAGGAGGATCTTGAGGACGTCTTCCTGCGCCTGACAGGTAACGGAGGCCAGTCGTGAACCTGATCGGCATGTGGACGCTCTTTAAACGCGAAACGCACCGCTTTCTGAAAGTGAATATGCAGACGGTGGCTGCTCCGGCACTGACCGCTATTCTCTATCTCATTGTTTTTCGCTATGCCATGGGTGATCGGCAGGTTCCTGGTCTCTCTGTGGACTATTTCAGTTTCCTGATTCCGGGGCTGGCAATGATGAGTATGTTGCAGAACGCTTTTGCCAATACCTCCAGTTCGATCATCATCGGCAAGGTGATGAATGTGCATATCTATCTGCTAATGGCTCCGCTTTCAGCGTTGGAGATGGTGTTAGCCTTCATTGCCGGTGCCGTATTGCGTGCAGTGGTGGTGGCCAGCGTCTTCCTGCTGGTGCTGCTCCCCTTTGTTGATATATCGCTACATCATTTCGGGCTGGTGCTGATCTATGGTATCAGTGGCAGCATCATCATGGGCGGTTTGGGATTGATCGGCGGTATGTGGTCGAACAACTTCGATCACATGTCGATGGTGAGTAATTTCATCATCATGCCGCTCACTTTCCTTTCCGGCGTTTTTTATTCAATCAACCAGTTACCACCTTTCTGGCAGGAGCTCAGTCGCTTCAATCCATTTTTCTACCTGATCGACGGTTTTCGGCATGGTTTCCTTGGTGTGGGCGACAGCGATCCGTGGCTCTCTATCGGCATCGTCACCGGCTTCGCTATATTTATCGTGCTGCTCTGCTGGCGGCTCTGGCACATCGGTTGGCGTTTGAAGGAGTAGTAATCCGGATAGTCACCGAAATTACTTCCCCAGTACGAATTCACCAGCCGATGCCTTTGCCGGTATTGAAGATTTTAAAGAACTCGGCATCCGGGGATTTGACGCTTAGATCAATCTGGCAGAATACAATGCCGCCGTTGCGATTCTGCTCGTCATAGTCGCTTTCACCTCCGGTTGTCAGGGAGGGGGTAATTTGTTTGATAACGGTCAGTTGGCCGTCTGCATTGCGTTTGAGTTTAGCCTGATCAATGTTATCGAATTCAAAAACGAGAGTGCCGTCATGCCCTCTGTTTTTGACGAATAGTCCTTTTTTGCCGGCGGGTGAGACCAACAGGTAATTCCGATTATCGACACGGGCCAGACTGCTGGTGGTAAAAACGAGATATCCAAAATGATTCGCATCTGCGGCATTCGTCAGCGCGCCGACGTAACGCCACTGTTTACCGTGGTCCTTCGACGAAATCAGAATAATCTTGCGCTTGTCCCATTCACCTACTCCCGAGCCCGTCGGGCTGGCATCCAGACTCATATAGAGTGTGCCATTGTATTCAAGTGAGCCGAGTTCATTATAAAATACCATGCCATTGAGTTCCCGGCTCAGTCCGTTTAAATTCAAGCCGACACCGGGTTTGGCACTGAATGCGCGGATCGGTTTGGACCAGGGGCCTTCCGGTGATCGTGCATAACGATATTCAATCCAGCTATCGCCCCAGAGTGCCGAACGCTTTTTATAGGGTGCCTCGATGAAAACGCGCTGAGAATACAGCTTCCAGCGCATGGCGGGCACATCACCGCGATCATAGACAAGTGTTGGTGTTTCATAGCGCCAGACCCCGTGCATTGTTTTGCCGTTCACTTTCATAGTACCCTCTTGAGAGCGATTAATGGTGCTTACGTAGGTCCAGGTTTTGCCGTGATCGGTGCTTCTTGCCAGGTGTGTGCCGACATATTTCGGCTTGTGTACCCAGGAGTAGGCCATCCAGCCAATGTCGTCGTCGCCATATTCGAGGGTGATGTCGTACATGCCGCTCCTGCGCTTCTCGCCACGAATGGTAATTTGGTCGAAGTGGCCGGGTGCGGCCTGCGCGGTCTTATGCGGTTGTTGCGCATCAATGTGCTTTTTGCAGCTCGAGATGGTCGGTGCGATGATCAATAGCAAAGTGAGGTTGATTGTGGTCAGTGTTGTCGTTTTCATTGGCTACTTCCCCTGTGTGCCGAGTAGAGAGAGCCTAGCCTATCGTTGTGCGGGTTTCATGAAACAGGCGGATACATTTCTTCGAAATGGTCGATGACGTCAGGGAGCTGATGACGTTAGGGTTCCGGAAAAGGAGTAAGCGTGGCAAAGCAATCGAAAAGCAAAAGAGATCGCAAGACATCGGCGTGGTTTCAACGCCATACTCACGATGCATTTGTGAAGAAAGCGCAGGTGGAAGGAAAACGTTCGCGTGCCGCCTTCAAGCTCACTGAAATTCTCGATAAACATGGCTTGAATCTGAAGCCGGATTCGGTGGTGGTGGATCTCGGCTGTGCACCGGGCTCGTGGAGCGCGGAAATCGCCAGGCGCCTGAACGATAACGGCCTGCTGGTTGGTATCGACTTACTGCCGCTGGAGCCTATTCAAGGGGCTGTATTGATGCAGGCAGATTTTGATTCGGATGAGGGCAGGGCGGAGCTCGCGAAAATACTACAGGGGCGGAAAGCCAATCTGGTGCTCTCCGATATGGCCCCTGAGATGAGCGGTAACAGAATCGTAGATCAGGCGCGCATGATTGGTTTGAACGAGCTCACTCTCGATTTCGCTGTGAATCATCTGCGTGAGAACGGGCATTTGCTGATGAAAACTTTTATGGGCAATGGTTTTGATCAGTTTAGAAAGGAGCTTTCCGGCTGGTTTCGTTCGGTGAAAATCGTTAAGCCTGCAGCCAGTCGCAAGGATTCACCTGAAATATTTCTGCTGGCCCAGCAATTCAGAGGTTAGTCCACGCCACGGCTTTTGGCTGAGTAGGTGCCTGCGAAATAGCCCAGCGCACCAAAGACCAGCGCATGCACCGGCAGTACACTAAAGACCCATATGCCGGATCCTGCGTTTGATTGCGTACCCTGCACATCGAACCACCATGCAAGGTGAGAAAGTAGCAACACCAGCGTACTAAGCGTAAAAAAGCCCAAAGCGCCCCACAGCCTTTTTACAGAGGCGGGCTTGGCAGCAATCTTGAACAGTTGATAGCTGGTAAAGAGTGGAATAGCGCTCCAGAAAATCAGTGGATTCAGCCACCGCCCCTGCAGCACGTAAAACAGGACGAGCAGGCCAAGCAGCGCATATTTGATCCGGGGAAGGGTTAGTGTTTCGAAATTCACGCCTACAGTCATAACTTATCCATTACCTGTCTTATTTTCTCCGCACTTGCTTCTGCAATTAACTTTTCGCCCACAACGGCAATTGGGGCTTCATGGCACAGCCCCTGGCAAGGCACAGCAGAGAGCAGTATGTTGTCATCTTTCAGTGCCATCATCTCCAGCAGTAATGCCTTGCCGCCGCACAGCCCACACTCCGGCCCGAGGCAGATTCCGACAGGGGTCAGCTCAGGCCCTTGGCAGCGTCAGCGATGCGGTTCACCGCATCTTCCAGTGTATCCTGCGATACGGCATAGGAGATGCGAAGCTGGCCGGGTGAACCAAACTCGCTGCCTGGCACAAGAGCAACACCTGCCGATTCGAGCAGCCATGCGCAGATGGTGATGTCGTCTTTTAACACCGTGCCATCTGGTGCGGTTTTGCCAATCCAGCCGGAGACTGATGGAAAGACATAAAAGGCGCCATCCGGTGTAATGCAATCGACACCGGGAATGTCGTTAAGTGCAGCAACCAGCCATGTGCGACGCGCCTGATAGACCCGCACCATCTCATCGAGCTCATCGGTTGGCCCTTGCAGGGCAGCCAGAGCCGCTTTTTGGGAGATGGAGGAGGGGTTGGAGGTGCTCTGGCTCTGAATCTTGCCCATGGCCTTGATCAGGTGGCGCGGGCCGGCACAGAAGCCGATACGCCAGCCGGTCATGCAGTAGGCCTTGGAGGTGCCGTTAAGCGTAATGGTGCGCTCCTTGAGGTCGGGATTGATTTGCGCGAAAGTGGCAAATTTTTTACCATCAAAAAGAATCTTCTCATACATATCGTCGGTCGCCACCGCCACATGCAGGTGTTTGCGGATCACTTCGCCGAGCGCTGCCAGATCATCGGCCGAGTAGGCCATGCCGGTCGGGTTGGACGGAGAGTTAATAAATAATAAGCGGGTCTTCGGGGTGATGGCCGCTTCGAGCTGTGCTGCAGTCAGTTTGAAGCCCGCTTCGGCAGTGCAGGGCACGGTCACCGGAACGCCTTCGGCTAAAAGAACCATGTCGGGATAGGAGACCCAGTAGGGGGCGGGGATGATCACTTCATCGCCGGGATTGATCATGGCCTGCAGCAGGTTGTAAATACACTGTTTGCCGCCGGTCGAGACGAGGATGTCCTCAGCTTCGTAATTCAGATCGTTATCCCTTTTAAACTTCTCGGCAATCGCCTGACGCAGCTCCGGGATGCCCGGCACAGCCGTATAACGGGTGAACCCTGCGTTAATGGCAGCAATGGCCGCTTCGCAGGCCGCCTTTGGCGTATCGAAATCGGGCTCGCCGACGGAGAGAGAGATGATATTTTTGCCGGAAGCTCTCAGCTCTGCGGCCTTGGCCGTGATCGCGAGTGTGGCGGAAGGTTTAACTTTCTGGATGCGCTCGGATAGCTGAATCATGGCGATATTCTGCCAGAGCAAAGTTTGATCCGCAAAAGCAATAAATGCTCTATACTCAAACAATCAGTGGTCAATGGAAGTATCGATTGCTACGGTTGGTTAGGGGAGTTTGGAGGAGACAGGTGTTAAGCGTAAATCGATACCGTATTCCCTGTGGGTATGGCAAATCACGAATTGCTGTAGTCGACGTTGGGTTGCTACCACAATGCTGAAGACCGCTATCTTAGCTTGCTTGTTTCCCGAAATGAGATTGCCCGACATTTATCCATTGGAAGTGCAGAGACCGATGGCTAGTCTCATCAGATGAAATCTGCCAATCCCGAGCGCTCCCCCGCGTCATCGACGAGTCGTGTCGGAACCTATAAGGGGGCAGGTACGCCTGTTGTTGCTGTCGGAGCTTCGGCAGGCGGGATTGTGGCCCTGAAGGCGCTGTTTCAGCATATGCCTGTCGATACAGGTGCCGCCTTTGTCGTTATTCTGCACCTTGACCCCGAGCATGAGAGTATGATGGCACAGTTGCTGGAAGCCCATACCACCATGCCGGTTCAGCAGGCGACGGATAAGATGAATATTTCGCCGAACAACGTCTACCTGATTCCGCCGGACAAAGATCTCTCTATCGGCCGCGGAAAGCTGCTTCTGCACACTCCGGCCAAAGGCCTGCATCTGCCCATCGATATTTTTCTTAACTCTCTGGCTGAAAGTCAGGCCGAGTATGCCTGTGCCATTATCCTTTCCGGTACCGGCAGCGATGGCACGGCAGGAGTCAGGGCTGTCAAGGGTGCGGGCGGTCTGGTGCTGGTCCAGAATCCCGAAGATGCGCAATTCGACGGCATGCCGAAAAGCGCGCTGGCGACCGGCATCGTGGATCGCGTCCTGCCCGCAACCGAGATGGGGCCGGAACTGGAAAGTTATATTCAGCAGGCCCTTGCGACGGGTTACTGGCCATCCTTGCAGAGTGAGCCGGTGGAGACGGGCGAAGGCTACAACCGCATTCTCGCTACCATCCGGAAGCAGCTGGATTATAATCTCTTCCCATATAAAGAGAGTACGCTGCTACGCCGTATCACGCGCCGCATCAGCCTGAAACATTTGAATAATATCAATGTATATGCGGATTATCTCGATCGCGATCCCGATGAGACGATTGAACTGTTCAAGGATATGCTTATCGGTGTGACCAGCTTCTTCCGCGACCCCGATTCGTGGGCGGTGCTCGACGAATCATTTTTCAGAAAGCTGCCGATGGAGCGGGAGAAGCCGGTACGAATATGGGTGGCCGGATGCTCCAGTGGTGAAGAGGCCTACTCGCTGGCCATGCTGATGCATGAACAGAACGCCAGGGAGAAATCCGATCTCGATTACCAGATTTTCGCCACGGACATCGATGCGCATGCGCTGAGTATTGCCCGGAAGGGCTTTTATCCCGAGAGCATTGCTGCCGATGTTTCGCCGCAACGGCTGAAAACCTTTTTTTCAAAAGAGAGTAACGGTTACAGGGTGCTGCCGTTTCTGCGTGAGCATATCACCTTCTCCGGACAGGATGTGACATGCGATCCGCCCTATTCGAAAATGGATCTGATCTGTTGCCGCAATCTGTTTATCTATCTGCAGTCCGATATGCAGAAGCGGGTGCTTGAGATCTTTCATTTTGCCCTTAATCCGCAGGGCTATCTGATGCTGGGCAGCTCGGAGTCGGTTGGTGAACCATCCAGCCTGTTCAAACTGATCCACAAGAAATGGCGGCTCTATCAACGGCTTAACAGTGCCCGAATACCAAAATTCAACCTTTCAGCCGGTCCGGCCAGATACGGGAGAGTAGATATGCAACCTACTGGAGCCCACACGCAAAAAACAACCCTTCGTATCTCCGATGTGGCCAGACAGATGCTGATGCGCGAATACGTACCGGCATCGGTGTTGATCAACAGTAAATATGAGGTGCTCTACTATTTTGGGGATACGTTCGAGTATCTGCGCCACCCCAGCGGCGAGGCGACCAACGATCTCTTTGCCCAGTTGCGGGAAGGGCTGGCAACACGGGTGCGCAGCGCGGTACATCAGGCATTCAAGGAGAAGGAGGGGGTCCGGGTAAAGAGGGCGAAGGTGAAGCGGCATGATCGTTATGTCGATGTCAGTTTCAGGGTGAAATCGCTGGCGGAGAGTGATGGCGGGCAGGGGCTGCTGCTGATCAGCTTCGAGGATGAGGAGCCGGATCAGAAGGGCGGCAAGAGCAGTGCCGATGTGCAGATGGAGGATGTGCCGCTGGTCAAGCAGCTGGAACACGACCTGAACACTACCCGTGAGGAGTTGCAGAACTCCATTGAGGAGCTGGAGACCTCCAACGAAGAGCTTAAGGCCGCCCATGAAGAGGCGATGTCGACCAATGAGGAGTTGCAGTCCTCAAACGAGGAGCTGGAGACCTCGAAGGAGGAGCTGCAGTCGTTCAATGAAGAGCTCAATACGGTGAATACCGAGTTGCAGGAGAAGGTTCTCTCGCTGGAGACGGCCAATAACGATATCAGCAATTTGATCGACAGCACCAGGAATGCCTCGATTTTCCTCGATGCGGAACAGAATATAAAATTTTTCACCCCATCATCGAAGCAGCTGTTTAACCTGATCGAATCCGACATCCATCGCCCGCTTTCGGACATTGTACCCAAATTCGACGATCCGCAGCTGATCGGCGATATCACTGCCGTTGCGCAAGATGGTCAGGAGAGATGCGTCGAGGTGAAAGACAGTGAGGGCAACTGGTATAATCGCCGTATTTTACCCTACCTGACGACCGACAGGCAGATTATGGGTACCGCGATCACCTTCAACGAGATCACCGGTATCAGGAATGCGCTGGAGGAGCTGAAGCAGAGCGAACATCGCTATCGCGGCCTGTTTGAGAACATGATTAACGGTTTCGCCCTGCATGAGGTGATTTGTGATCGTCAGGGTGTGCCGGTGGATTACACCTTTCTGGAGGCCAATGCCGCCTTTGCACGTCTTACCGGCCTGAAGCCGGAGGAGATTGTTGGCAGCAGAGCCAGTGAGATGATGCCTGGTATTGAAGCGGAGTCGGCAGACTGGATCGGCCGCTTCGGAGAGGTGGCACTGAACGGAAAAGAGATTCGTTTCGAGCGCTATTATGAACGCTTCGGCAAGTGGCTCTCCATTCTCGCCTACAGCCCTGAAAAGGGGTTGTTTGCAACCGTTCTTGAAGATATTACAGATCGCAAGCAGGCTGAAGAGGAGCTGCGCATCAGTGAGCAGACCTTGCGTGAGGCGCAGGAGGCTGCGCACATCGGCAGCTGGATCAGGGGTATGGACGGAAGCATCAGCTGGTCGGATGAGCTCTATCGTATCTACGGTGTCCGGAGAGGCGATTTTTCACCCGATGATGCAACTGTTGCAGCCCTCGTATACCCCGATGATCGTGCACCCATGGAGCAATGGCTTAAGGCGTGTGCAGCAGGTGAGGAGGTTCAGTCGATAATCTTCCGTTGTGTTTGTTCTGATGGTTCGCTTCGCTATATTCAGCGTCAGGCCAGATTCGTGCCCGAAAGCACGGAGAAGCCGGCCTGTATCGCCGGAACCGATCAGGATATCACTGAGCAGAAACAGTTTGAGGAGCAGTTCTACCAGGCACAAAAAATGGAGGCGCTGGGGACACTCGTCGGTGGCATCGCCCACGATTTTAATAACATTCTGGCCGGTATAACCGGTAATATTTATCTGGTCAAAAAGTATGTGCAGACCACTTCCGAGGTGCAGGAGAAGCTGGATACGATCGAGATGCTTGCCTTCCGGTCGGCCAACCTGATTCGGCAATTACTGACCTTTGCCCGTAAAGACAAGGTTAGTATGCAGCCGCTGCCATTGAGCACCTTTCTGAAGGAGACGCTGAAGTTTCTCTGTGCCTCCATGCCTGAAAATATCGATATCCAGAGTGACATCAGCGCCGAGCCGGTCATTATCAAGGGCGATGCAACGCAGATTCACCAGATATTGATGAATCTGATGAACAATGCCCGCGATGCCGTGGTCGATGTCGACCATCCCTACATCAAGATCAAACTGGAAACTACCACAATTGAAGATGTTTCCGCCAAGCCCCCCGGTCTCAAAGAAGGCCGCTATGCCCACCTGAGTGTAGAGGATAATGGCTGCGGCATTCCCGAAGATGAGATCGAGCATCTGTTTGAACCGTTTTTTACCACCAAGGAGGCAGGCAAGGGAACCGGGCTCGGCCTCTCCATGGTGTTTGGTGCTATCCAGACTCACCATGGATGGGTTGATGTCGACAGTAAGCGCGGCAAGGGGTCGCTGTTTCATGTCTACCTGCCGGTTGAGGAGGACGAGAGTGCTGCTATGGATAGTAGTGCAGAAGAGCCGGTGACAGGCCATGGAGAGACTATCCTGCTCGTCGATGATGAACATTATGTCATCGAAACAGGCAGGCTGGTGCTGGAGTCGCTGGGTTACAAGGTGCTGGAAGCACGCAATGGTCTTGAGGCGGTCGAGGTCTTTCAGGCAAACCGGGATGTAGTTGAACTGGTGGTGATGGATCTGGTGATGCCGACGATGAGTGGCGTCAAGGCGGTGGAAGGTATCAGGAAAATCGTTCCCGATGTTAAAGTGTTATATTGCACCGGCTACGATAAAGATGAGGCGTTGCCAAAGGATATCTCATCCGGCGTCTTCGTTTTGTCCAAGCCGTACAATGTCGAGAGCTTTAGCAAGGCGGTGAGGGAGCAGCTTGATGCGTAGACAGGTGGCTTGCATCTGGTCGCTCTGGTCGTCAGATGAGCAACAAGAAAGTTAAGAAGCATCACTTCTTTATCTGTTTTTAATGTGATGCGGCTATTATGCTTCGCCATATTCAAAGTTAAGTCATCCATGAAGGCAGGGAGCCGTTCGTTTGACCGATAATATTCGTGAAATCCCCTACAACTATACATCGTACTCCGACAGAGAGATTGTTGTCCGCTTTCTGGGCGAGGAGAGCTGGGACGATCTGAATGTATTGCGGCACCAGCGCCGCACCGGCCGCTCGGCACGTATGTTGTTCGAGATTCTTGGCGATGTCTGGGTGGTTTCGCGCAACCCATTCCTGAAAAACGATCTGCTTAGCAACCGCAAGCGACTGGATGACATGCTGCGTCTGCATCAGGACCGGCTACAGCACATCGAAGAGGGTGCTGCCGATAATCCTCGTGCCAAGCGTGTGGCTGCCTGCACCGAGCGCATGCTCGATGAATTTTACGCATGGTTCGAGGAAGAGCCAAAACGCCGCCGCAGGGCCAAGCGGGCCTTCGCCAAAGTCACTCATCCGAACAATATCCAATTCGATGCCTTCACGCTTACGCACAGTGCTACCGATGCCACCGATTGGCGCCAGCATTACCCCTTCTGTGTCCTGACTCCCGATTCGCCCGAAGAGATCCCCGGCCTGATTCGCGCCGCTGCCGAGCTGGGGTTAACCGTGATTCCGCGCGGTGGTGGTACCGGACTTTGCGGAGCCTCGGTGCCGTTGCATGCCGAATCGGTGATGATCAATATCGAGAAGTTCGATCGCATCGGGCCGATAGAGATGTGCGAGATAGGTGGAGAGGCGCAAGCGACCATCACCGCGCAGGCGGGAGCCGTTACGGGGCGTGTGATGGAAGCCTCGAAACCGCATGTTTTTGCAACCGACCCGACCAGTCTCTGGGCTTGCACGATCGGTGGTAATGTCGCCTCCAATGCCGGCGGCAAGCATGCGGTGATCTGGGGTACCTGTGTCGATAATCTGCTCTCCTGGAAAATGGTGACGCCGGATGGTAATTGGCTACTGGTCGAACGCGTGGCTCACAATATGGGCAAGATTCCAGCTGACGAAGAGGTGCAGTTCCGCCTCTCCCGTTTCGAGGCGGATGGCGAAACGGCCATCGGCGAACCTGAAACGATAACCATTCACGGCTCGACCTTTCGCCGCGAGGGTCTCGGTAAGGACGTGACCCGCAAGGCGCTTGGCGGTTTGCCGGGCGTGCAGAAGGAGGGAACTGACGGCTTCATCACCGAGGCGACCTTCGTGTTGCACCGCTCATTCGATTTTACCCGTACCGTCTGCTGTGAATTTTTCGGGCACGATTTGCAGGATGCCACCAGTTCCATGGTCGAGATCAAGAAACATGTCGATGCCTTTAAAGGCGCACACCTGGAAGGCCTCGAACACTTCGATGAGAAGTACGTCAAAGCGATCAACTACACCAGCAAGTCGACCCGTCGTGAACAGCCGCGCGTGGTGCTACTGATCGACGTCTCCGGAGACGATGAAAAACAGGTGGCGCAGGCATGTTCCGATATCTGCCGTATCACTTCGCAGGGTAATGGCGAGGGTTTTATCGCCATTGCCGATGCGGATCGTTCGCGCTTTTGGGCCGATCGTGGACGTATGGCAGCCATCGCCAGGCATACGCGAGCCTTCAAGCTCAACGAGGACGTGGTGATTCCGCTGGATCGCCTCTCGGAATACAACGACTACATCGAGCATCTCAATATCGAGCTCTCCATCTGCAACAAGCTCGAGATCGCCAAGCGTATCGAGGCTTATCTTTCCGATCACCGTCAACGTTTGACGGAAGGTGATCCGCTATTGCTCAAGGCCCTCGATCTTGATGACCCCATGTATCTGGTCGAAAAGCTGGAGCAGTGTTTGCACCTGGTTTCCGAGGTGCAGGTGCGCTGGAAGGATTTCCTTAAAAATATCGATAAGCCGTCCGGCGAGGTGGGCCATCACCTGCGTGATGTGAATAATGCGCCGAAAGAGGCGCTGTTTCGGGTAATCCAGCGCGGTGTGCTGCGCATCTCCTACCGAAAAGAGCTGGAGAGGCCGCTCATGGAGACCCTGCGTGGTTTCGACTTGCTTTGTAACGGTATTAAGCAGACGCATAAGAAGGGGCTCTCCAGTCGGATCGTAGTAGCCACGCATATGCATGCCGGCGATGGCAATGTGCATACCAATATTCCGGTCAACTCCAATGACTATGCCATGATGCAGAAGGCGCATCATGCCGTGGAGAAGATCATGGCCAAGGCCGAGGCGCTGGGTGGTGTGATCTCCGGCGAGCATGGCATCGGCATCACCAAGCTGTCGTATATGAATGACGATTATCTGCGTGAGATGAAGGAATACCTCTCCAAGGCTGATCCGAACGATCTGTTTAACCGTGGTAAGTTGCAGCCGGGGCTCGATCTGCAGCTTACCTATACGCCAAGTTTCAATCTGCTGGAGATGGAGGCCGTGATCATGGAAGCGGCCGACCTCACCGAGCTTGCCGAAGCCATTAGCCCATGCCTGCGCTGCGGCAAATGCAAGCCGGTGTGCAACACCCATTTCCCGCGCACCAACATGCTCTACAGCCCTCGCAACAAGATTCAGGCAGCTGGCGCCATGATCGAAGCCTTTTTATATGAATCGCAGACCGGCGATGGTATTTCCTTCGAGCAGTTCTCCGGCATGCACGATGTAGCCGATCACTGCACCATTTGCCACAAGTGCGAGAAGCCATGCCCGGTCAATATCGATTTTGGCGACGTGACGGAAAAGATGCGTAAGCTGCTGAAAGAGAAAGGGCAGGCTCGGCTCAATTTAGGTTCGCGCCTGTCGCTCGCATTCCTGGTGATGCAGAATCCGAATGCGGTGAACTTTATGCGCGAGACGGTGATCCGCTGGGGTTATATAGGGCATCGTTTTGCCAGTAAGCTGGCACGCCGCTTTGGATTGGCGCGAAAGCTCCCTGCGGCCAAACGTAATCTCGAGGGCATCAAGGCACAGGTAGTTAATTTCGTCGAGCGTCCGCTGCCGCACCTGCCACCAAAAACAGCGCGTCAGATGCTGGGCGTGGACAGTGCCGAGAAGAATGTGGTCCCGGTGTTGCGCGATCCTTCCAGATCCAACGGCAAGGCGGTTTTCTATTTCCCCGGCTGCGGCTCCGAGCGGTTGTTTTCGCAGGTGGGGCTGGCCACAGAGTCGGCGCTGTTCGAGCTTGGGTATAATGTGGTGCTGCCGCCTGCCTACCTTTGTTGCGGGTATCCCTCCACTGCCAGCGGTGATGCCGAGCGCGGGCAGAGAATCAGCTACGACAACCGCGTGCTGTTCCATCGTCTGAAAAATGCGATCTCCTACCTCGATTTCGAAGCGGTAATCGTCTCCTGCGGCACCTGCTACGATCAGTTGAGCGAGTATCAGCTCGAGCAGGTGTTCCCCGGCGCGCCGCTGATCGATATTCACGAGTTTCTGGTCTCCAAGGGTGTGAAGGTCGAAGATGTGAGCGGGGCGCGCTACATGTATCACGAGCCTTGCCACACACCACTGAAACGTATGGGCAGTGAGAAGGTGATTAAGAGTTTGCTGGCCTCTGATTCTGTCCCCTCCGAACAGTGTTGTGGTGAGGCAGGTACCATGGCGGTGGCGCAGCCGGCCATTGCCGGCAAGATTCGCGCCCGCAAGGAAGAGGAGATGATGCTTGCGCTGGAGTGCCTGGATCAGCGACAGGTGCCGGTTGCAGGTCAGCGAGCCAAAATTTTGACCTCCTGCCCCTCATGTCTGCAGGGATTGTCGCGTCTGGAAAGTGAGACCGGCGTGGAAGCCGACTACATCGTGGTGGAGTTGATGCGCCACCTGCACGGCGAGAACTGGCAGAAAGTATTCACCGAGCGTATTCGCAATGGCGGTATCGAGCGGGTGCTGCTCTAGTTTTTGTCCTTCGACAGCAGATGCTTTTTGATGCTGCTGATCCAGATCGGTGAGACGATGAGAGAAATCGCGATTACCGCCACGACGAGGTTGTAGATCGCCGGATCGATGATGCCGGAGGTGTAGCCGACAGCCGCAAGAATAAAGCTGAACTCTCCGATCTGTGCGAGCATGGCACCGGTCAGGATGCCGTGCCCCCAGCTTTCGCCAAGCCCCCTGAATACAACCGCGTTGATCGAGGTGTTAAGCAGTAGCACCAGTGCTGTCAGCAGCAGGATTCTTCCAAGGTTGTGGAGGATGAACGGAATATCGACCAGCATGCCGATCGATACGAAGAACAGTGCCACGAATACGATCTTGAATGGCTCCAGACTCTCATACACCCATTCGGTTTCGCGTGCGGCTGCCAGAATCATGCCGGCCACAAAGGCTCCCAGCGCTGCCGAGAGTGAAAACCAGCCGGTGATCAGCGCCAAACCAAAGCAGAGCACCAGCGCTGCAAAGACCTGCACTTCATGGTCACGGGAGATTATTTCGCTGATAAAAGGGATTCTGAAATCCTTGCTCAGGGTAATCCATGCCACGATGCCGAGTAGCAGAATGCCGCCGATGATTTGCAGGTTGAGCTCGAATGCAGAGACCTTTTCGCCGCTCAGCATACTGATAATAATCAGCATCGGAATCACCAGCACATCCTGAGTTAGCAGCACGGTGAGTGCATCGCGCCCATGCCGGCTGTCCAGCTCTTTACGCGCCTGTAGCAGGTTCAACACCACGGCGGTGCTGCTGAGCGCCAGAATAAATCCCATCAGCACGCTCTGTACGGTTGACCAGTTCAAAACGTATCCGAGGAGAATCGCAAATCCGACGCTTGCAGCTACTTGCAACAGGGTACCGAGAATCGCGGTTTTCCACTTTTCGAGCAGGTCCTGCGGTGTAACTTCCATGCCGATAAAAAACATCAGGATCACCACACCAAAGGCTCCGAGTCGCTCCAGCAAGGCATGGTCGTTCACAAAGCCGAGCAGGTGAGGGCCGAGCACAATGCCTGCGATAAGATAGGCGACCACATGCGGCTGGCGCATGGCGCGCATCAGGATGCCGAGCAACAGAATCGCGACGATGCTGCCGACCATACTTGGAAGTGCGGGGTCCATGTGCATGTGTCGATTCTGGCCTATTTCTTCTGATGATGACAATTGCCGGGCGTGACATGGCGTCTGTCGGGGATAGTTTACGCAACAGGATGAAGCGATTTCTTTATAACATGACGGCTCTGGTGGCGCTGATATGAGCGTGCTGCGTCTGTTTCCGGAACCAGCCGAGCGACTGGCACTTGAGGGGCTGTACCTTGGCCTGAATCTGCATCGGCAGGCTGAGGTGGGCGATGTGCTGATCTACTCGAATTTCATCGCCAGCCTTGACGGGCGCATCTCTCTCCATAATGCCGACACGCAGGATTACGAAGTGCCTGCAGCCATTGCGAACAAACGCGATTGGCGCCTCTATCAGGAGCTCGCCGCCCAGTCCGATGTGATGATCACCTCGGCTCGCTATTTTCGGCAGCTAGCTGCTGGCCGCGCGCAGGATCTGTTGCCGGTCGGCGAAGGCCCCGGCTTCGACGATCTGGCCGTTTGGCGGCAGCAGCAGGGTATGAAGCCGCAACCGGATGTCGCCATTATCTCCCGATCTCTCGATATTCCGTTGCAGGCAATCGAAAGTCTGGACGGCAGGCGTATTTTGATTGTTTGTAGCGAAGATGCAGACCCGGGACGAGTGCACGAGCTTCAGGCTGCCGGAGCGAAGGTTCTTTTCGCGGGGAAAAAGAGTGTGGAGGGTGGTCTGTTGCGCCAGCGGTTGATCGAAGCAGGTTATCGAAGCGCGTATATGATCGCAGGCCCCGAGGTGCATCGCACACTGCTTTCGGCCTCGGCTATCGACCGTCTTTTCCTCACCACGCACATGAGCCTTCTGGGCGGAAGCGATTTTCACACCTTACTGGAGGCTGCCTTGCCGGAGACCGTACGCCCGGCTTTGCAGAGCCTTTATTACGACTCCGGGGAAGGCCAGTTTTTTTCGCAGTATTCTTTGTAGAAACGACGTATTTCAATTTAACGCAGCTGTCTTGGCACTCGCGATTTCCTTCAACTACAATCCGGGAAGAGAGGGGATAGAGGAGTAAAAAGATGTCTCAAAAATTAACCAAGAAGCTGCTGGGCGACAAAGCCAAGGAGCTGGGTGTGAAGAATGCGGCCAAGCTGGCAAAGGCGGATCTGATTCATGCCATCCAGCTTGCCGAAGGCAATTCCGATTGTTTCGGTCGGATTCCGGATTGCCAGATTCGTCCTTGCCTGTATCGCAGCGAGTGCATGGGCGATTAAGGCGGTTGCTGCTTTCGGATGAGCGGGTCAGCATACCCGCATGTCTGAAGTCAGCGTCTACGGAATACCCAATTGTGACACGATGAAAAAGGCGTGCGCATGGCTGCGTTCCAACGATATTCCTTTCAGCTTTCACGATTACAGAAAAGATGGTCTTGATACCGGCCTGCTCGAAGACTGGGTAGCCGATGTCGGTTGGGAAACGCTGCTCAATCGCCGGGGTTTGACCTGGCGCAAGCTTTCTGAGTCAGACAAGGCCGATGTCGATGAAGCCAAAGCGATTCGTCTGATGGCAGAGAACCCTACGCTAATCAAGCGGCCGGTGCTGGTGCAGGGTGAGCATCTCATGGTCGGCTTTTCCGAACCAAGCTACCGCGACTTCTTTAATCTCTGATGCAGCATCACCCGATATTCTTTCCCGGTCCGGCCGGGCGTTTGCAGGCGCTCTACAAGGAGGGCGCTGAAGATCGTCCGGCGGTGGTGGTCTGTCATCCGCATCCGCGCTTCGGCGGCACCATGCGCAACAAGGTGGTCTACTGGATGGCGCGCGCTTTTGAGGAAGCGGGATGCTCGGTGCTGCGTTTCAATTTTCGCGGCGTGGAGCAGAGCGAAGGCCATTGGGATGCGGGGCACGGCGAAGTGGAAGATGCGCAAGCGGCGCTGAACTGGTTGCAGGAGATGCATCCCGATTCACCGCTGTGGCTGGCCGGTTTTTCGTTCGGCACCTATGCAGGCCTGCAGGCAGCGCGTAACGATTCGCGTGTGGAGCGTATGTTTGCGGTGGCCCCGGCAGTGAATCTGTGGGACTTCTCCTTTCTGGATGGCGATACCCGGCCACTGACGGTGGTTTCAGGCACGGCGGACGAACTGGTACCATTTGCGAGCGTCGAGGCATGGGTGGCGAAGCATCCGCATATCAATTTTCAGGTGATCGAAGGGGCGGGGCACTTCTTCCCTCAGCACATGCAGGAGCTTCAACAGCGCTTGCTGGATGGGGTTGGTATTAGCGAGAGGTAGGTCTCCAACAATCCCGGCATTCAGGCTCCGTTGGTTTGACCAACGTCGCTTCTGTCAGTCGCCACTTACGACTAATGTTTTGATCTCTTTCAGTTTGCCATCTTCGATTTCAACCAGTTGCTGAACGCCCATTCCATTCCAGTAACTGATGATGGTTTCAGGATTTGAATCGTTATCAATATCAGCCATGATTCCCCCTGTTAGCGTTTCATGATTTTGTTGGCTTTCCCATACATGTTGAAATGACCCGTTATCGGCTTTTAGAAGCGTGGAATAGGTTTTTCCTTCCACGTGACCATCTTGCCAATCGGTACATTCGGCTGAGTAATAATAGAGCTTTATGTCATCTTTGCTATACGCCACAATTGTTCTGCGAGGGGAGTTACTGCAACTGTTTTTTGTAGTGTCATCAATTTTAAACGGGAATGCTTTGTCGCCAAGAAGGAACGACTCAATCCTGTTTTTCATTTCAATATCGTTGTTAAGCCCGCCAGAAGAATAAATATATGTACGCTCGAAAATTTTATCGGGTAAATCTGTGTGCTTTGATGTCGATGCCAAAAAGGGAAAGAATGATTTTCCTTCGGTAGCTTTGTATATTATTGACACATACTTCTCATTCTCAATGTTGCCTGTATAAGTCTCGTACTGTTTACCTTTCTTTAAAAACTCGAGTTTTGAAATTTGTCTGTTTGCCCCATGTATCCAAATAGTGCTTGGATAATCCAGAGGTTCTTTATCATCGACTTCCAGCCGGTAAGTTCCATCCACATATGACGGTCCGGAAAGCTTAAAAATGAAGCCGGTATATGCAGTCAATGCACTTTCAGCATTCACCTGTCCACTCTGGGCGCATAATAAAAATAACAATAACGCTGCTTTTTTCATGTAGTCTCCTGTGTCTGGGAGGTTCGAGTGGTCAAGCACGGATG
>JBNLAN010000034.1:0-20196 GCA_050302175.1 Mariprofundaceae bacterium | reverse complement strand
CGCCTGAACACGACCTTCCCCTTCAGCCACTTCTCCAGCGGCGGCTTCTCCTTCCCGGCATTCCACAGGCAGATTTCGTGCTGCTCGGCCCACTCGGCATCCACCACCCACTCCCACCCCTTCCCGGCCGCCACCGCATACGGCAGGCAGGGCTTGCCGCTCTGGGTGCGATTCATGGCTGCAGCGAGGCGAAGAATGGCGGCAAGCTTCGAAACGACATCTGCATCGTGCCGGGTCATCCTGTTCAACACAGCGGTATTCTTCCCAGGCCTGGCTTTGCGGTGGAAACGCACAATAGCGGCCAGCATCTGCTGCTGACGCCAGGTCACCCCGGTGAGATCGGCATGCTCCACGATATAGGCGCCGTGCAGGTGCATGCGGCTGTGGCTGATAGAGAGCCCGATTTCGTGTAGCGAGCAGGCAGCATACAGCAATTCATGCGCCTCGAAATCGAGATCGAGCGTCTTCGCATAGCTCGAAAAAATCCACATGGCCGTGCTGCGCACACGGTGAATCTGCGCCCGATCCACATCGAAACGGCCCACCATCGCCTGCACCGAGGTCTGCATCGGACGCACCGCCAGCGCCCCCAGCTCCTCGGCACGATCGAACACAATCCCTTCACGCAGCGCACTCGGGCTGATGGTCAGCTTTTTGATGGCGAGCGCCTGCATGATCTCCTGCAAAATGATCGTACCTGCCACGATGGTATCAGCACGCTCTTTCTCCAGATTGGCGATCTGCTCCTTTTTGCGTGAGGCCTCGATGAGCTGCGGCAGGATGCTTTTTAAATGCTTCAGCCGCAGCGTGGTGGCGCTATCCGATTCTCCGAAATGCACGCACAGCTCGGCCAGCGCCCGGATGGTGCCTGAAGTGCCGACCGCCTCGACACCGTTCCACTCATCATACTCCGCAGCAATCGACTGGATCTTGCTGGCGGCGGCATGCTCGCAGAGCGAAATATCCCTCTTGAGATATTTGCCGGACTCGAAAAACTCGCGCGCATAGCGGCGCGCACCCATATTCATGCTTTCGGCCACCAGCACCTCGTCCCGGTTGCCCACCACCACCTCGGTGCTCCCGCCTCCGATATCGATCACCAGCACCGGCTCCTTGCCGACATGCCCCTCGGAGCGCACCCCCTGAAAAATAAGGCGCGCCTCCTCCTGTCCGCTCACGATATCGATTTCCAGATCCAGCGTTTTGCGTATGCGATTCAGGATCGCCACGCGATTGCCCGCATCGCGCAAGGCTGAGGTGGCGATGCAGTGCAGCGGCGCATTGTAGCTCTCGGCCAGCCGCTTGCACTTGCCCAGCGAATCGAGCATGCGTTCGATGGCAGCCTGATCGAGCTTGCCGTTTTTGCCCAGCCCATCGCCAAGCCGCACCCAGTGCTTCTCGCGATCAATCACGCGAAACACACCCTTGGAGATGATCTCTGCTACGATCATATGGAAGGAGTTGGTACCCATATCGACCGCCGCAACGTATGTGGCGCTATGTGAGACGGGATTAAGCGTTTCGTTTTGCATGCGGTACGCAAACTCCTTCCCTGCGATTGAATTTGAGCATGTTGAAGCTAGCATAAGCTTACACACGGGGGTTCGCCATGAAAAAATCCGGACAGGCGGGCGAGGAATCGGCCAGGATTCTCGACATCAGTAAAAAACCGAAGGCAGAGCCGGCGGAACATCTCGACAAGGATATCCTCTCCTCCAAAGAGGCACTGCGCGAAAGCTTCCGCAACGGCACCTACCCCTACAAAGAGAAGATGGGCCGGCAGGAGTATGAAGATACCAAGGCTCAACTTCAGATCGAACTGCTGAAAATGCAGAACTGGGTACGCGAGACTGGCCAGAAGATCGTGATGCTGTTCGAAGGGCGCGATGCGGCCGGCAAGGGCGGCACCATCAAACGCATCAACGAACATATGAACCCGCGTCATGCCCGCGTGATCGCACTGGAAAAACCAACCGAACGCGAGCGCGGCGAATGGTATTTCCAGCGCTACATCCAGCATCTGCCGACCGAAGGCGAAATCGTGCTGTTCGACCGCTCCTGGTACAACCGTGCCGGTGTGGAACGCGTCATGGGATTCTGCTCGCCAACCGAATATCTCGAATTCATGCGCCAGACCCCGGAACTGGAGCGCCTGACGGTTCGCAGCGGCATCAAACTTTTCAAATTCTGGTTCTCGGTGAGCCGCGAGGAGCAGCTGCGCCGCTTCCAGTCGCGCAAGAGCGACCCGCTCAAGCAGTGGAAGCTGAGCCCTGTGGATATTGCCTCGCTGGACAAATGGGACGACTACTCCGAAGCCAAGGAGGCGATGTTTTTCTATACCGATACCGCCGATGCGCCATGGACCGTGATCAAATCGAACGACAAAAAGCGCGCCCGCATCAACTGCATGTACCACATCCTGCACAGCATGCCCTATCCGGATAAAAACGAAGATGTGGTGTTGCCGCCCGATCCGAAACTGGTCGGCAAAGCGGCGGATATATTTGAGAAAGACGAGCATATCGTAGAGACCAGACTGAAATAGCGATCATGCTGCCACCGGCACGATCGCACGATACATACAGGGAGCCTGCCATGAACCTACTCCAATCGACTCACGCCCAGCATGTTGTGGATGCATTTAAAAAGATATTGAGTGAAGAAGCGCTCTCACATATCAGCAGTGATGAGCTCGATGAACTGGCCATGCTGATCGAATCGGCCATCGACTCGGCTCTGGTCGGCAAACTGAATGCCGCAGCCGATATCGCCAAAAAAGCGGCCACCGACATCACCAAACTCGCCCGCAGCGAGTAGGCGGATCGTTTCCAACCAGGGCCAGGGAATAACAGTTATGTCCTATATCCTTGGAACTCCCGGCATAGGAATCGGTAAGGCTCAGTGAGCAAAGAACATCTTTTTATAGGTATTGATTTGATGATTGTTATAAGCCTTTTCATCGACATAGACAGCTATATTATAGGTGCCATGGTAAAGCAATTGACCAAAATCTTTTGAGCCCATATACAAGCCGCTATTTGGATAGATTTCTTGTGTTCGGATCACTTCAAAGCTTTGTCCATTGCTATTGTAGACAGCAACTTGCGGCGGATTGTTTTGATCTTTGGCATCACTGTCATGCACAAATGCAAGCACTTCTTGGGCATAAACGAATCCTACAATTCCGTTACCGGAGGCCGGGAACTCTCCTTTTTTAAGCTGTTCGATCTCTGCCTCTGATAAATGGTTGTCCGCTTCAGCGTATTCGGAAAGAAACTCATCAATTACAATCTTCTTTAGAAGTTCATATTTTGCCCTGGATGGTTTCTCGAGCAGTGCTTTATAGTAGTAAAAAGCACCCTTTCTGATATCTCCAAATGACGCACAGCTGAAAGAGTTTTTGAATTTAACCTCTTTACTCCAGAAAAATTCGCATGCTTTTCTACCATTGTAAAAAGCATCTGATTTGTCGAAAAATGATTTGGCATGAATTAGGACATCATACGAAATAGCAACGGCGTTTTCGTATTCTTTCAGATGCATCAATGTGATGGAAAGATTTAGTTTGGCTTCCGTATCATCAGAATTAAGCTCGATTGCTTTCGAAAATAGCGCTTTCGCCTGCTCGTAATTTTTCGATTTATAGGCCGCCAGCCCTTGCCCGTTAAAATCTTCAGTTACTCCTGCAAACGATTGGGGGGCCAAAAAAAGTAACAGAAGGAATACAGAAATAAGGCTCAAATTCATTCTGCTAATAAATTTCATTCTCCTCTCCCATTTGAATTACGGTAACAATTACTAAAAGCCCATAATTCTCCAGTGTGGGGCCGCGACAACTAACAGCAAGGGCATTTCATTCCGACTACGTGAATACGTCAAGCCGCACGAACAGACCTATTTCTCGTCGGCCTTGCGCTCCTTCTTGGCAGCGATTTTCGCCTTTTTCTCGTCGGCATAGGGGTCGCGTGTCTTCTTCGGCAGCGGCCGGTAGATCTCCACGCGATCGCCCTCTTTCAGCACCTGATCCATTTTGGCCAGTTTGGCGAATACGCCCACCTTGTTGACCTCAAGATCGATCTCGGGATGCTTTTCGAGCACATGACTCAGGCGCAGCGCCTCCTGCACAGTGGTGCCGTCCGGCACCTCCATATCCTCATGCGTCTGCTGCTCCGGCAGGGCATATGCCACGGTTATTTTCATGCGCCTGTTCCTCCCGCGGACATCGCCATGGCACGCTTCTCGAAGGCGTGCACCATGGATCGACATGCCGAAGCAAACACAGGCGAGGCCACCATGTCCAGCATGCGGCTTTTGAATTCGAATTCGATGGAGAAATGCACCCGGCAGGAAGAGTCGCTGACCTCCTCGAAGCTCCAGATACTTTCAAGGAATTTAAAGGGGCCTTCCAGCAGGCGTATCTCCACCAGCTTGGGGGCCAGAAAACGATCCACTGTCCTGAAACTATGGCGCATGCCCGCGAAATCGGCCACCAGCTCCGCCGAAAGCTCACTCTCTCCCTTCTCCAGAATAGTGGCGCTCGCTACCCAGGGCAGGAAGGCCGGGTAGGCCTCAATATCCATCACGGCATCAAACATCTGCGCGGCCGTGCAGGGAAGAATGCGGGTCTCCTCGAAATTGTGCATTACCGGCCCTTGCTGCGCTTCTTTTTCTCCGGCGCATACGGATTGTGCCCTGCGGCAAACAGGAAGCGCACCGGCACGCCGGGTAGCTGAAAGCTCTTGCGAAAGTTCTGCTCAAGAAAGCGCTTGTAGCTGGCCTTCACGCTTTTCGGACGGTTGCAGTGCACCTTGATGGCAGGCGGGTTGGTCGCAACCTGCGAGCAGAATTTCAGTTTCACGGCCGAGCCATCGTCGCTCGGCGGCGCCTGCAGACTCTTGGCATGCTCCAGCCAGCGATTGAGCTCGCCGGTGCCGACCTGGAAACGGTTGCGCCCCGCGGCTCTCACCGCCTCATCCAGCAGCTTTTTCACGCCTGTGCCATCTTTGGCGGCGATCCGAAACACCGGCACATCGGGCAAACCACGCATACGGAAGTCGAGACGCTCGGCATAATATTTCCACTCATCATCGGAGAGCAGGTCGAGCTTATTGACCGCCACGATCAGCGCACACCCCTCCTCATGCGCCAGCGTCATCAGGCGCATATCCTGCTCAACCACGCCTTCGGAGCCGTCGAGCACCATCACCGCCGCATCCGAACGCTGGAAGGCCTGCTTTGCCTTCACCCGCGCCACAAACTCGATCACATCGTCGATACGCCCCTGCTTGCGTTGCCCGGCCGTATCCACCAGACGCACGCTGCCACCCTTATAGGAAAGCCGCGAATCCACCGCATCGCGCGTGGTGCCGGCCATCGGGCTCACCACCATACGGTCGCGGCCCAGCCATGCATTGATCAGTGTGGATTTTCCGACATTGGGACGACCGATCACCGCAATGCTTGCCAGCGGCTCCTCGCTCTCTTCATCCGATTCGTTCCACTCGGGGAGGGCCGACTCCAGGCGGGCGGCGAACTCCTTCACCCCCTGCCCGTGAATGGCAGACACCGCCGAAGGCTCACCGAGCCCCAGCGCAAAAAACTCCATGGCCATGGCAGGATTCTCGGCCTTGTTGGCGACCAGCAGCACCGGCAGATCATGGCGGCGAAGTTTGTCGGCAATCTGCTGATCCACCGGTGTGAGGCCAGCCTGCGTATCCACCGCAAACAGCACCAGATCGGCCAGCTCGAGCGCGGCTTCCACCTGCGCATCAATCGCTTCCTGCATGGCACCGTGCTGTGATTCGCCGATACCACCGGTATCGACCAGGGTGATACGCCGCTGATCGAGCGCACAGTCGACTTCCAGCCGATCCACCGTTACGCCAGGGCGATCACCGACAATGGCAGTGCGCCGGCCAACGATACGATTGAACAGCGTCGATTTTCCGACATTGGGACGGCCAACAATCGCCACCACCGGCAGACGCGTAAACGCCTGGCTCTTTCGTTGGTCCGGAATATGGGAGGGCTCATCCATGCTGAAAATCAGCGCACAAGATAGAGGTTGCCGAGGTGGTTCCGTACCAGCAGGCCGGATGGCGCCACCACCGGCGCGTGATCGATACGACCGGGAAACTCAATGCGATCCAGAATTTCTCCATCCATATCGAGCTTGATGACTTCACCCTGATCACTGGCCGCCCATAAATGATTCTGATAGAGCACCGGGCCAACCCACTCGCCCTCGCCCACATCCTGCTTCCAGAGCGTGGTGGAGGTCTCGCTCTGCCGCGCCATCACAAACCCTTTGCCCGCAGCATAGATCACCCCTTTTGAAAGCAGAGGTGTCGATTTAAGTGAAATCTTCCACGAATGAAGACGGCTGCCATCGGAACGCGAAATGAGCAGCCACTCGCCCTGATAGAGCGATACCATCAGCGCATCACCCATGTGACGGCCATCAATCTGCGGGTTGGCAATCAACAGCGGCGAAGCCAGCGGCACGCGCAAATCACCCAGTACCACGGCGCGATTATCGAGCAGCAGTTGCCTGCTCCACAACAGATCACCGCTCTTGAGCCGGATGGCAACCACATCCCCGTTGCTGAGCACAGCATAGACCTGCTTGCCACTCACCAGCGGAGAGGGTGAGGCGTGAAACATCAGTCCCGAAGAGCTTCCGGCATAGCTCCAGAGTTTTTTGCCGGAGGCATCAAAATGGTAGATATGGTTGTCTGCGGTCTGCACCAGAACGCCTTGCGGCGTCGCCACCGGCGCCCCCATCAAAAAGGATGAGAGCTGCTGCTGCCATGCAATTACGCCGCGCACCGGATCAATGCCATACAAAATGCCATCGATATCGCCAAGCACCACAAGCCCGGACTCGAGCGCCAGTGCGCCGGACTCGCATCCGGTCTGAATGGCAACACGGCGCAATTCGCTGCCACTGCTGTCGTACACATGCACCCAGGCATCAGCACCGCCAATAACAATAAGATCGCCTGCCGCCGCAGGCTGCGAACTGGCGTAGGCGGAGAGCGGCTCGCGAAAATCCGCATTCACGCCCCAGACGGTCTCGATATTGCCGGAATGGCCTGCGCAGCCCGAAAACAGCAACAACGAAATAAAAAGTCCGACCGGCGGCGAGTAACGATGACTCATGCGCAATAACTCATTCGCCACTGCTGGCGGCAGCATCCGTTCCAAGCAATGCGAGCCCGGACTCGATGCGGCGTTTCAGGTCATCATCCAGCGAAACCGCCTGCAGCGCCTTGGTGAGATACTCTCTTTTCAGTGAATCGGTTGCCGAGGCCTCGGCCAGCAGATAGAAACGCAACTGCGCATACTGCTCACCAACCTCATCATCCAGCCACTTGCGCGCTTCATCCGGCTTACCCTCGCGAATCAGGCGCGCCGCCAGATCGAGCCGGGCCTGCCAGACAAACTCCCGGCTGGCTTTTGAATGAGAAATCAGCGCTTTCAGATGCGCTTCGGCGTTGGCTGCATCCAGTCGGACAAGCTGCATCAGCGAGAGCGGTGCGTAAGCTGTATCGCCATAATTCTGAACCACGCTTTCGAAAATATCCTGCTGCTGTGTGGAATCGGCTGCACCCATACCCTGACTGAACAGGCTGGCGGCCGACTCCTTCTGGGTAGCACTACGTTCCATCCACAGGCTTGTGCCCATCAAAATCAGCAGGAAGGCAATCCCCACCGCGATCAGCTGCTGCTGATTGCGGTGCACCCAATCCATAATAGCAGCCGCCTGCATATCTTTTTTGAGCTCGGAAAGCTCGCCTGCGGAAACATCCTCGACCGGAGCCTGCTCCTTTTTCGAAGGGGATTTCTTTTCGTTATCCGTCACTTTTTTATTCACTTTATTAATCTCCATCTGTTTGCAAAACAAGCTGCTGTGCGCGGCGCGCAGGATATACGCTTTAGCCAGCTTCCGAAATCATATCTTTACGCTCGGCGACAATGGTGAGCACGCTTTTGACCAAAGAAGCCATCGGAATCGCCACAAACACGCCCACCAGACCCCACAGGCTGCCGAACACCAGCACGGCCATAATAATGGCAATCGGATGCAGATTCACAACCTCGGAGAAGAGCCACGGAATCACCACATTGGCATCGAGCGTCTGGATCACTGCATAGATAATCAGGCTGTAAAGGGTGGCGTCGCTCCACCCCCACTGAAACAGGGAGAGCAGTACCACCGGCACCGTCACCACCGCCGCACCGATAAACGGCACCCACACCGAAACTCCGGTCAGCACCGCAAGCAGCAGCGCATACTCGTGCCCCAGCACCACATAAGCCACCCACATGGCAACGCCCACGATCAGGGTCTCGATGAATTTGCCGCGAATATAGTTGCCGATCTGGATATCAACCTCCTTCCAGACCCGGTTGAGCAACAGGTGGTCGCTCGGCAGCAGCCCCTTTCCCCAATTCATCAGCAACTGCTTGTCCTTGAGCAGGAAAAAGACCAGCACCGGCACCAGTACTACATAGACCAGCAACGTAATCACACCTGGAATCGAAGAGAGGGAAAAAGAGAGCAGATCCGCACCCCACCCCTGCAGCTTGCTGGCCAGCGTCGCCACCAGTTGCTGCAGGTAATCGGGATTGAGCCAGCCGCTGTAATCGTGTTGCAGCGTTTCCAGAAAGCCGCGCGTGGATTTCACATACTCGGGTACTTGTCCGATCAGCCTGCCGAGCTGGCCGCTCAAAAGCGGCAGCAGGGTAAACAGCGCAAACAGCACCATGAGCAAGGCCCCGGAACCCACGATGCCAATACCGATAAAACGCGGCAGTTTGCAGCGCTCGAGAAAATCGATACCGCTCTCCATCACATAGGCCAGCGCAATGGCAACCAGCAGCGGCGCCAGCACGTCACCAAACAGACTCAGTAATACAAAAATCGCCAGCAGCGACACAAACAGCATCATCAGCTGTGTGTCAGCCAGCTTTGCCTGTAGCCAGCGCATCACCGGATTCATTGCGCCTCCCTCCTTGCGGGGTTGCCGTATGCCACCAGCCACAGTGCCAGCAGGCTTTCAAGCAGATGGAATGAGGCGCTGACGCCATGCAGCATGCCGAAGCTCTTGCGCAAGGGGTGGTCGGCTGCAACCGCGTCCATCGGGCCTAACTCCGCCTTGATTGCCGCCATACGCTCAGCCAGCACGAATTCATTCAGCACCACCAGTAGCAACATCAGGAGTAACGGTATCCAGTGCAGCTTGCCGGGCGGACATGCCTTTGCCTCGCGCAACCAGAATACCGCAATCGCCGCCGCCAGCAACAGGATGCCGATATTGGCCAGATGAAAGGTTTTCCCGGCCAGCATGCCGGCCATCGATGTGCTTCCTGCATGTGCAAACAACACAGGTGCAACGATGTAGCCCGGCACCACCAGCAGTGCCAAAATAAGCGCCAGCGCAACCCGCAGCGCCCCGGCCCTGAGGCAGGCGATGGAGAGGAGCTTCAACAACATACCCGCAGGCCCGGCTTATTCGTAGCGAATACCGAGAATTTCATATTCCTTTTCGCCGCCGGGCGCCTGCACCACCGCAATATCGCCCTCCTGCTTACCGATCAGCGCGCGCGCAATCGGCGAGGAGACGGAGATCTTCCCCTTTGAGATATCGGCCTCGTCGATGCCGACAATCTGGTAGGTCACCTCTTTGCCGCTTTCGCCTTCCGCAAGGGTCACCGTCGCGCCAAACACAATATGATCGGTATCGAGTCTGGCCGGATCGATCACCTCGGCACGCGCCAGTTTATCTTCCAGATCCTTGATGCGGCCTTCCAGAAAGCCCTGCTCATCCTTGGCAGCATGATACTCGGCGTTTTCCGATAAATCGCCGTGCGCACGCGCCACCGAAATTGCCTCGATCACCTGCGGACGGCGCACGCTTTTCAGATGCTGGAGCTCTTCCTTGAGGGCCTCATGGCCCTGCTTTGTCATTGGCACGCGTTCCATTAATTCAGACTCCTGTGATATTCCTGCAAGCTCTTCACCCCGGTCACATCAGCGGTGGAGAGCACGGCTTCAACTGCAGCCAGCCCACCGGCAATAGTGGTAAAGTAGGCGATATTTTTCTCCAGTGCCGACTGCCGGATCGATTTCGAATCGGCAATCGCCCGCTCTCCGTCGGTCGTATTGACGATCAGGTTCACTTCGTTGTTCAACAGACGGTCTACAATATGCGGACGCTCGCCATCTGTCACCTTGGGCACATACACACTCGGGATATCATTCTCTTTCAGTATCGTATGCGTACCGCTGGTGGCAATAATCTCGAAGCCAGCCTTGTGCAGCAGGCGGCCAAGCTCAGGCAGGCGGACCTTGTCGGCATCGCGCACCGATACAAACGCCCGACCCTGATGCGGCAGACGCACGCCTGCACCGAGCTGCGCCTTGTTGAAGGCGGCCGGGAAATCAGCGGCAATACCCATCACTTCGCCGGTCGATTTCATTTCCGGGCTGAGGATGGTATCGACACCGCGGAACTTCGCGAACGGGAATACCGCCTCTTTCACGGCGCGGAAATCCTTCGGCTGCGGCACCATCCTGATCCCCTGCTCTTTCAGCGACTTGCCCGACATGATGCGCGCGGCCACTTTGGCCAGCGGCACACCGGTCGCCTTGGAGACGAACGGCACGGTGCGGGAAGCGCGCGGATTCACCTCCAGCACGTAGAGGGTTTCGCCCTGCAGCGCAAACTGGATATTGATCAGCCCCAGCACGTTCAGTCCCAAAGCGAGCTCCCGGGTCTGGCGCTCAACTTCAGCCACAACTTTTTTGGAAATAGAGTGAGGCGGCAGACAGCAGGCCGAATCGCCCGAGTGCACGCCCGCCTCCTCGATATGCTCCATGATCGCACCGATCACCACATCCGCACCATCGCACAAGGCATCGACATCGAGTTCGATCGCCTGATTCAGGAAACGGTCCAGCAATACCGGATGATCGGGGCTCACCTGCACCGCCTCGGTCATGTAGCGCAGCAATCCCTTCTCATGGTAAACAATCTGCATGGCGCGACCGCCCAGCACATAGGAGGGACGCACCACCACCGGATAGCCGATGCGACTGGCCACTGCCAGCGCCTCATCGATGGAACGCGCCGTGCCATTTTCCGGCTGTAGTAATTTTAGCTTCTGTAAAAGCTGCTGGAAGCGCTCGCGATCCTCGGCCAGGTCGATGGCATCGGGGCTGGTGCCAATAATGGGCACCCCCGCCTCTTCCAGCGACACGGCAAGCTTCAACGGTGTCTGGCCGCCGAACTGCACGATGACGCCGTCCGGCTTCTCCACATCCACAATCGCCATCACATCCTCGAAGGTGAGTGGCTCGAAATAGAGGCGGTCGGAGGTATCGTAATCGGTGGATACGGTCTCCGGATTGCAGTTGACCATAATGGTCTCGAAGCCGTCCTCGGAGAGCGCGAAGGCCGCATGCACGCAGCAGTAGTCGAATTCGATGCCCTGTCCGATACGGTTCGGTCCGCCGCCCAGCACCATGATCTTCTTCTGGCTGGTCGGACGCGCCTCGCACTCCTCCTCGTAGGTTGAGTAGAGATACGGGGTATTGGCCTCGAACTCCGCCGCACAGGTATCCACACGCTTGAACACCGGACGCACCCCATGCGACGACCTCATTTTGCGCACCGCCGATTCACTGGCGCCCGTCAGGCTGGCAATGCGCGCATCGGAGATCCCTTCGCGCTTGGCATTTCGCCACTCATCCACAGAGAGCTCGGCAATATCGCGCCCCCGCAAAGACTCCTCCAGCGCAATCATGGCGGCGATTTCGCGCACAAACCACGGATCGATGCGCGTCACCTGATGCACACGCTCCTCGGACCAGCCGCTGTTTTCGCCACCTTTAATAGCCAGACGCAGTGCTTCGCCGACCCACCACAGGCGTGACTCGCCCGGCACCGCCAGCTTCTCCTGCAGAAAATCATCGGCATCCACATCGTCAGGAACTGTTTTATCGAAACCGCAGGTGCCGGTCTCCAGGCCCCGCATCGCCTTACCCAAACTTTCGGTAAAGGTGCGGCCAATGGCCATGATTTCGCCCACCGACTTCATCTGCGTGGTCAGGCGCGCATCCGCACCCGGGAACTTCTCGAAGGCGAAACGCGGGACTTTGGTCACCACATAATCGATGGAGGGCTCGAAAGCAGCGAATGTTTCGCCGGTAATATCGTTGCGAATCTCATCCAGCGCATAACCGACCGCCAGCTTCGCCGCGATCTTGGCAATCGGGAAACCGGTGGCCTTGGAGGCGAGTGCGGAGGAGCGCGAAACGCGCGGATTCATTTCGATGATAATCATACGTCCGTCGTTCGGATTGACGGCGAACTGCACATTGGAACCGCCGGTCTCCACGCCGATTTCGCGCAAAATGGCGATGGAGGCATCGCGCATGCGCTGGTACTCCTTGTCGGTCAAGGTTTGCGCCGGAGCCACGGTGATGGAGTCGCCGGTGTGCACGCCCATCGGATCGAGGTTTTCGATGGAGCAGATGATCACGCAGTTGTCGTTGCGATCACGCATCACCTCCATCTCATACTCCTTCCAGCCGATGATCGACTCCTCGACCAGAATCTCGTCGGTGGGAGAGGCTTCGATACCGCTTGCGGCGATCTGCTCGAACTCCTCGCGGTTGTAGGCGATGCCACCGCCGGAGCCACCCATGGTGAATGAAGGACGAATAATGATCGGGAAGCCAATCTCCTTGGCGAGCGCTCTGGCTTCATGCATGTCGTGCGCAAAGCCGCCGCGCGCCATCTCCAGATTGATGGCATCCATCGCCTGCTTGAACAGCTCACGATCCTCCGCCTTGTCGATCGCTTCCGGCTGCGCACCGATCAGCTTCACATTGAATTTTTCCAGAATACCGTGCTTATTCAGCGACAGCGCGGTATTGAGCGCAGTCTGGCCGCCCATGGTCGGCAGGATCGCATCGGGGCGTTCCTTCTCGATGATCTTCGCCACCACCTCCCAGGTAATCGGCTCGATGTAGGTGGCGTCGGCGAATTCGGGATCGGTCATGATGGTGGCCGGGTTGGAGTTCACCAGGATCACCCGGAACCCCTCCTCCTTCAGCGCCTTGCAGGCCTGCACCCCGGAGTAGTCGAACTCGCAAGCCTGCCCGATCACAATCGGGCCGGCTCCCAGGATCATGATGGATTTGATATCAGAACGACGTGGCATCGGCGACCTACTCCTGTTTAGAAAAACTCTGTTTCATCAACCCTTAAGAACATGAACAGGGCGTGTTCCCGGAATCGTTACAGAGAAAACGGGCTTGCCGCAAAGCACGCCCGCTTCTAAATGCAGAACTATAGCCGCTTTAGCGCGGGGACGAAAGAATCAACCTGAGCGAACCAGCAGGCCGCCGCGCCCGCCGAGATAACTGCGCAGCTTGGCGTGCACGAAGCCCAGCCCGAAGCGAAGTAGACGCACAAAATGGCCGGGGTAGCGCAGCATCATGCCCAGATAATAGTGCGCCACCTGCGGGCGCTTGTAGAACCACTTCAGGATCTGCTGGTAGTGACGGTCGAGCTCCTCGACCGAGATCCCCTCCGGCGTCCACACGAAGTTCATGCCGTTCATCTTCTCCCAGTGGTCGTCGCGGATATTGGTGCCGTAGAGCACCCGGTAGATCGGCGAGCCGGGATAGGGGGTGAATTTGGTCAGGTGCATGATGGTGAGCGGAATGCGACGCACGAAATCCATGGTCTGGCGCATGCTCTCCTCGTTTTCGCCGGGATAGCCCAGCATAAACAGCCCCTTGGTGCGGATGCCCGCCTCGTTCGTCCAGCGCACCGCCTGCTCCGATTCGGCTACGTGCGCGGATTTATCCATCTTCTTCAGCATCTCGTCGGAGCCGGTTTCCAGCCCGAAACTGATCTCCCAGCAGCCGGCCTTTTTCATCAGCTTCAGCAAATCGGGCTTCACGGTATCCACGCGCGCCGCGCACGACCAGGTCATCTTCAGGCCGCTATCGAGAATCAGCTGGCACAGCTCCTCGGTACGGTGGCGGCTGGCCAGAAACAGATCGTCGACAAACATGATATGGCGCACGCCGTAGGTGCTGCTCAGATGCTGCATCATCTCGAACACCTTGGCAGGCGAATAGCTGCGCACACGGTCGCCGAAGGTGGAGGTGTCGCAAAACTGGCAGTGGAACGGACAGCCGCGAGAGGCTGCAATGGTGGCCACCGGCCCGCGCGGGAAATCGAACACAGCGGCGCGGTAGGCATGCGGAAAATCGGGCAGCAGATCCCAGGCCGGAAACGGCAGCTCGTCGAGGTTGCGGTTGATGGGGCGACCCACGGTGCGGCGCACCTCACCCTCCTTGCGGTAGATCAGTTCGGGCACCGTATCGAGGTCGCCGTCGGATTCGAGCGTTTCCAGCAGCTGCATCAGCACCTTCTCGCCCTCGCCGGTGACGGCATAATCGAATTCGGGAAAGCGAGCCATGGTCTCGTTGCCCATGGAGGAGACATGCGGGCCGCCGATCAGCACGGTCACACCCGGCAGCGCCGCCTTAACCTTGCGTGCAATCTCGGCTGCGCTCCACACCCCGACGGTAAACAGGGTAATCCCGACATAGGCCGGGCGCTTCTTCACCACATCCGCCACCACGTCGTCCACGCTGAAATTGAAAATATCGCTCTCGATAATGGAGGGCTCGTAACCGTGCAGGCGCACCTCGGCCGCCAGATGCAAAAGCCCCAGCGAAGGGGAAAGGTTGGCGATATGGCGCACAAACTCGTATCCGGCCGCGATGCGCTCATACGGCGGATTGATGAATACGATGCTGCGATTCGGATTTGTTTCGGGGGCTACCTTCTGCATGGGGGCCAAGTATGAGTGATATGTTTCCCTGATTTCAACAAGGTTAATTATCGCAGCAGGCTTGAGATGTAGCCCAAGCCTGCTGCGAAGTCGCTTTCACTTACGGAAAGAGCTTGTTAACCAGTTCATTAACCTTCTCTTTGCCTTTAATGAATTTACTCATATTTCCGCTTCCTGCCCTGGAATCGTAAACCGCTTCACCAGCTTGTTTGCCATTGGAATACACCTTGATCTCGGCGTAAGACATATATAGCGCCAAATCCCACTGCCAGTTGGCAGTATACGTTGAAACCACAGGACACGCGGTTGTTGAAGCATCGGCTGCAAGCAGCTTGAAGCCATAGCCCTTTTGTGTCAGCGAGGTGCGATACGCCTCCAGGAACCCCTCCCGATTCACCGCTGGGTTTTCGATAACACATACCTGCTTACTCTTCATCTCCGTAACAGGGGTGATGTTCTGCTTGATCGAACAACCTTGCAGCAGAATAACCGCCATCAACCCTACTCCTCCCATTCCGGCAATACGCATAAAAAATCTCCCTTTTGAATAATGTGTTTGATGAATACAAATGAGATCAAACTTCCAGGGCAGCTACCTTCTGCCACCCCTTGTGCGCAATATACCCAATGCAGGGAAGCTATCTACCTATATTATCCGGCGGAGTCCGGCTCGATATCCGATCTGTCCTGTTGCCTGATGCGCTGGCGATCGTAATCCTTCGGCGATTTGTGCGGCTGCGCGGGCGGAGCCGGCTTTTTGCGCACCTTCAGATCGGAGCTTTTGATAGTGCCTACATGGATGCGCTTCTTCTTCGGCATCACCGTACACCTTTAGCCTTTGCGCGCCTTGATCTGCTGCATGCAGGAAAGCGCCGCCAGCTTATAGCACTCGGCGAGTGTCGGATAGTTGAATACATTTTTCACCAGATCGTCGACGGTGCCGTTGAAGTTCATCACCAGCTGCCCGATATGGATCAGCTCGCTGGCGCTCTCGCCCACGATATGCACACCGAGCAACTTGCGGGTTCCGGCATCCACCAGCATTTTCAGCATGCCGTTGGACTCGCCGATGATCTGGCCGCGCGCGCTCTCTTTGAAAAGCCCGCGCCCGATCACGAAATCGAGCCCCAGCGCCTTCGCCTCCTTCTCGGTCTTGCCCACATAGGAGAGCTCAGGGATGGTGTAGATCGCCATCGGCATATTGTCAGCCATGGCATGCGTTTCGCCCGCGAAGGCGTGCAGCACTGCCGCCCTTCCCTGCTCCATGCCGGTGGAGGCGAGTGCGGGCCTGCCGATCAGATCGCCCACGGCATAGATATGCGGCAGGCTGGACTGGAAATATTCGTTCACCGCAATCCAGCCTTCGTCGAGCTCGAGGCCTACCGCCTCCGTGTTCAGGCTGCGGGTGTTCGGCTCGCGCCCCAGCGCATAGAGCACAGCATCGGCATAGAGCTCCTTGCCGCTCTGCAGCTTGGTGATGGTGCCGCCATCCTCCAGCCGGGTGATTGAATCGATGCGCTCGCGCATGTGGAACTGCACGCCCATGCCGGCAAAGGCATCCTCGAGCACCCCTACCACATCTTCGCTCAAGTATGAAAGAATCTGCTCGTGCGAATCCACCACGGTCACCTCCACGCCGAGTGAGGCGAAAATGGAAACGAATTCGCAGGCGATCACGCCGCCACCCACCACCAGCAGGCTTTTGGGCAGGTGTTTCAGTTTCAGGATGGAGGTGGAATCGAGCACGGTCTTTTTATCGAAGGGGATTTCAGCCGGGCGTCGCGGCCGCGAGCCGGTGGCCAGCACAATCACATCCGCCGAGAGCCGCTTGCGACCACCGGAAACATCGTTGATCTCCACGGTGTGCGCATCCACAAATTTCGCTTCGCCCGGGATCAGTGCCACGCCGGAGGCGAGCAGGCGCTTGAGGATCACCGATTCCTGCATGCCAATCACCGCATCCTTGCGGCGCACTGCATCGGCCAGAAGCCCGTGCCGCGAAGGCCCGGTGCGCCCGAAAGCGCCGCGCATGCCGCGCTCGCCTGCGCGGGAAGCGAGAAACGCCGCTTCACGCAAAGCCTTGCTGGGGATAGTGCCGGTCTGCAGCCCCGCCCCACCGATGCTCGGCTTGCGCTCCACAATCGCCGCCTTTTTGCCAAGGCGGGAGGCCTGCCATGCCGCATGCTGGCCGGCAGGGCCGGAGCCGATAATCAGAATGTCGTAATCCATGGAATGCCTCCGCGATGGCAGGAGGATAGGAGCCTGCGGGCCGGGGCGCAAATTTGCATTCCCCATCATCCTGCTTATAGTGACCATTCCGGGAGGCGCATGGGATCATATCCCTTGCTTTGCGTGATTTGTCTTGCCGCTGGACCGGAACAGACGACCCGATATGCAAAAGGAGAGACCATGAAAAACATTGGCTTATATTTAATGATCGGCGGAGCCGGATCGATTGCCCTGAATCAGTTCGGTTATGAATTCGTGATATTGGCATGGATCGATACCTGGGGAGAGACAGTTGGCTGGGTGATCCGCGGCGGTGCTATCGCCATTGGCGCAGCGCTCTGGTTTTTCGGTAAGCCCGAAGAAGCCGAAGCGCCTCAGGAGATGGAGTCCCCGGCAGAATAGTTGCCTGTGTACGCCTCCGGCCGGGCTCGATGGCCGGGGGCATGCGCCACTACAACGAAAAAGGCAGCCATACGGCTGCCTTTTCTAATTCGGAGCCAGGCCCCCAATCCTCCTTTACCTCATCCCCCGCGGATAATCTTCTCTTTGATGCGCAGCAGACGCTGTTCGGTTTTAGGGTGGGTTGAAAAATAGTCCCACACGGGGCTCTCTGATCCATCCTCCTCCCCCGCTTCTGTATCGCTCTTAGAAGCATGCGATAGTTCCAGCTTTTGCAGCATGTTTGAGAAATATACCGTATCAACCTGATGCTTTAGCATGTAGTCGCTTGCATAGTCATCGGCCTTCTGCTCAAAGCTCTGCGAGTAGCGATTTTCCAATAGCAGAACAGGCAGAGAAGCAGTCGCCTCTGCTGTGGAAACAGCATCACCCAGCATAATTGAGACAATCAGTGTCAGAAGCGTATCCTGAAAGGCAGCCTGCAGACCGTGTCGCTCTTCCACATGTGCAATTTCATGCAACAATACACTATCAATCTCCCAAGGGTGCTCTGCCAGCTCGACAAGTCCATCCATCAAAATAATAGAGCCGTCCGGCAGTGCAAAGGCATTGGCTGCATTGTCAGGAAGGCGCCTGAAGTGGAGTCGATAGACAAAACCGGAACCGACTTCCGCGGTCAGGCGGTCAAAACGTTTTCTGATACGCTGTTTTTTCTCATCGGTAAGTTGCGAGGGTTCCAAAGCCAGCTTATCGAGCGCTGCCAGCGTATGATCACCAATGATCCCCAACTCGGATTCCGGCAAGGAAAAGGCAATCACACGCGCTGCATTCGGCACACCCCACGCATAGACAAACCAGAGACTTAACCCTGCAACAAGAAGCAGCGGCAGAATATAGACCGCCCTGCTCTCAAGCCTGTGCAGCAAAGCGGAAAAGGCATGCTTTCCATACATACGCAGCAAGGCATCAATCTGCTCATTGCCTTCCGTCTCAAACAGCTCCCCATCGGAAAAGCGAAGCTGACGCGGCATATTCCCCAACCTGTCGCTGATACGGAAAGCACTAAGATTTCCCTGGAACACGACCTCATGCTCAACACTCAGCGTGCAGTCCTCACCTTCACAAACCAATAGCGCCGCAAGCTTCTTCGATTGTCCAGCAGGATAATAGAAGCCTTCGACCCGCATAGAGCGCTAAATTGCTGCTGTGCCGATGTCGAACATGTCACCTACCTCTTCGCCAATCGCGCTGGTCTCATCCACATGCTGGCCCAAAAATGCATCCATCGATTCCCTGGTGGTGAGCTCTGTATGATTCGCCGTATAACGCGCCAGCCTCACTTTTGCCCACGGATACGCGAGCCCCAGCGAAAACGTAATCGCCAGCAGGTTGGTGAACATGATCCATGTAACTGCACCCACTGAAAGGTTGGAGTTGAAGTGGAAGCGATCACTCACACTCATGGTATTCATCACCAGGTTTGTAAGCATTGCTTTTAAAAATGCCATCGCAAAAAAGGAGAAAAGGATCAGTGCCCCGTATATCGTAGCGAGTAGCGGCAATAGCACTGCAATCTTCTGCTCCTCACTTAGAGTCGTATCACGGAGCGCCGAAAGATCGACCGCTGTCATCGCTACAGCGGCAGCAGCCACATACACAACAACCCCGATAGCAAACAGGATCAGATAGATCTTATAAAATTCACCCACCGCGGCAGTCGACTTAAATGACTCTTTGCCATATCGCGTGTTGCCAATATAGAACTTTATAAACCGCTGGTGAAAAAGCGGGTAGAGCAATCCGAACGAGAAGATGCTCAATAGCGGCCAAAGAAGGTAGATCACGGCGGCATCCTTAACCGATCCGACAAAATCAAAGCGGATGTTCTTGTAAGCCGACATGCGGTGATGAAAACGCAAAGCGCGCACCACGATGTACGGCGAAACCAGGAAAAGGAAGAGCAGAAGCAATCCACCAAACATCGGGCTCACGCCCGAAAGAAAACTGTAGAGAATAAAAAAGGCAACTGCGATTAAGCGCCCTTTCAAGATGGCGACCGGGTTTGCCAGATACTCAAATGATGTTTCATTCAAAAATGTGTTCCCATAAAAATATCGGGTTGTCCGCACTTTTGCCCATGCCGAGTAGATGCCAAGCGTGATGATTGTCAGCAGTATATTCACAATCCATATTTTAAAATATTCGCCGCCGGCTCCCTTAAACTCAAACGAATGCTCTTTCAGCTGTGGCGTACTTGCCTGTTGTTCCATGGTGCTCCCCTTTCTATCAGCCCTGTCACAGGCTCGATATCCTGTTGATATTGATCTGCCGCCAGAAGTTCTATCGAAGATATCGATTGGCGATCATGTGATGCGCATGATCGCCTCGCTCCCTAGCAAAACCTAGCCAAGGATAAGCGCCATTATGAGATGTGGCAATCTCCTATTCCATTAAGGTTACAGCCTAGCTCCGGCACCCTCTACCATTGCAAAAACGGCTGCCAATGGCAGCCGCTTTCTGACGGGATATACTCACTGAGTCTCTTCAATTAAACCTGAATTCCATATTTGCGGTTACCAGATGGGCGGCTGGAAAACTGAATTTTGCCGCTGTCCCGGTTGAATCGACAGGTTGATAATCCTGACCATCCATATATCGGTAACGAATGCCGAATGATGTCGATTC
>JBNLAN010000033.1:0-38462 GCA_050302175.1 Mariprofundaceae bacterium | reverse complement strand
GGGAATCTGATTTCATTGATTTCGAAGCTCTCTGTCATAAACCAGAAATTCCCGACCGTTTCTTTCAAAGGTTTTGATGTATGAGAAACCTGACGACTGATACAGCTTCTGGGCGCTTTTCATCGATAGCTGCGTCCACAGTATCATTCTCGAACACCCTTCGCTTCCGGCTTCGGAGAGTGCCGCTTCGATGAGGCGTTTTCCGAGTCCCTTGCCCCGATAGTCGAGCTTCACCCCCAGCAGATGCATTTCAGCCTCATCGCCTTCGGCTAACCGACGAGCCTCCGATTCCGGTGGCACCACGATCACCATCCCGGCCAGCGTCGAGGTCTCCCGATCCCGAGCGCAGATCAATATTCCCCGTTGTCTCACGCTGGATGGTTCGAACAAAGTCTTCGCCTCTTCAGGCTTCGTGAATCCGCCGTCAACGTAAACTTCGGTTAACAGCTCCGACAGTTCGGAATCTTCGACACCAAGATTCCCAGCCAAATCAATTTCAAATGTCATGTTTGTTCGAATCAAGTTTTATAATGTCATCAAAAAGGAAAACCATCCCAAGTAATAACTGATCAAATTCGGAACGATAATCGTCAGCATCAATCTTCAGCTTTGCGACAGCTTTTTCATATTCTGTTCCCTTTCTGTGAGCTACCCCTGTTGATCTTACTGATTGAATGCCTCGAAGCAGAGAAGTAAGAGCCGTGAGATGTTTAGAATTTAAATGGGTAAGCAATTCTTCCATCAATAATATGGATTTTTTGCTTGGGTCTGATTCTCCGAGAAAGGAGCGCAAGGGTTTAACATTTATTGAGTCAATAGTGACTTTAGTTAAAGCTAAGATTTGAGAATCGAACTCTGATTGCTCATGCGTAAGCATGGACCTAAGAGAACTATAGAAATGTTCATCTTTTTCAGACAAAGGCAAAAATAATTGCCAGCCATATTTTTCTTTCCAATATTTTTGAAGCTCCTCAAACTTGTATTTGAATTTGTGCTCTGGATTTTCTGGATCATAGAAATTACCAAGGATACTTCGTTCAAAATTGGTTCTGCTAATTTGCCTTCCATCCGGAACCAAGTTAAAGCTTTTCCAATAAATTTGTTCTTTGCTAGGCAAATCCCTTCCCAAATCACCTAAAAAAACTGATATATGGCTTGGGGAATTGTTGTCAAATCGAAGACCCCAAGCACCTTTTCTATGCAAATAACCATCCCTAATCTCATACTCAGAGGACTCATAATATTTCTGCATGACTTCATTGCGGAAAAATACTGGCGTTAAGTAATGCGGGGCATCGGGATTAGCACCGAAGTAATTAGCTAACTTGTCAGGGTTACTAGTGTGCTCTTGTAGATTGTCGCTATCTCCACCGATAATAAAATCCTGATATTCTTTTTTTCGTTCAAATGGCCAAACACCACATGTTTCGACTGATTCGCAGCGGATAAGTTTTTTTCCTAAAATTCGCGAAAATGAAATGTAACCATCTGAATACGAGTCGCCGGAGTAGATAGTAAATTTCAAAGTTCCACTTTTTCTTTCATCTGAGTAAGTGACATGGTGGTTAAAGTGTCTCGTTAGCTCAAAAAAAAGTAACAGGTTCATTTGTTTGGCTGCCATGAAAGAGCGTAGAAACCTTCTTCGTATTTTGATTTCGTTTTCAGAAATTTTTACCACGTCTTCTTCATCGCCTGTATCGTCAAAGCTGACGTATGTATCTGTCTTTTTTATATGGTAGAGGTTATGGAATAATCGGAATTCCTCTAAAATTTCAATGTAGTCATCCTTTCTACCATAGAAATCGCGGTATAAAACAAGCCTTAAGAAACCGTCGTCTGAATTCGTATAGTAAGTGGTGGTCTTTTTACCATCTTCATAGGATGTGCAAAATCCAGGAGCACCACCACCAAGTGAAACATCCCAGCCATCATGTTCCATTGCTTTAGAAGTGTTTTCTTGGCTTACAAGGGCGCAATACATACCGCCGTCATGATCACTATTATCTATCGGTTCATGTTTGTAGACGGTAACCCAATTCTCCTCGCCATGAGAATCAGAGATAAATTTAATAAAGTCTTCGAATGGGTTTTCTGGCATTTTTATCCCCTCTACAGTTATATGAATATAGAATGGATATCGGAAATGGCAATTGTTGCAAAGGCTACAATGGGTGTGTCGCGATTCGGTTTGCGACAAGGGATATTTCTCTAACTTGCCGAATTTAAAAGGGTAAACATCTGGCATCTCCGTTGCTCTGGACTCTATAGAGGAGTCTCTATGAAGCAGAGCGACATTGCAGAGCTGCTGGACGAACCGGCATGCGAGCATAACAAGAAGGCCAAGTCAGGCTGCGCTAAACCGAAACCGGGAGCGAGCGCGGGCGGTTGTGCCTTCGATGGTGCTCAGATCGCTCTGCTGCCGATTGCTGATGTGGCCCACATCGTACATGGCCCGATCGCTTGTGCCGGTTCCTCTTGGGACAATCGCGGCACCCGCTCATCCGGGCCTGAGCTCTATCGGCTCGGCTTCACCACCGATCTCACCGAGCAGGATGTGATCATGGGCCGCTCTGAGAAGCGGCTGTTCCACTCCATCAAGCAGGCGGTCGAAGAGCATTCGCCTGCCGCTGTTTTCGTTTACAACACCTGCGTTCCTGCCCTTATCGGCGATGATGTCGATGCCGTTTGTAAGGCCGCCGCCGAGCGCTGGGGTGTACCTGTCGTGCCTGTCGATGCGGCGGGCTTCTACGGCACCAAGAATCTGGGTAACCGCATTGCCGGTGAATCGATGGTCAAATATGTGATCGGCACCGCCGAGCCGAAACCGCTGCCGAAAGGCTCCGAGCGCCCCGGTATCAAGGTGCACGATGTGAATCTGATCGGCGAATACAACATTGCAGGCGAATTGTGGCATGTGCTGCCGCTGCTTGATGAGCTCGGTATCCGTGTGCTCTGCACGCTGGCGGGCGATGCCCGTTTCCATGAGGTGCAGTCGATGCATCGCGCAGAGGTCAACATGATGGTCTGCTCCAAGGCGATGGTGAATGTCGCGCGCAAGCTTGAGTCGAAGTACGGCACGCCGTGGTTCGAGGGGAGCTTCTACGGCATGGAGGATACCTCGCAGGCGCTCAGGGACTTCGCCCGTTTGATCGGTGATCCTTCTCTGACAGAGCGCACTGAAGCCTTGATCGAACGCGAAGAGGCGAAGCTGAACGAGGCACTTGAGCCGTGGCGCGAACGTCTGAATGGCAAGCGGGCACTGCTCTATACCGGCGGCGTGAAGTCGTGGTCGGTGATCTCGGCATTGCAGGATTTAGGTATGACCGTGGTTGCCACCGGCACCAAGAAATCGACCGAAGAGGATAAGGCACGTATCCGCGAGCTGATGGGTGAAGAGGCGGTGATGATCGAGGATGGTAATCCGCGCGCGCTGCTGAAGATCGTGACCGACTATCAGGCGGACATCCTCATCGCCGGCGGCCGCAACATGTACACGGCACTGAAAGCGCGGCTGCCGTTTCTCGATATCAATCAGGAGCGCGAGTTCGGCTATGCGGGTTACACCGGCATGCTGGAGCTGGCGCGACAGTTCGCACTGACTCTGGAGAGCCCGGTCTGGGCCGATGTGCGCAGCCCTGCGCCGTGGTCATCGGCAAACGATATCGGCAGGCCGGTAAGTAAGGAGGCGTTTTATGACTAGCAATATCAACAATGCCAAAGATGTGTTTCGGCTCTTTGTCTCCGGGTTGAAGAAGCTGCATGAGAGTGTGGCATTTTGCGCACCGGTTCATCGCCGTTTCGAATATCGTGTTGCCTGCAGGATTAGAAACCGTGGCTGAAGTGCAGAAACGCAATAAGGCACTGAGTGTCAGCCCGCTCAAGGCGAGTCAGCCGGTCGGCGGCGTACTCGCATTTCTTGGCGTGAATAAAACTATGCCGATGCTGCATGGCTCGCAGGGTTGTAGTGCCTTTGCCAAGGTCTTCTTTGTTCGTCATTTCCGCGAGCCGATCCCATTGCAGACCACAGCGATGGATCAGGTAAGCAGCGTCATGGGTGCGGACGATAATGTCGTCGAAGGCCTGAAAACCGTCTGCGAAAAGAACAGCCCGGCCATGGTGGGCCTGCTCACCACAGGGCTTTCGGAGACGCAGGGTACCGATATCCATCGTATCGTGAAGATGTTCCGCGAGAAGCATCCCGAACATAACGATGTGGCAGTGATACCAGTGAACACGCCCGACTTTACAGGCTGTGCCGAGTCCGGTTTCGCTGCTGCGGTGGAGGCGATGATCGATTCGCTGGTTCCCGCTGCCTCGAAAGCCGGAGGACCGATCACCAGGCCCGGCATGCGGCCGCGGCAGGTGAATGTCCTGGCCGGTTCCATGCTGACACCGGGCGATATCGAATTCGTGAAAGATACGATCGAGCGTTTCGGTCTCAGGCCGCTGGTACTACCGGACATTTCAGAGTCCCTGGATGGCCATCTGGGTGGCACTCACTTTTCGCCGGTCACTACTGGTGGCACACCGGTTGAGGATATCGTCAGCATGGGCGAGTCGGCGGCGACACTGGTGATCGGCAATTCGCTTAACAAGGCTGCCGATCTGCTGAAGGCGCGCACCGGCGTGCCCGATTACAGGTTCGATTCACTGATGGGTCTGAACAATGTCGACAGGCTGATGCTGGCGCTTAAGGAGATATCAGGAACCGACGTGCCAGCGCGGCTGGAGCGGCAACGTTCGCAGCTGCAGGACGCCATGCTGGATACCCATTTTATGCTGGGTCAGGCCAAAGTAGTGGTGGCGGCGGAGTCCGACCTGCTTTTCAGTTTTAGCGACCTGTTGCGAGGCATGGGCGGTGATGTGGTTGCCGCCGTGGCTCCGGCAAGGGCGGCACTGCTTGAACAGCTGCCGGCCGAAATGGTCAAGATCGGCGATCTTGAGGATGCCGAGAAGATGGTGGCAGGTCGGAAAGTTGATCTGATGATCGGCAACTCGCATGCCGGAGAGTCGGCTGCCCGGCTCGGCTGCCAGTTCCTGCGTGCAGGCTTTCCCCAATACGACCTGCTCGGTGGTTATCAGCGCACCTGGATCGGCTATGCCGGTACAAGGCAGGCGCTCTTCGATATGGCCAACCTGATGACGGCATGCGGTAAGGGTGAGATCGAGGCCTATCACTCGGTCTATTCACAAAAAGAGGATGATGAGTTCGGAGGTAGCTATGCAGTTGCAGCGGCAGTTGCGGGTGGTTGACCCCGTGGTGGATATCGAAGCGAGTCTGAAGGTCGCCTTCGCGACAACCGACATGAAACAGGTGAACCAGCATTTCGGTTCGGCCAAATCGTTCGCCATTTACGCCATCAACAGCGAGCAGGCGACGCTGCTGGAGGTGGCTCAGTTCGGACGTCTGGATCAGGACGGCAACGAGGACAAGCTAGCGGTGAAGATGGAGGCGCTTAAAGGGTGCGGCATCGTCTATAGCCAGGCGGTCGGGTCATCGGCGGTTCAACAATTGCTGCGGATGAATATTCAGCCGGTGAAGGTTGAGCCGGGCAGCCAGATTTCCGAGCTGATCAAGGCGTTGCAGGAGGATCTGGTCAATGGCCCGTCGGCATGGGTGGCCAAGGCGCTGGCCAGTCACCAGCAAGCAGATGGCAGCCGCTTCGACGCGATGGTGTCCGAAGGGTGGGAAGAGTGTGATTGATACGAACACGACAGGTTTTGAAAGGAGTTTGATATGAGTGCAGTAGAGATGGTGATAGCCGAGGAAGATCCGATCCTGAAATCGGACTTTATGCAGGAGATGGTGCGTCAGATGCGGGCGCTCGATACCTACGATACCTATGAGGGTTGGTCGGATGCCAGGATCATCGATCCCTTCATCCTGACCAAGGAGCGCCGCCGCGAGATTCCGGTGATCGGCGATCCGGACGAGATCGTCATGGCGCGGGTGAAATGCCTCTACAACGCCATCTCGTTTTTGATCGAGAAGCAGACCGGAATCATGGCCGTGCCGGTGGTCAACCTGAGCCATGAAGGGTTCGGCCGCGTACTGATTACGGCCGGCAAGCTGGTGGTGCTGGATCGCTCACTGCGCGATGTGCACCGCTTCGGCTTCCGCACCATCGAGGCGATGCAGGAGGAGGGCGACAAGCTGCTTACTGCTGCACTGAACCTGATCGAGAAGTACCCCGAGGTCGCTAAAGAGTAAGAAGTTCACCACAGAGGTCGCAGAGAAGTATGAATTTAATTATTTTCCTTTGCGAAACTTCGTCCCCCGACGGGGATTTCCAAGGGTCACGTCCTTTGCGGTAGAGAAACAGGAGAACGGACATGAGTGAAGAGGAGCTGAAAGCGCTGCAGAAGGATATGCGCAAGAAGAAACGGATCGCCAGCGAGTGGGCCTCGCAGTTGCACGATCTGGTCGAGGATCGGCTGCCGGCAGGCTACGAGGAGATCCCGGCGATGGCGCAGTCCACCTACGATGCCTGCAAGGCGTGGGAAGAGGCGAGCAAAAAACTGGCTGAGGCTGAAGGCTAAAGCAGAAAAACAGCTCACCGCCAAGGGCGCAAAGGTACGCAAAGAAGAGTCAGATATTCGTATTGCTCTTCATGGTTTTTCCCTTTGCGAAACTTCGCGTCCTTTGCGGTAAAAAACTAATGGAAACCGAAGAGAATAAAGAATGATTTACCACAGAGAACGCAGAGGACACAGAGTAAAACCGAGAAGTGTTCCTGTATGACAGCAGATGGTTTTCCTTTGCGAAACTTTGCGTCCTTTGCGGTGAATTAAAAAACAGGAGAAAAAAATGAGTGAGATGATTACCGGTATAACCCGCGGCGGCGAGGAGTGGACACCGGAGTTTGTAACCGAGGTGAACCAGTCCACCTGCATCGGCTGCGGCCGCTGCTACAAGGTCTGTCCGCGAGATGTATTCGATCTGGTCGAACGCGAGATGGACGACGCCGATTATGATGACGATTACGACGATATTGATGACGATGTCGTGATGGTCATGGCAATCAAGAACGCGATGGACTGCATCGGTTGCGGCTCCTGCTCGCGTGTCTGCCCGAAGAACTGCCATACCCACGCACCGGCGGCAGCCTGATGATCTTCAACAAGATTCCGAAGCCCGAGAAGCATGTCTTCGTCTGTGTGCAGAATCGTCCGGCACTGCATCCGCGCGGCTCCTGTGTGTCGAAGGGTGCACCTGCGGTCTACGAGGAGTTCGCCAGGCAGTTCGAGCAGGAGGGGCTGTTCAGCCGTTTCGCACTGACCACCACCGGATGCCTCGGCCCCTGCATGAAGGGGGCGACGGTCATGGTCTATCCCGACGGCGTGATGTATGCCCAGCTTAAACCTGAAGATGTCTCTGCCATCATCGAGGAGCACCTGAAGGGCGGCGAGCCGGTGAAAGAGCTGCTGATTTCGCCCGATATCTGGGGTTGAGCGACCGTGCCCCACGATTTGGTCAGCGAAGCGATTCGAAGCGAAATCGAGGAGCTCTGCGCAACCTTCTCTGCAGTGCTTCTCGATATCGGCTTTAAAGATATCGATTCAGCGGAGCCCGCATTTGATGGGTGCACGCTGGCTGCCGTTAATGATGTCTATGATGGTGAAGAGCGCATGACCGGGCGCTGGCTTGATTGTGACGGCCAGCAGTTTGCCCACTTTATTCGTTATGCAAACGGTTCGCTGTTTGCTGAAAAGGATGTGCTGCAGCCTCACCCGGCCCGGAGTGAGCATTTTGTCGAAGCGATTGAGGTTTGGGGGCGTCCCGGTCAGCTGAAGCATGAAGTACGTCTGCTCCCGGCGCTGTAGTTCGGGAGGAGCAGACAAAATGGCATTTAAACCTTCCCATTTGATGGATGCGGCATCGGTTATTCTCTATCACAAGCAGTCCACCAGCGCGATGACCCGCTTCTTCAGGCTGGATGATGGCGCTGTGATGATTGGTCATCCATTGCCAAAGCTGAGCCGCGTGGTGACAGGCGAGATCGATAACAGTGATTCAGTGCTGCCGCATCCGGGCTCAATCGCCTCAGAGCTGGAGCGCTGGCTTGGGCTTGAGAGAGGGGATATTGAGGTCGAGTCCGATTATCAGGAGCTGATCGAGGTTCCGGGCAGGGTTATCCGGGTCTATCTGTTCCGCTTCAAAACCATCGACCCGCCATTTGCCGAGGCCGAAGCGGCGGGGGCCTCATTTATTTCCCTCACCCAGACACGCGGCATGAATCCGGTCGAGTTGGAGTTGCTTCGCTCTGCCTACACGATGATCATGGAAGGGTGATGGCCGAAACGCGCGCCGGCCGCGGTTGCGGCGCCTGCTATGGCGCAGTTCAATCATTACTCAACGAAACCCTGGCAGAAACGGCAACGTAATCGATTCCAATAGAGCGGAGGACTGAAAATCCTCGCATTGGTAGTTCGATGTCAGATTGGTCCATGTACCCGAAATCACTGCACTTGACCCTATTGACAAGACCGTCAATAATTGACGCATGGCGAAAGTAATCCCAATGAGGCTTTCGGAAAAAGATGCCAAAGTCAGAATCACAAAGGTGGCAGAAGATTCTGGTAGAGTATTTATCCGTAAAAGAGGTCATGCGGATAAAAGAAAGCAAGAACGATCAATTACTCGAAAGCAAATTTTAATGTGCCTTCGAGTTGGTTTTTTCTCAGAGCCTCCTTGTTGGGATCAGATACATGGGAACTATAAGTTTACTATGCGAACAGTGGTGGCGGGCGATCAAATCAATGTGGCTGCCGCTTTAGATAAAGATGAGAAAGGCGATTATATAATTGTAGTAACGGTATTCTAGGAGATGAAAATGTATCATTATGTCGATAGTGGGCTCGACAATATTTACTTGGCAAACGGATATACTGTTAGAAAAACACAGGAAGGGGAATTTGTTGCCATTCACGATCTGGATGGGCTTCACCGTTTAATTGCTTCTAACATTGTTCAGTCGAATCGCAACATTTCCGGTCCAGAGTTCCGATTCATTCGGATCGAACTTGATTTGACTCAGAAGCTGTTAGCGGACCTTATGGATGTATCCGAAAGCACTTTAAGGAACTGGGAGTCAGGGCGAACCGCTGTGACTGGTCCTGCTGCTGCAGTTATTCGTCAGCTCTATATGGAAAGCATCAATGACTGTAGCCCGCTTGGAGAGCTCTTGGAAAACATTTCGAAGCTTAATCGCGACATTCATCAAGCAACGATTAAATTGGAAGAAACAGAAGACGGATGGAAACTTGCTGCATAAAGGAGACTAGGCACTGCTCAATGAAACGCTGGCAGAGACGGCAACGCAAACTTCGAGCACTCTATATTTCCTGATCACTAAGGAGTTGTTGAGATGGCTACAGACAAAATGACAAACGGTATGCGCTCGATTCATCCGGGTGAGATTCTGCGAGAGGAGTTCCTGGCTCCGCTGGAGATGTCTGCCAATGCGCTGGCGATTCGCCTGAGGGTGCCTGCACCACGTATTAACGACCTGGTACGCGAGAAGCGCAGCATCAGTGTGGATACCGCCCTTCGCCTTGCCCGCTTCTTTAACAACACCCCGGAGTTCTGGCTCAACCTTCAAACCGCCTACGACCTGAAAGTCACCAAGGCTGAAAAGGCCAGCGAAATCGAGCATGACATCACGCCGCTGGCTGCGTGATGTTGGTTGCGGGCCGGGAGGAGAATGCATGATTGCAAGACTTGACCCCAAAGTTTTTACACGTTGGCGATTCGCCTGAGGGTGCCTGCACCGCGTATCAACGACCTGGTACGTGAGAAGCGCAGCATCAGTGTGGACACCGCCCTTCGCCTTGCCCGCTTCTTTAACAACACCCCGGAGTTCTGGCTCAACCTTCAAACCGCCTACGACCTGAAAGTCACCAAGGCTGAAAAGGCCAGCGAAATCGAGCATGACATCACACCACTGGCTGCGTGATGTTGGTTGCGGGCCGGGAGGAGAATGCATGATTGCAAGACTTGACCCCAAAGTTTTTACATTCTATCTAGTTTTAAGATTGATATTGATGGTTCCACAGCTGCATCGAAGCTGTTCCGGCGCGCCTTTACGTGGGGTAAGATAGGGATAGCCACCACACTTCGCGCTCTGGCAGCGGATATGATCGAGCAACGCTTTGAATGCATCAGCGACTTCCTTGAATTCGGTTTTCGTGAAATTTCCCCACTCGTTGAAATGCACCGACTTATTGATCGCCCACTGCTCGGCGCTGCTCTGTTGAATCAGTGTATCTGCCTCAGCAAGTTGTGCCTCTAACGTTGCTTTAATATCACTGTGTCCCCAATGTTCTGCCGACTTAATGCCTTTTTTCAGCCGATCCTTCCACCGGTTGAGTGTTGGTGGGAGCAAGTCGCCGAGGTCATAGCTGGCGTCGCCTCGATAGTCGACCTGTGCCCGCAAATTGTCAGCGAGAACTGCGGAGATATATTCGAGATAGCGCCGCAATAGTGCGGCAGCACGCGGCACATCATCTTTATCGAGAGCTTCTTGGATTTCGGCCCAGATGTCTGTGTCATCCCAGATACGAGGCCCTGTCTCGATATTCCAGCCACCGAAAAACTGCCCGTTCTGAATCAGGCCCTCGGTCTTCATGTATTGCAGCCATACTCGGTCATGGGTAGTCAGGACGAACTGGGTGTTTGGGAACTTTGTCTTGAGCAAGCGGCACACTTCGCGCCGATGGCCGGTATCGACGGACATCAGTACATCATCGAGCACCGCAAAGGTGAATTTATCGCCGAGCGTGTGCTTCATCAGAGCTAGATAAAGGCACAAGCCCATGCCGTCCTGATGCCCTTCGCTATGATAGGCACCGGGCGGGAATGTCCCTCGGCCATAGAAATCGACGTTAAAACTGAGTTTGGCTGGCTCTGCCTTCAACTCGCCGACGAATTTGCCTTCATCGTCGTTGATTGCCTTATAGAATTCCGTAAATTCCTTGGCGACGGCATCGTAGATGTCTTCGAGGACCGTGTTGGATACGGTGTTGTAGTGGTCATAGACCCTTTGCGCTGCTGCATTCCGCGCGACCAGAGATTTGGCAGTCTTGCTCGTTGCAAGGAGCCTCTCATAGCGATCCTGAAGGACAGCCAAAAATTCAACGGCCTTACCCTTGGCCGAACTGTCGGGCAAAGCTTTGATGCCTTCCTCTGTCTCATCCAGCCGCATCTGCGCGACTCCTGGAACTTCCCACCATTTGGCTTCCAGCGCGTTAATGGCATTTTCAATCTGGGAACGATCATTCTCGAACGCCTTGAGCGCGGCAATCGCATCGTCAAGAGCTTCAACATAGGCATCCAATTCAGCGCGTGAGACAACTGGATCAAGCGTTGCAGCATAACCAGCCGCTTTGCGGACTCCCGCCGCACGGACTGCAATGCCATCAATAATTGCACGATTCACACTGCCGAGTTTTTTGAGCAAAGTCCCAATCTCTTCGGCGCTCAGGAGCTTCGCCTTGAGATGGTCGCGCAGTTCATCGGCGTCCCAAGGCTTGTCGCAAAGAGGACAGGCATCTTCGGTAACAAGATCAAGGCCGGTCGTGATAAAGCCATGCGCCCGTGCAAGCAATAGCGCCTTTTCATCTTCTTTCAGCTTCTTCAAGGACGTGAGCGCGCTTTCCCTGTGCGCTTTTAGATCATCCGGCTCGCCAGAATGGATAACTTTGGATAGCGCCGTGAGGTCGGCAAGAGCCACATCCTTCGCAAAGCCGGGCTTCCTGGCATCGTTGTCATCTTCCGGCGCGCCCCCCTTGAAAGACGTTTGCGGGGTTAGCTCCGTAAGTGCAGACAAACCGAGAACGCTGCGCTGCTCGTTTACCTTTTCCAGCATATCCATGATGTCAAAAGTGGAAACGCCGAGAGCAGTTTTTAACTCACTTTCGGCATGGGCTTGCGCGCGTTCGGCCTCCTCGGCTTCGCGCTTGCATCTGTTCGCATAAGTCAACAGCGACTTGCGTAAATCCCCGATGTAATCAAGGCGCAGTAGAGTTTGAACGTCGGTGGACCGTTGCGCGGGCGGAGTTATGATGTATTTCGCAATCTCTCGACGCGATAGTGCAAACTCCGGATGCGTTTGCAATTCTTCGATGATTGTCTGAACTTCTGGATCAGAGGGCTCGATAGTCGCAATGCGTGGGGCCTTAACCGAGCGAGTGACCGTAACTTCCTTGCCAAGTGACGGCACAGTAGCAGTAATCGTAACCTTGGCCCTGTCTGGATTCGCACGGTGATCGACGTGTGGAGCATGGCCTTTCACACTGAGTTCGCCTTGGCCTTCTCCCGACAACCTAGTGATGTTGCCCGTGAGACAGAATTCGATGGCATCAACCACGCCGCTTTTGCCGGTACCATTTGAGCCGCAAATCCCAAAGTTTTTGCCACTCAGGTCAAGAGTAAGGTCACGAATACCGCGGAACTCTTCGATATGGATAGTTTTGATGCGGATCACGACTTGTCTCCTCTGGGTGGTGGGAACAATGCCGCATCAATATCGTCGAATTTAGGAACTTTGCCCTTTCGCAAGAGTACATCAAGCTGGTCCACAGCTTCGTTATCGATCTTTTCGTCCGCATGCAGAACAGCGATATACTCATCGAGTACCTTATTCACCGTGGGTGATATCGATTCGCTTTTATCTTCTGCCATAAGGACTTTATCCTATATGAAAAGAGCCATTAGGTCAGGTCTTGAATGTTGAATTGCTGCTCACAATCAATGCACAATCAATGGGGTCAGACTCGATTGATTTGAATTGTTGCTGGAGCAAGCTGTCATTCTGCTTTCTTCGACACCCTGCTCTCGAACTTCTCTTTCATTTGCCGGGAACTCACAGTCCTAAGTGACCCTTTATCTTGCTGCACCAATCACGCCCCCAATACTCTTTGGGACCGTAATGCGCATCTTTATGCTGTCCCTTTTTGGGGAACACCTTGTCCATAATGCCGCCATCACCATCTTCCAATCCAAACAGATGACCAATTTCGTGCCGCCTGTCTGCGGTTTTTGTTTTCTTCTTCGCCGCAAGCGTGTTGGGCGGCTCGAATTTGCCGGGGATAGAGCCCGATCCGTTTTCGTGCTGAGGTTTGGAGATCACCTTTTCAAACAGGCATATTCTGAAACACTTCGGATCGGTTTCATCTCCCAAATACTTAAACAGTGTTTTTCTGCCAACCAGCGTTTTCCCCTCTTTTTTAACTTTCGCATTTTCTGTGGCATACCAGGTTTTTCCTTCGGGAAGCGAAGTCGTGTCCGTATCCTCGTATTTAATCTTCAGCGTCAGGCCATCGCATTTTTTCTTGAGTTTTTTAACCCACCATTCGATTGCTTTCTTCCAGCGCTTTATGTTCGTCTTCTTTTTCCCTTTCAGGCCTTTAGGCAGATAAAACTTAACAGTGATCTCCATTGAACACCTCCCGAGCAATGAATATAGACCATTCCTGAGACACGGTGCTTAATTTCCGATAAAGGTGGCAGGGCCCTTTCTCTAGAGTGTTGAATGATGCACACACTTCATCTTTGCTATTCTTTTTATATGCAATATGAAGAGGCAGCCCAAACGGTATCCCCCCGCCAGTGGATCAGACTGATTGTGGTGTATCTCCTGATCCCGCTAATTTTATTTGTGTGCGGCGGGGAGCCCGGCTGGTGGCAGGCGTGGATATATTCGATACTGATCATGGCCGCCGGAATCGGCGGGCGCACCTGGGCGGAGAGCCGACATCCCGGCCTGACAGCCGAACGGCAGAATGTCGAAAATCTCCGGAACGCCAAAGCCTGGGACAAACTGCTTGCGCCATTGATGGCGGTGAGTATCGGCTATCCCATGGTGATCGTCGCAGGTCTTGATCACCGCTATCGCTGGACACCTGAATTTCCGCTATGGCTCATCGTGACCGGCTTCATTCTGATTGTTCTTGGATATACTTTCGCGGCATGGGCCGTGGCCGAGAATCGCTTTTTCTCCAGCGTGGTGCGCATTCAGACAGATCGTGGGCATGTGGTGTGCAGCACCGGCCCGTACCGGTTTGTGCGCCATCCGGGCTATGCCGGAAATGTTCTTGCCCTGTTCGGTATCGTGCTTGCCCTTGGCTCGGTATGGACACTGATTCCTGCGGCGGCGGCATCGATCATCGCGGTGATTCGAACCGCACTTGAAGACCGGACTCTGCAGGAAGAGTTGCCGGGCTATCGGGACTATACTGGACGCGTGCGCTATCGTTTGATTCCCGGAATATACTGAGAGAGCCGAGTGGCGGGTGCCACTTATGCAAAATCATGAGCACAAGGGAGATCAGATGATCGATATTCAGGCTGGAAAATTGCCGGACGAAGCGTTGCTGAAGCACTACGAGCAGCAGGAAGCCTATACCGATTGCTACTACATGGAGCTGCCACGCCGCATCTCCCAAAGCGAATACGTGCAGGCCTTCTACACCTCAAGGCTGTTCAGGCTGGAGCGGGCCATTCTGGCAATCGTTGCAAGAAGGCCCTCGAGCGACGAACAGGCCAGGCAACTGGCCGAGGGCGAGACGGAAACCTTTTCGGCCTGGAACGTGGAAGGGCGCACGCAGAATCAACTGCTGCTCTGCGATCACCTGGGCCGGACCCGCTCGTGGCTGATGAGTGAACCGACGGACGATGGCTACGGAACGCGCCTCTATTTCGGCTCGGCTGTCGTTCCCATCGGCGCCTCGGCCTCCGGGCGCAAATCGTTCGGATTCGGATTCCATGCGCTGCTCGGATTCCACCGCATCTATAGCCGCGCCCTGATGCGCTCGATGCTGTCGCAGCTTTCGAAGCGACTTTAAAGAGATCCGAAAAAAAGAACGCCACCCTTTTTTATCTAAGCCGGAACCGCCCGGTTTGCAGCTGGCCGCAGTGTCGGTATTGCGACAATCGGCTCATTCGCAACATCGCACATCCCTGTAAGCGCAACGGCTGCGCCGATGGTGCCATCCTTGCTGGAACAGCCCATCAACCCACAAGGAGCAGGCGATGGCACAGATCGGAATATTTTTTGGAACGGATACCGGCACGACACGGCTGATTGCGAAGAAAATCGCTAAAAAGATCGGTGCCCGGTTCGGAGACATTGCAGCGAAGCCCGTGAACATCAACCGCATCGAGCCGGGCGACATGTTGCAATACGACAGCCTGATCCTCGGCACCCCCAGCTACGGCATAAACCAGCTGCCCGGCCACTCGGCCGGAAACCCGGATGCGAGCTGGGAGGAGTTTCTGCCCAAACTTGCCGATGCAGACTTCGCCGGCAAAACCATCGCCCTCTACGGCCTCGGTAATCAGGAGAAATACGCCGACCGCTTCGCCAGCGCCATCTATCACCTCTACGCCTTTTTCAAGGAGCGGGGTGCAACCATCATCGGCGACTGGCCGACCGACGGCTACGCGTTCGAGCACTCGCTGGCAGTGGTCGACAATCGTTTCGTGGGGCTCATTATCGATCAGAACACGCAAGCCATGCTGACCGAGGAGCGCCTGGATAGCTGGCTCTCGCAAATCCTGCCGAAATTAACCTGATGACGTGCGGTAAAGCTGAGTGTTAATCCGGCCAGCTGACTCTCTCTTTCACACGCAAACCATCGGAGGTATCTGAACCGGCGATGCTGTTCACCTTCGCCTGGACGACGATGTAATACAACGGCTCGTCTGAAGTGTTGCGCCAGGTCCGAACACCCGACGGGGCCACCCGTATCGCCGTTCCCTCCCGGATGGGCACGATCTCTCCATCGATCTGGAATTCGCCGCTGCCCTTAAGGAAGAGGTAAAGCTCCTCGTTCTCCTTATGCTGATGATAAAACGGTATGGGCGTACGCGGTGCCAGTTTCTGTAGCGATACCTCCATACCGGTCAGCGAAAGATCGTCGCGCAAAAACTTTTTACCCTCCACGGGGGCAGGCAGCAGTGGATGTTTGAAGCTGTACTGCATCAGGTCTTTCAGATCGCCCAAATCCAGACTCGAAAAATGATTTCCCTGTTTGATTTCCATAGCGGCTCCTGTTGAACATTTTTTTATTCGGCTTGTTTCAAACCTGCGGCAACGTTAGAAACGCACTATTTATGATCAAGGTCATAATTCAGATCATGACGACAGGCCGGAACAGGGCCGGGAGTTACGCCATGCCATACAGCAAGGAACACACGCAAAAAACGAAGCAGCGCATTCTGGATAGCGCCAGCCGGCTGTTTCCGCGCAAAGGCTACGATGCCGTCTCCATCGACGATCTCATGCAGGATGCGGGACTGACCCGCGGCGCCTTCTACCACCACTTCAGCGACAAGGCCGAGGTGTATGCCAAGGCCGTATTCAATGCCGCGCTCAGAAGCCCTATCGCCACCCTGCCGCCGATGGACGACACGGCCCACTGGCTCAATACCGTTGTGGACGGCTATCTCAACTCCGAGCATATCGAAAATGCGGATATCCCATGCCCGCTGGCATTCCTGGCGACCGATATCGGCAATCGCCAAAGCCATGCCCGCAAGGCCTACGGACGGGTCTACAACGGGTTAGTGCAGGCCTTCTCCTCCCGGATGGGGAATTTCCGTGAGGAAGAGAAGAACGATGTCGCCATGGCCGTTTCCGCGCTGCTGATCGGCGGTGTCGCCATTAGTCGCGCCCTGGACAGCGCGGAGACGACGGAAAAACTTCTGAGCAGCTGCCGCCAGGTGGCCAAACAGCTGCTCCGGGCAAACGAAGAGCAGGCTACCGCTTAGCCCCGGGCCCGACAGTTCCCCGAAACCTTTAACGTCTGCGTATAGGAGTTCGGAAGGGCACGATCCCCTTTCGATTCATCCATTACTTCTTCGCGGGTTCGGTCGCTTTGTGGATGGCCTCTTTGGTATTTTCCAGCAGTTGCCCTGCCTTCTGCTGAGCCCGCTCCTGCATCGTCGGATTCTTAAAGGGGTTGCTCAACAACGGTAAATCACGACCGAAATTAATGCCGAGAGGGAAGGCAACCACGATTCCCAGAATCAGACCGATCACGAACATCTTAATGTTTTTCATATGCATCACCTCCATGCGTGCCTCGCATCTGGCGCCGAACGCTCACCCCTTATGGTAAACCATTCCGACCCGGCATGCGTGCAACTCGAGCCATGTTCGCAACATTGCCTTGAAAACATTCATCACTCCACTGTCGGCAATGCTTTCTTGAACCGACATGACAATTAGGTTTCAATGTCTCGAAGTGAATATTCTGCAAATGACCGGAACACGGCTCCGCAGCCTTGCAGCGCTGCTGCTTTGCGGGCCGGGATTGCTGTTGGTTCCCGCTGCATGGGCGGCGGACTCGCTCCCCTCAATTGAGCTGAGCCGGGCAGGGGATTCGTATGCCCTGTCGCCCGACTTTTTCGGATTCAACGAGGCACTGGGGCGCGGCAACTTCACTTTTTCCGATCCTGAATACCGCGAACAACTCAAACACATATCGCCACAGGCGATGCGTTTCCCCGGCGGCACCGAGGCCAATTTCTTTCACTGGAAAACGGGCAACATCGGCCCGGACGAAGTGCGCAGCGCCAACCAAAAGCTGCAAGGCAACATGACCCTCATCTACAAACGCCTCGCCGCTATTCCGGGCGGACTGAGCTTCGATGATTTCATGCGCGCCTGCCAACACAGCGGCAGCCGTGCCTATGTCACCCTGAATCTCTACACGGGCAGCCCGGAAGAGAGTGCTGCATGGGTGCGCCATGCAAAAGATAAAGGCTACAAGGTGGCCGGCTGGGAGCTCGGCAACGAACTCTATTTTCCCGTTTACCGGGACAGGTTTCCTGATGTCGCAAGTTACCTGCGGGTTGCGAAACAGCATGTTGCGGCGATTCGAAAGGTCGATCCCGGTGCGAAGATCGCCGTGATTGCCACGCCCGATCCATTGATGGGTTCGGCTGAAGCCAAAGCGTTTAACCACGCCTGGAACCGGGCTCTGGCTGGCGAACATTTTTACGATGCCTATGTGGTGCACCACTATTTCGGCTTCCCGAAGAGGGAGCAGATAAAGCCTGCGAGGCTTGCCGATTACACCCTGGCGATGGCCAACGAAACGACCGACAGAGAGATGCGTTATTACGCCGGGTTTTTTGGTTCGCGACCGATGTGGATGACCGAATGGAATTTCATGGGTTATCATTTCAAGCAGGCCAACGACACCCATCTGAACGCGTTGTTCGTGGGTGATATGCTCATCCATCTGCTCGCCTATCCCAACATCAAAACGACCATGTATCACCACCTAGCCTCGTCCGGCCGCTGGCCTGCACTCTTCTTCGATGCCAAATTCCTCTGGCAACATGCGTCGAAGCAGCTGCAGGCAGAGCACCCTCTGCCGGAAAGCTGCAACGACCGGCAGCGCTGCATCCTGCGTACCAGTCTCTACTACCCTTTCCGGCTCATCGGCCGTGCGATCAGGGATTCCGGGCAGGTGATCCCGTTACGCTTGTCGCACAACGATATGCGCCATTTCCGCATGGGGCGCGACAGGCGCATCGATCTCCAATATCCGGTGCTGCGCAGCATCGGCCTCGGAGATTCGAAACACGTCCGGCACATCCTGCTGAGCAATGTTGGTGAGCATGAGGTTCGAATCGATTTCGGCAAACTGCTGGCGAACGCTTCTGAACATCAGAAGCCGGAGCAAGCCACGCTGCAATGCATCAGCAGGCCCGCGTTGACCGATATGGGAGATAATGCGCAGATGCCCGGGCAGAACCCGGTAGCGGGGCATGTCAGGGTAGCGAGCATCCACGGCTTTGCGACGAAAATTCCGGGCTACTCTTTCTGTATCCTCGATTTGCCGAAGGGAGCAGGGGTCGGAGAGCAGGTGGCGTCTCACTAACGACATCGATCAAAACCACCAACCAGATTTACGAAACCATTTTTTTCTCTTCGTTAACTGACAAAGCCGGCCTTTGGCCGGCTTTGTCGCTTCAGGGGAACCGGATTAGCGGTATTGCCTCAATGGCCGCCCGCAGCTTTTGCCATAAAGGCGAAGAGTTCGTCGCTGATGCCATGATCCTTTCGGGCCTGAGGCTCGTTATGAAACAGATCGTTCCACGCCTGCAAACGATCGGCATCGTTGCCGGTGATATGCGCGACCATCTCATGCCAGTGCCCCATCAATGCCTGTACCTTTGCAGATTGCGGATCGGCACCGTCGGCAAAGGCTGCCTGCATCTGTTCCAGCCAGCGGTTCCATGCCTCTTCACTGTTACCAGTTTCATCATGGCTGTGGCTGTGCATGGCATTGATTTCTGTCTGATTAAAATATTTCTCGTACATACTCATACTCTCCAGGGTTTGAAATATCAGTTCATCCAGATCATCGGAGGGTGCGGCGCTGCTCTCCAGTTCGTCGATCAATCTGGAGATTCGCGCCTCAATGTTTTGAATCGATTCACGCTGGCGGCTCAGGTGCAGCAGTTGCTGCCTGAGTTGTGGCAGAAGCCGGCCTGCGTCATCGAGCAGCGGCTTCATCTCCGAGAGAGGAAGCCCCAGAGCCCGAAGTGTTTTGATATGCTGCAAACGCAGCAGATCGTTTCGGCCATAAAGCCGGTGTCCCGCGGCATTTCTCGAAACGGGACCGATCAGCCCCTGCTCCTCATAGAAGTGCAGCGTTCTTGCGGTCAGGCCGGTTCTGCTGCTGATGTCACCGATTTTCCACGCCATTGATCTCCTCCGTCGATGTTGGACAGGCGGTACGCTATTCCCTGACGTAACGTGAGATGCAAGCTCTTTTCCGGAGTATATCGGATGCAGCGTGTCGGATGTATGGGAAGGTCAGATGCTCAGCCGAACTTCCTGCGCATGGCGATCAGGTTCAGCCGTTCCCACTGATGTTTGTTGTAGAACTCGAGAGCCTGCTCGTTATCCAGATCGGTGAGCAGTTGCAGGCGACTCATCTGCCGCTCGCGGGCGATCTCCTCGATCCGGGTGAGCAGCATGGCGCCGATGCCGCGACCGCGACGCTTCTCCGAGACCACCAGATCCTCAACCATGCCAACGGTTCCTCCTTCTGCTGTGGAGATCAGCGGTTGCAGTGTGCACATGCCAACGATCTGCTTCTTTTCAACGGCAACGAGCAGGGTTGCATCCTTGGTGGCCATCAGGCTTGCCAGGCCTTGCCGCTGCCTTCTGACATCGGGTGTGAAGTCGCTTTCGATCGAGAACAGTTCACCCAGCAGTGAAGTCATGCCTCCAAGGTCGGCCGTGGTTGCATTGCGGATCGTGATTTCGCCCTGTTGAATCCTGTTGGCTATCTTCCTGATGGTTTTCGTCACGTTCCTTCTCCTTGCTCCGGGTTGTTCACCCCTCGATAAAATACTGTTCTTCGTCCATTTTTCCATCAAAGATGCGAAACAGCATCGCTGCACCCATCTGCACCCCCTTTGCCTTGCCGGGAAAGATCTCGACCTGTACCCCCTCGGCCGCCAGTTCGGCCAGCTCGTGGTAGACGAAATACTCCAGCGATACTGCATCGGCAGCCTCACCTGCTTTGGCAAACGGTTCGGCCAGCCCTCGATAGGGCCAGAGCGGCATGACGGTGGTTCCCTCCACTTCACGGCTTACCCAGTCATCGGCGTCGCAGAGCCGCCACACCTCCTCGCTCTCCATAGTGCGGGTGATGAAGTAGTGGAGCCTTTCGTCCGGCTCCAGATCGTCGAGACAGGCAAGTTCGGTTGCGGTCGGTTCGTGTCTCACGGTTTACTCTTTGCTTCGGCGCTTAGCTCGCTTGTTAACTCTTGGGGCCAGCATCCAACCGGAGGTAACAGCTCACCCTCTGCACCATCGAAGCGGACAAGGTAGATCTGTTTCGTCTCATCCTCCTCCAGATGACCTGTGTTGATCAGTACGCCACGGCATCCTGCTGCCGCAATCAGTTCGCCCTCTGCCAGATCGGGAATGGAGCCGTCGTTCAGAATATCGGTGGCGGCGTAGATCATGTCGCCGGGTTGAAGTTGTTCGATCATCATGGGTCTCTCCTTATGTGCATCTCATCATGTAGCAAATCCGACAAAAGCTGGGGCGTGGTGCTGTTTGCGACTATCAGAAAGCCGACAATTGGAAGTAAATAGTCCTTATTTATCAGTTGGTTAAGTCTTCTATTTATCAGTGGCACTGCCTTTGCGTTGGATCATGCTGTAACGATAACGCAAACCATCGGCCAACCGTTTCAACCCAGGCCGATGCGTAAGGAGAAGAGCCATGATCACATTGACCGATAGCGCCGTCGGCGCAGTACAGAAGTTTATCAACGGAGCCGACAAACCTCTCACCGGCCTGCGTATCATGGTTCAGGATGGTGGCTGCTCCGGCATGCAGTACGGCATGCGGCTGGAGGAAGCTTCCGTCGGAAACGACATGGTGCTCGACTGCAACGGTGTGCAGGTCTTCGTCGATCCTGAGAGTGCGACGCTGGTTGACGGAGTCACCATCGATTTCGTCGAGTCATTCGAAGGTTCCGGTTTCAAGTTCTCCAACCCCAATGCCAAGAACGGCTGCTCCTGCGGCAAGTCGTTTTCTTGTTGAGAAATTGTTATCCGGCTTCCTGCCGGAAACCGGTTTATTCAAATGAATGCAGCTCGATATGGCTGCCGCTAAAAAAATCTAACGGAGGTCTTCCATGTGGGACTATTCAGATACGGTAAAAGAGCATTTTTTCAATCCCAAAAACGCGCGTGCCATGGAGGATGCCGATGCCGTTGGGGATGTCGGCTCGATTCAATGCGGTGATGCACTGCGTCTCACTTTGAAGGTCGATGAAGCGACCGAAACCATCACCGATGCCGCTTTTCAGACCTTCGGTTGTGGCTCGGCCATCGCCTCTTCCTCCGTGCTGACCGAGATCATCAAGGGCAAGACGCTCGATGAGGCGCTACTGGTGACCAATCAGGATATCGCCAACGAACTCGACGGCCTGCCGCCGGAGAAGATGCACTGTTCGGTGATGGGGCGCGAGGCGCTGCAAGCCGCCGTGGCCAACTATCGCGGCGAGGTGTGGAAGGACGATCACGAAGAGGGAGCACTGATCTGCAAATGCTTCGCTGTCGATGCGGTGATGATCGAGGATACCATACGCGCCAACAATCTGAGAACGGTCGAGGATGTGACCAACTACACCAAGGCGGGCGGCGGCTGTTCGGCCTGCCACGAGGGTATCGAAGAGATTCTGACCAAGGTGCTGGCCGAGACGGGCGAAGCCTTCGCGGCACAGGCATCACGCAAGAAGCTGCATGAGGCGAAAACACCGAAAATGCCGGGTGGCGGCATGAGCAATATCGAACGTATCAAGCGTATCGAGCGGGTGATCGAAATGGTGCGTCCGCAACTGCAACGCGACCGCGGTGATGTGACACTGGTCGATGTCGATGGCGATACCGTCTTCATCAATCTGGTTGGCGCCTGCTCCGGTTGCCAGATGGCATCCTTGACCGTCAGCGGTATTCAGCAACAGATGATCGAGGATCTCGGCGAGTTTATCCGTGTCGTACCGGTTCCTGCCAAGGCGCCGCTGGTGCAGCCGGAGGTGGCAGCATGAGTGCCACAAGGGAACAATCAACGGAACAGGCAACAGAATTGAAGGACGTCTATCTCGATAACAATGCCACCACCATGGTCGATCCCGCGGTGGTGGAGGTGATGCTTCCCTATTTTACCGAGCAGTTCGGTAACCCCTCATCGATCCATAGCTTCGGCAATAAGGTGGGCCGTGCCCTGAAGGCTGCACGCCAGCAGGTGCAGAACCTGCTCGGTGCCGAGCACGATTCGGAGATCGTCTTCACCTCCTGCGGCACCGAGTCCGACTCCACCGCCATCCTCTCGGCGCTGAAGGCGCAGCCCGAGCGCAAACATATCGTCACCACCGTGGTTGAGCATCCGGCGGTACTCTCCCTGTGCGACTATCTGGAGAAGGACGGCCACACCATCCACCGCCTGAAGGTGGACAAGCAGGGGCGCCTCGATCTGGACGAGTATGCCGGCGTGCTCGTCGAGCACGGAAGTGAGATCGCCATCGTCTCGGTGATGTGGGCCAACAACGAGACCGGCACCATCTTTCCGGTCGAGGAGATGGCGACCATGGCATCCGATGCCGGTGTCATGTTCCACACCGATGCGGTGCAGGCGGTCGGCAAGATTCCGATGGATTTGAAAAACAGCGATATCGATATGCTGTCGCTCTCCGGCCATAAACTGCATGCGCCGAAAGGGGTGGGAGTACTTTATCTCAGACGCGGCACCCGCTTCCGTCCGCTCTTGCGTGGCGGTCATCAGGAGCGCGGTCGTCGTGCCGGCACCGAGAACGTCGCCTCGATCATCGGTCTCGGCAAGGCGTGCGAACTGGCTGCCGGGAAGATGGTGTATGAGAACACTGAGGTAAAAGCGATGCGCGATCGCCTGCAGGAGGGAATCCTGGCTGCTGTACCGCACGCATTCCCGACCGGTGACGTCGAGAACCGTCTGCCCAACACCTGCAACATCGCCTTTGAATATATCGAGGGCGAAGCGATTCTGATGCTGCTCAATAAATCCGGTATCGCTGCCTCATCCGGCTCGGCCTGTACCTCGGGCTCGCTTGAACCATCGCATGTGATGATGGCGATGCAGATTCCCTACACCGCCGCCCACGGCACCATTCGCTTCTCGCTCTCCTGCTACAACACCATGGAAGAGATCGAGCGCGTCATCGAGGCGGTACCTCCAATTGTTGCACAGCTTCGCAAGCTCTCACCCTACTGGGGCGAAGATGGTCCGATTGAGGATCCGGAGAAGCTCTTCGCACCGACTTACGCCTGAAAAAATCCTCCTCTCGATAGTACACAGGCGAAGGGGCCGGGCATTTCGCCCGGCCCTTTTTATTTCACATACGGCATTGCTACATACGCATCGAGAATTTTGTAGAAATCTTCGGAATATTCGTAAAACTCTGAATCCAGCTCTTCGAGCTTTTCCATTTTGGCGCCTTCGTCGATCTCCAGTTGCTTCTGCCTCTCTTCACGGGATGACGGCAGGTTGCCGCCAAACGCAATTTTTATCGCCTGCTCGAGCAGCGAGGCTGTTTTTGAAGCACCAATATTTTTCAACGATTGCAGCGCGGTATCGGCATGGTCTCCTGCCGAATTCCAGAAGTATTGATGGAATCCGCCATTATTCACCTCGGCTTCCAGCCACCAGATCGTATAAATGGCCTGTTCCTTTTCATTAAGTGCATCGAACCCGCCGGATTCATGTTTTTCCGACACGGCATCGAAGGAGTCAGGATATGTTGCTGTCATCATTTGCTTGCGGTGAATATGGGACCAGATGAAGGCCGATATCGCAACGAGCAGGCCGTAGTCGACTAGATAACACCACTCGCTTGGCCCCGAATGGCCGTAGGCCTCGATTCCGGTCAGCCCTTCGAACCAGAGCCAGAAGGGAGCTGCGAAGATCGTCACGGCAATCGCGGCAGGGAAACCGGCGATGAGCAGAGCCAGCGCGATTCCGGCGCCCTTGAGGCGATCCTGAAAAGTCATGCCACCCCCACCTAGCTGGCGATATAGGCGATGACAAACAGTAACAGCATGACGACCAGCGATACGAGTCCGGAGCGCACGATCCATCGCCGCAGCGCCCACCCCTTGACGATGAGTACCAGAGCGGTGATGAAGAAGATCAGTGACCAGATCAGCCAGGGGAGGGTGATAAGGATATCCTTTTCGCCGCCACCCAGATTGAGCCAGCCTTCGGCCAGCATGAAAAACAGAACCGGTGTTAACAGCAGCGGTAGCGCTGCAAGAGTGATATGGGGGAGTTTGGTTCTCATTTCGCAAGCGATGATAGGGAAGTCGCCGGGCCGATACCATAGACGCCCAAGGAACATGTTCAATATGTTGCACATGTATGGTGGCTGGTCCATACTTGCACAGTAAGTTGTACAGATCAGGAGATGCGATATGCAGGTCGTCAATTTCACAGAGGCGCGGAACAATCTGAAACGGATTCTCGATCGTGTGGTCGAAGATGCGGATTATACGGTGATCAACCGCCGCGATGCGGCCGATACCGTGGTGATGTCCATGGATTCGTTCAACAGCCTGATGGAGACGGTGCATCTGCTGAAATCTCCGGCTAATGCGGCGCATCTGCAAAAATCCATCGATCAATATGTCAAAGGCAACGTAAGCGAGCAGCCGCTGTCGAATGATTAAATTGCTGTGCTGGACCGGCGAGGCGTGGTCCGACTACGTATGGTGGCAGGCGCAGGACCGCAAAACGCTCAAGCGCATCAATCGGCTGATTCAGGATACGATGCGTTCGCCCTTCGAGGGTATCGGCAAACCGGAACCCCTGCGCGAGAATCTCTCCGGCTTTTGGTCGCGCCGAATCGATGAAACCAACCGGCTCGTTTATGCCGTAGATGATGAACGCCTGACGATCATCTCCTGCCGCTATCACTATTGAGGTCAGTCAGAGGCGAAGGCGTTTAGGAATTAATACTATGTTCCCGGAATTCTGCTCCCTTGAATACTCTGATTCTCAGGTTTGCATGATGACCCTCCTTCTTTTGCTTTATGCATATGAGAAAAGGGGTTTAATCTCTTTAATTCCCAGAGAAATCAGGGGGAGAATTAAATAAACTGTCTCCGATTTAAAGCTGCTTGATGAGAGGAAATGCCTTAATACCAAATTCCGTTTTGGATTTGCCGACAGGAGCAAAACCGTTGCGCAGGTAAAAAGCCTTTGCTGTACCCGTACTGCTGAGACGAAGTTCGGTAAGAGCGGATTGCATGGCATGCGCCTCCATAGCATTTAGTAAAGCTTTGCCGTTTCCTTTGAAACGAAACTCTGGGAGCACATAGCAGAGGGCGATTTCTCCTTCGGCTGTTAATAGCCCAACACCGATTATTTCAGCAGCCGTCGTAATGACAATTGAGAAATTGCCGGTGTTTGCGAACCAAGCTGAAATATTTTCAGGGGTTTTGTTTTTCAGCCAGGCGGACAACGCCTCCGGATCATTGTGATGATCTTCGATACAACATTCGGTAATTGAGCGGCGAAGGACATCGCAGGCCGCTTTGGCGTCGGCGATGGTGGCCTCGCGAACTATGAATTTCATCGTGGTGCTAACTCCTGATTTTTGAGAAAAGGGCTTGTCTCCTTTGTTGGGTGCTTTTTCATATCTTCCCTCTATTGATACAGCGCGACTATAGATGTAATCGGCGCGGATGCCATTGTCGCAAAGCCTACAAAAGGCGGGATGTGTCGCTCTGGGGATGCGACAATGTTTTGCTAAGTTATTGAAAACAAAAGGGCTCACTCGTGGCATGGCGGTTGCAATGCCACGGTATGGGAACCGCAATGAACAGCGCCGAAGAGGCCCGCATCATTATCGATGACACCACGCTTCGCGACGGTGAACAGTCGGCCGGTGTCGCTTTCTCGCTTGATGAGAAGATCGCCATCGCCCGCAGCCTGAGTGCACTCGGTGTGCCTGAGCTGGAGGTCGGTATTCCCGCCATGGGCAGCGAGGAGCGCGAGGAGATTCAAGCCCTCGCCTCATTGAAGCTGAATTCAAGGCTGCTGGTCTGGTGCCGGATGTGCGATAACGATCTCGATGCCTGCAGAGGCCTTGATGTTGATATGGTCGATCTCTCCATTCCCGTATCCGACCAGCAGATCGGCAAAAAGATCGGCAAGAGCCGCGAATTTCTGCTCGCTGAAATGCCGCGCCATGTGCAGCGGGCGCTGGATATGGGTATGGAGGTCTGCATCGGCGGCGAGGATGCCTCGCGGGCTGATCCTGAGTTTCTATTGCAGGTGATGGAGGTGGCTGCTGCGAGTGGCGCCCGCCGTTTCCGCTTTGCCGATACCGTCGGCATCATGGAGCCGTTCGGTGTGGCCGAACGAATTAAATACTTACGTGAGCACTCCGATCTGGAGATCGAGATGCATGCGCATGACGATCTGGGGCTGGCCACAGCCAACTCACTGGCGGCTGCGATCTCCGGCGCCACGCATATCAATACCACCGTTAACGGCCTTGGTGAGCGGGCAGGCAATGCTGCGCTCGAAGAGGTGGTGGCGGGGCTCAAGCATCTCTATGGCCGTGACAGCGGCGTTACCCTGAAAGATTTTCCGGCACTCTCCGCGCTGGTCGAGTCCGCTTCCGGGCGCAAGCTCTCCTGGCAGAAGAGTCTGGTTGGCGAAGGGGTGTTTACCCATGAGGCGGGCATCCATGTCGACGGGCTGCTCAAGGATCCGCTCAACTATCAGGGTTTCGATCCGGCAGAGGTTGGCCGCGCTCATGCACTGGTACTGGGCAAGCACTCCGGCTCCAAGGGGCTGATGCTCGCCTTCCACAATATCGGCATTGATCTCTCCAATAACGAGGCGGAGTCGCTCCTGGTCATGGTTCGGCGTTTTGTCACACAGTCAAAACGGACACCCTCGGCTGAAGAGCTGCTTGGGTTTTACGAACAGGTACAGACATCGGTACCGCTGGAGCTATGCTGATGGCGGTCAGGAAGAGAAGACTGGGTGTCTTCAAATTGATCAGCGAAGACGTTGCATGCGTGTTCGAGCGCGATCCGGCAGCGCGTACCAGGGCGGAGGTGCTGCTCACCTATCCGGGCGTGCATGCGCTGATTCTGCACCGTATTGCCAATCGGCTCTGGCTGCGGCAGTGGCGACTGACAGCACGCTTCATTTCGTTTGCCACACGCGCTATCACCAATATCGACATTCATCCGGGTGCCACCATTGGCCGTAGATTTTTCATTGATCACGGTGCAGGCGTGGTGATCGGCGAAACCGCGGAGATCGGACGTGATGTCACCCTCTATCACGGCGTGACACTGGGCGGTACCAGCTGGAACAAAGGCAAGCGCCACCCGACCCTGGGTGATGGCGTCATGGTGGGTGCAGGGGCGAAGATTCTCGGGCCGATTACTGTCCACGAACATGCACGTGTCGGCGCCAACTCGGTGGTGATCGAGGATGTGCCGGAGAGTTGTACGGTGGTCGGTATTCCCGGCAAGGTGGTGAAGCTCAAAGAGGCGGGCCATCCCAATCCATTCGGTATCGATCTGGATCATCACCTGATTCCCGATCCGGTGGGGCGTGCCATGAGCTGCCTGCTGGAGCGTATCGAGGAAATGGAGGCGGAGATTGCCCGTCTGAGTAGCGATACGGTTGGAGTGGTTCGTGAGAGCGATTGCGGCGATTGCAGTGCTGAGATGCTTTGCGACAGACATGCAGCAGTCGTTGGCGGAAGGGCAGCCTGATGTCGGTCGGTGGTATCGATCTGATGGAGATGAGCGATCACGATCTCTATTTCGATCAGCCGTTGTCGGAGAGCCTGGAGCAGGTGATTTCGCAGGCGGCATCGCTCTATCACCGGCCTGAATCGGAGTTTATGCTGCTCGGTGCCTACATGATCCAGCCGCATCATCCGGTGATTCATGTAGCGCTCTATCGCTATTACTACTACAAGCATCGGCTGGCCGAAGCGCTGATGATTGCCGAGCGCACGCTGGAGGATTCCGGTATCTCGCTTGGGTTTCTCGGTCACTGGCACGAGGCGACACTGGCCAGACTGAAGGCGAACGAAGCGAACATGACGATGGTGCGCTACTACCTGCTAGCACTGAAAGGTTCCGGCTTCATCTGCCTGCGCATGGGGCGCAGGGAAGAGGGGCTGATGCGGCTGCAGAAGGTGGCCGAGATGGATAGTGAAGACCGGCTTGGCGCACGAGCCATTATCAGAGTTGTCGAAAATGCGGAGCCGGAAGCGGCATAATTGTCAGAAGGGTTTGTTAGAAAGTTTGGAGGCTGCTATGGAAGAGTTTGATTCGGAACATTTTGAGGAGGATATGGAAGACTTGGTGAGTGCCGAGGATTTTCTCGAATATTTCGAGATTCCCTTTGATCAGTCCGTGGTGCATGTGAATCGTCTGCATATCCTGCAACGTTTCCATAACTACCTCTCTGCCGAGGCGGGGCTTGAATCGATGGAAACATCCGAACGCTACACTCGCCATAAAATGCTGCTGGCCAAAGCCTATCTCGACTTTGTCGAGTCCGATGCGCAGACGGAGAAGGTGTTCAAGGTATTCCACATGAATGAGCCGCAGGAGGTGTTTATCTCCGTGGATCAGTTGCTGGGTAAATAGAGGTTTTTTGCCATGAGGCCAAAGTACGATTTCGGCGATGAGGTTCGCGTTACCCGCAACGTGCGCAACGACGGCACCTATCCGGGGCTGGAGACCGGCCAGCTGTTGATCCGGCGTGGCAGCATCGGCCATGTACGTGATGTCGGCACATTCTTGCAGGATCAGATCATCTACACCGTCCATTTTGTTGAGCAGGATCGGGTGATCGGCTGCCGTGAAGAGGAGCTGATTGCAGCCAGTGATCACTGGGTCGATAGCCTTTTCGAATATCGCGACAGGGTCATCGCCAAACTGGCGCTCGGTATCAATGGCGAAGTGATTGTCGAGGCGGGTGCCAGTGGCGAGGTTGAGAAGGTGCTGCGCGATGCGCCGGGCGGAGTCGCCTATGAGGTGCGATTCCCCGGCAGATCGCTACAGGTTCCGGAGAGCGCACTTGAAGCCGATCTTGAGCATCTGAACGAACTGCAACGGCAGAAGCTTGCCGAAGCTGCGAGAGGGTAATCCATTGAGTGTATCGGTGAATCCATACCTGCTGCTCAATGCTGCAGCGCAGCTATTTGAGAAGCTGCCTGCCGACTTGAGTGATGAGGAGGCTGGTCAGGCAGCGGAGCTGGCCCTGAAAGAGGCATTGATGCAGCGGAAGATTCTCGAATCGGCTGAGGCGGCTGGCGTTCCTGTCGATGAGGCGGAGCTGGAGAGAGCCAGAAAGGAGATTGAGGAGCGTTTTTCAAGTCACGACGAATATCTGGAGGAGCTCGAGCGTAGCGGCATGGAGGAGGAGACTCTCTCCAACGCCCTGCGCGATTCGCTGCGGGTGGAGAAGGTGATGCAGAAGGTGGCTTCCATGGTCACGGTCAGTGATGAAGAGATAACATCGTTCTACGGTGAAAACCGGGCAAAGTTCGAGCGCCCCGAGCTGCGCGAAGCGAGCCATATTCTTATTACTATCAATCCCCAGTTTCCCGAGAACCGCCGGAAAGCGGCGAAGGCACGGCTGAAAAAAATCGCCGGGCTGCTTTCGGAGAAGCCGGAGAGCTTTCCCGAACTGGCGATGCAGCACTCCGAATGCCCGACCGCACTCGAGGGCGGTTTTTTGGGGAAACTGCCGCGGGGGAAACTTTTTCCCGAGCTGGATCGGATGCTTTTTGCCATGAGCGAAGGCGAGATCAGCCATATCATCGAATCGCCGGTGGGCCTGCACCTGTTGCGCTGTAACCGTATCCACGAAGCAGGAATCGCGCCGTTGGAGGAGGCTGCGGACACGATCCGCGAGCACCTGCTTGAGCCTCGCGTTCGCACCGCCCAGCGGCAGTGGATCAAGACGCTGTTCGGAAGCTAAAGATGCGTATTGCCGTGGCCAGCCGTGATGGCGAGAAAGTTGCCGGTCATATCGGCAAGTGCGCCGACTGGGTCGTCTTCGAAGCTGGTATGAATGAAGGGGGCGATGAATTCAGGGAGCTGGAGCGCATCCATCTGCCCAAAGAGCTGCTCTTTCACCACTACAAGGATGATGCCCCGCATCCTCTGGCGGCATGCAGCGCGGTGATAGGCGCCAGCGCCGGCAAGAGTTTTATTGGCAAAATGGAGAAGCGGGGGATCAAGGTGGCGTTGACCGCCGAAACCGATCCGGTCACCGCCGTGGCCGGTTATCTCAAGCAGACTTTACTACCGCCGAAGCCCCGCCCGATCGGCAGTCTGATCTGCAAGATTCACGATGCGTTGTCCTGACCTGAGTGCCGCCAGTTCATTCTGATATCCCGTAAAACCTGTCATACCTGACAGGTACGCAAAAAGATCAATCGCTATATCTTTTAGTCTCCTTATTTCAGGTTAGGAGGAAGTAGGATGTTGTCAGTTTCCCCATCAGAAATACAAAACAGCAGTGGCGAGGGAGCGAGTTATTCGCTGCTATCCTTTTCCGGTCATATCGCGCCGCTACTGGAGGCCGTCGGTCACAGACTGTTTCCGAACGGAGAGGTAATCGATCTGTTCGATTACGATTCGGTCAGGACCAATGCTATCTCGATCCTCTGTGAGATGATTTGCAGGCAGGGGTTGGAGACGCACGAAATCGAGACTTTTTCGTGCTGGATCAATCAGGGTAAATTGCCTTGATAGCAGGTGTTTGCAGTTATCAATGAAACATAAAGGGCCGGAAAACCGGCCCTTTGTTTTTGCACAGGTGGAGGGATCAGAGTCTGTCGGCTTCTGATGCCAGGTAGGATGCAACGCCTTTGGCATCCGGAATCATGCCCTTGTCACCCTTGTTCCAGCCCGCAGGGCAGACCTCACCATGCTCTTCGGTGAACTGCAGCGCATCGATCATGCGCAGCATCTCATCCACGTTTCGGCCCAGCGGCAGGTTGTTGACCACCTGGTGCTGCACGATGCCATCCTTATCGATCAGGAATGAGCCGCGGAAGGCGACGCCTGCATCGGCAAATTCGACATCGTAGGCCTGACAGATTTCATGTTTCACATCGGCCACCAGCGGGTAGGCGACCGCGCCGATGCCGCCCTCGTTCACCGGGGTGTTACGCCATGCAGCGTGGGTAAACTGTGAATCGATCGAGCAGCCAATCACCTGTACACCACGGGATTCGAACTCCTTGATGCGATGATCGAATGCGATCAGCTCCGATGGGCAGACGAAGGTGAAGTCCAGCGGATAGAAGAAGAGCACGACATACTTGCCCCTGTAATCTGAAAGCGAGAACTCCTCGTTGACGCTGCCATCGGCCATTACTGCGGCGGCGGTAAATTCCGGCGCCTTTTTTCCTACCAGTACACTCATGTTATTAACTCCTTTTGTTTTTTTGTGTTTTTCACCACAGAGGCACAGAGATCAGGAGGATTTGCAGGGGCGTGCTTGCCACGATCGTCCAATCTCTCTGTGTCTCGGCGCCTCTGTGGTTAAACTTTTAAACCTCTTTAACCGGAACCGAACGCCGCTTTACCGTGGCCGGATCGGCGGTGATGGGGCGATAGATCTCTATACGGTCCCCCTCTTTCAGGGTGTCGGTCAGCTCGACGATCTTGCCGTGAATACCCACCTTATGGGTCTCAAGATCGATGAGCGGGAACTCATCGAGGATACCGGAGATCTGAATCACCTGTTTGACAGTGCTACCTTCGAGGATGTCCAGCTTCTGCCAGATCTGTTTACTCCCTTCGACATAGGCGAGGCTTACATTCATGCATCACCTCCGCTGATCTCCTCGTCGTTTTCCGCCTCATCCTCCTCAGACATGGCGTTGATGGCGGCGATTCTTGCCGCGATTGCTGCAGCTTCGGCACGATCCTGCTGGCGGTGATCCAGCCAGCTCTTGCCTGCCAGCAGGAATCCCAGCGCCAGAAAGCCGCCGGAGGGGAGTACCATCAAGAGGAAGCCACGATAGTTCTCAAGCAGCTGCATATCGAGAAAGGAGAAGCTATCCCCAAGCAGCAGCGCTGCATTGGCGAAGAGGGTGCCGCTGCCGATGATCTCGCGCACACCGCCGAGCACCACCAGCACCAGCGTAAAGCCGAGCCCCATCATCAGGCCGTCCATGGCGGCAGGCGCGACAGACTCTTTGGAGGCGAACGATTCGGCACGCGCCAGAATGGCGCAGTTGGTCACGATCAGCGGAATAAAGAGGCCGAGCACCTTGTGCAGATCGTGCATCCAGGCGTTCATCGAGAGATCGACCAGTGTGACGATGGTGGCGATCAACAGGATGAAGACGGGGATACGCACCTCGCTGCTGATGATGTTGCGTAGCAACGAGACGACGATGTTGGAGGCGACCAGAACAGCCAGCGTTGCCAGCCCCATACCTAGACCGTTAGTGGCGGTGCTGGTAACCGCCAGCAGCGGGCAGAGCGCCAGCATCTGGGCCATGACAACATTGTTGTCCCAGATGCCGTCGCGCATGATCTGTCTATAATCAGCCATGCTTCACCTCCGGCTGCGCCCCAAATGCGTCCACTCGGCGTTGCTCGTCGTTCATTTGGCGCTGCCAAACTTCACTCCTTGCGCCTTGATTGGTCACATTTTGAGCTGCAGCGTTTTTACGGAACGACAGAAGTTTCGTTCCTAAAATTTCATCCTTGTGTTCATTGAAATACTGAAGACCTTTGTGAACTGCGCGGACGACGGCGCGCGGGGTGATGGTGGCGCCGGAGAACTGATCGAACTCGCCGCCATCCTTCTTCACCGCCCACTGCCTGACATTGCGGTTGGCCAGCGACAGGCCGCTGAAATGTTTGATCCAGTCCGATTTAGCCGCTTCGATCTTGTCGCCGAGCCCCGGTGTTTCGGCATGCGAGATGACCCGCACGCCCAGAATCGAACCTTCACGATTCACACTCATCATGATGTTGATGGCGCCGGAATAACCCATGCCGATCACCTGAAAGGCTGCGGCAACCGCTTCGCCCTTGAAGCGTGCCCGATAGAAGGTGATACCGGCCTCGTGATCGGCAAACTCGAGCGGTTCATGCAGCACCACCGTATCTTCCAGCAGATTGTTATCGTGAATGTCGTCGGGCATCACCTGTATCAGTGAGGCGCGCAGGTCTTCAGCCTGACGCTCGGCAATGGCACTGCGCGTCGCCATGTCGGCAAATACCAGCATGGCACCCGCGATCAGGGCGATACCGCCGAGCAGGAGCGGGTGGTAGGCGAGTTTTTCCTTCATGGGCTTTTTGATCTCGTTGAGTTTGTTCAGATCGTTACTCATATCGTCGCTCACGCCATCACCCCTGCTTCAGCTTTCTGAAAAACTGGCCGATGCGCGAACCTTCGTGGCCGTAGATTCGAGGCTTGATGTAGTGGTCGATCAGCGGCGTGGCGGCATTCATGAGAAGAATGGCGAAGGCCATCCCTTCGGGATAACCGCCCCAGCTGCGAATAATGAAGAGCAGCAGGCCGCATCCTGCTCCGAAAATCAGTTTGCCAAGGTTCGATACCGGCGAGGTGACCGGATCGGTGGCGATGAAGAAGGCCCCGAGCATCAGGCCGCCGTTCAACAGATGGAACAATGGGCCCGGATAGTGGGCCGGATCCGAGAGTGCAAAGATCGATGAGAGCAGCAGCACCGTGGTGATCAGTGCCACCGGGATATGCCAGCTGATGATCCGCTTAAAGAGCAGGAAGAGGCCGCCGAGCAGGAAGAGGATGGCCGATGTCTCGCCAAGGCTGCCGCTGATGGTGCCGACAGCCGATGAGACCGGATCATAGATCGATAGCAGGATATCGGGCACGCTCTCGCCGCGTCCGAGCTCGGTGCGCACGTGCCCCAGCATCGAGGCGCTGGATACGGCATCGAGCCCTCCAAAATGATACAGTATTCCGTTGGCAGTAATCTCCCAGCCGCTGGCAGCATCCGGTGCGCTCTCCGAACCGAATGGTTTCGGTGCGATCCAGGTGGTCATCTCCAGCGGGAATGAGACCAGCAGGATGGTGCGCGCCAGCATGGCCGGATTGAACAGGTTCTGACCGATACCACCGAAGATCTGTTTGCCGATCACAATGGCGCAGAAGCTGCCGAGCACGCCGATCCACCACGGCGCCCATGGCGGCAGCGTCATCGCCAGCAGCCAGCCGGTCAGCAGGGCGGAGTAGTCCATGCAGTAGAGGGCGACAGGCTTGCCGGCCATCTTCAGGGTGATCGCTTCAAAGAGCACGGCAGAGCCTGCTGTGATCAGGAAGAGGAAGAGGGCAGGCCAGCCGAACTGGTAGATGCCGAACATGGTGCCAGGCAGTAGCGCCAGAGCGACCAGCAGCATCACCTTCTGAACGGTGACTTCGCCAGGGATGTGGGGGGATGGGAGAGGTGCCTGCATCATGCCACCTCCTTGTCGGACTCTTTTTCCGCGGCTGCGGCCTCTGCCACTTTGCGTTTGGCGATGGCCTCCATACGTTTGGCCATTATCTCCTCGCGCTCCTTCTCCAGTCGCTCCATGCGCACCTGCCGCTCGGCAATCAGCCGTTTGATCTCATCATCCTTCTGCTGCTGCTGGGCACGATTCAGAATCTCACCCTTGCCGTAGTTGAAGTAGTGAACGAGCGGGATGGCGGAGGGGCAGGAAAATGAACATGAGCCGCATAAAATGCACTCTTTCAGACCGATCCCGACCGCCTCATCCAGTTTGTCCTTTTTCAGCAGTGCCGCCATGGTCAATGGCGATAGCCCCATCGGGCAGGCATCGACACAGGAGGCGCAGCGAATGCAGGGGTGCGCTTGCCGGTTGTTCACCTCGGCCCTGCTCATGGCCAGAATGCCGTTGCAACCCTTGGTGATCGGGATGCGCGTGTGCGGCAGCGACTGCCCCATCATCGGCCCGCCCATCAGCAGCCTGGCCGGTTCTTCCTTCAAGCCACAAAAGTCGAGCAGATCGGAGATCAGCATCCCCACGGGGACCTCGTAGTTGCCCGGCCGTTTCACCGCTTCACCGGCCACGGTGACGATACGGTGGGTCAGGGGTCTGCCGTGCCGGATCGCCTGCTCAATGGCGTAGGCGGTAGCGACGTTATGCACCATCACGCCGATATCGGCGGAGAGTTTGCCGCCGGGCACCTGGCGCCCGGTGATGTATTCGATCAGCTGCTTCTCCGAACCCATCGGGTAGCGGGTCGGCATCGCCATCACCCGGATGTTGCCGAAGTTTTTGCACGCCTCCCGCATCATCCTGATCGCTTCGGGCTTGTTCTCTTCGATGGCGATGATCGTCTCCGGCCCGTAGAGCGCCTGCGACAGCAGGCGGATACCGTCCATCACTTCGGAGGTTCTCTCCTGCATCAGGCGATCGTCGCAGGTGAGGTAGGGTTCGCACTCGCAGCCGTTGATGATCAGGATCGGCGCATTGCGGTTTTGCCCGAGGGTGAGTTTCACTGCCGCCGGGAATGTGGCACCACCTAAGCCCACAATGCCGGAATTGGCGACACGCTCGGCGATCACTTCGGGCCTGAGATAGAATGGGTTTACCGGCACCGATACATCATCGACGATCTCCGTACCCTCGTTGACCAGTACCATGGTCGTGGTCGGCAAGCCTGTCGGGTGGGGAGCAGCGAATTCGATAATATCTTCCACATACCCTGCACACGGAGCATGGATATGCGCCGAGATGTTACCCTGCGAACGGGCGACAATGTGATGTTTGTGAAACGGCTCGTTGATCTCTTTGGCCGGTGCGGCAGGCGCGCCGATATGCTGCTTGAGCGGCATGTAGAGGCGCTCGGGCGTCGGCACACGGGTGATGGTGATCTCGGATGTGAGTTTGCGCTCGTCGGGATGCACACCACCGCGAATATTGAGTTTCGGCATGGTTCTCTTACCTCAGGCCGCCAGCGGGAGCTGTTGCGGTCCGGATTGTGAACCGGACGAGGTTGTTTTCATCTGTGGCTGCGGTTTATGCCAGCGCCAGTTCTCCAGAGTGGTCTGTACCTCGACCATCTTCAGGCATTCGGTCGGGCAGACATCAACACAGAGGGTGCAGCCGTTGCACGCTTTGTCGATCACCGAGTGCATCTGTTTGGGAGCGCCGATAATGGCATCGGTCGGGCACGCCTTGAAGCAGCGGGTACAGCCGATGCAGGTATCTTCGCTTACCCATGCGACCATGGGAGCGGTGGCAGCGCTGCTGCTGAAATCCCAATCCACACCGAGCCGGGTGGCAAGGCTCTCGATCAGGCTCTTACCGCCGGGTGGGCACATATCGAGCCGGGCAGTTCCATCGGCCACCGCTTCGGCAGCCTGGCCGCAACCGGCAAAGCCGCACTGGCCGCAGTTAGAGCCGGGCAGCATGGCGGTGATGTCCTCGACAATCGGGTCGGCCTCAACCTTCAGGTAACGGGCCGCCAGCGCCAGAAAGATGCCGAGTGTCAGGCCGAGCAGGGCCAGTGTGAAAATGCCTTCAATCATCGAACAACCTCCATAACTCCCTTATGTTGTGGCTCATGGATGAGCCGCCAAAAACGGAGAAGTCCGTTTTTGTGAGCGACACGAAACCGCGCAAGGTGAATGCCGCGAAAAGCGGCAGAGAAGGTGCCCTGGGGTGCTTTTGTGTCGCGTTGCTGAACGAATGCAGTGACGTATGAGTTCAGCATCTAATGAACCAGTCCGGTGAAGCCCATGAACGCCAGCGACAGAATCGAGGCGACAATGAAACCGATGGGAGCTCCGGCAAAACTTCTCGGTACATCGGCCAGAGCCAGTCGTTCCCGCAATCCGGCAAAGAGCACCATCACCAGTGTGAAGCCGATGGCTGAACCGAACCCGTAAATGGCACTCTCCATAAAGCTGCTCTTCTCCTGCACGCTGAGCAGGGCCACGCCGAGCACAGCGCAGTTGGTGGTGATCAGTGGCAGGAAGATGCCGAGAAGCTGGTAGAGCATCGGCGAGAGTTTCCTGACCAGCATCTCGGTGAACTGCACCACGGCGGCAATCACCAGAATAAAGGAGATGATACGCAGGTACTGGATGTCGAGCGGTTCGAGAATGAAGCTCTCCAGCAGCCAGCTGGAGATGGCCGCCAGCGTCAGTACGAAGGTGGTGGCAAACCCCATGCTGATGGCGGTGTCCAGTTTATTGGAGACCCCCATAAACGGGCAGAGGCCGAGGAACTTGACCAGCACCACGTTGTTGACCAGTGCCGTACCGACGATGAGCAGTACAAAATCGGTCATGATATCTCTCCTGATAAAATCATATCCGAATATGTGCAGGAAGAGTGCCATATCCGGATGCTTCGCAGGGGTGTTGCGCAAGGGGCTTGTTTCAGGCCGTTTTACCAATATTTAGGCATGGTTTGATTAAATATTAGGCAGCTAATCGCGGGTGGTATTTGCGACATTTCAGGGGGTGCAGATGGGTGATTGTCGTAAACCCTACAATCCAAAGCTTTATATTTACATTGCCCTGCAACAGATCCGACCATGCGCCGCTCAGGCACAGCTCTTGTTACAGGGATGGCATGAAGACATTCGATGGATTGCCCAGGGAGCTCTACTATCAGGTCGTCGAGCAATCGGCGATTGCCACTTCGATTACCGATCTGAAGGCCAATATCATCTATGCCAATCCGGCATTTACCCGTGTGACCGGCTACGAGATCGAAGAGGTGCTGGGCGGCAATGAATCGATGTTATCCGATAAAACCACGCCGAAGGTGGTCTATCAGGCGCTCTGGAGCCGCCTGCCGCCGAAGAAGCGCTGGTCCGGCGTGCTGGTCACCCGGCGCAAGGATGGCAGCCGCTACCTGGCCGACCTGA
>JBNLAN010000032.1:0-2451 GCA_050302175.1 Mariprofundaceae bacterium | reverse complement strand
GCTCGAAGCGCTTCTGCATATTCTCGGCCAGTTGCTTGCGCTGCTCAGGAGTGAGCACTTCAGCGATATCGGCCAGCATGGTGGTCATTTCGCGGCTGGTCTGGTCCATCGAGGCGATTTTCTGCTGACGCAGGTTTTCGATGGCGCTGCGGTCAATGGTCGGCGCACTGAGCAGGGCACGGGTCTCCTCGTGCAGTTTCCGTCCGGATTCGCGTAATGAGTTCAGTGTGGCGCTGTGCGTTTCGATAATTCCCTTTACCTGAGCTCGCTGCTCGTCGCTGGCATCAACATCATCAAGCATATGCATGGCAACCTTGCTGGCGCGATCCGCGGGAGAGCGGTCCTGGTCGCAAAGGCTCGCGCCAATGGCGACATTGGCGATCGATACGATGCCTACGATGGCAAGAGCGAGCAAAATAAAGTGGCCGGCGCGGCCGTGTCCGCATCTGCGGCGTTTCTCACCGCATGTGTGATGATGTCCGCAGGCGCATTTTTTGTCGTCCGTATTGGATACTTCGGTTGTTTCGATAGGTGCTTCGTTGTTTTCGCTCATTTAAATCTCCTTGTTTGGGTTTCCGGCCTCGCCGGAGCAGGGTGAACTATGAGCTGCTTCTGTTTCTTCAATTTGTTGTGAACGTAAAGTTTTGTAAACGGACGGCTAGTGTTTTCCAGTTTTGCCGAAGTGGATGCTCTCCTTGCCGAAACGCTCTTTGATGGCATCCAGCGTATGATCGACGTCGAATGACTTGTATTCGGCAGCCGGTTCGAATAACTCCCCTTGCGAAGCCTCTTTGCCGGAGAGATCGCCAATGCCCATGCCGATCAGGCGTACAGGTGTACCTTTCGGCCAGTGGGCCTCAAACAATGCGCTGGTTGCCTGCCATGCCTCGCGGGTGGTATCGGTGGCATGCCCCAGTGTTTTTGAGCGGGTGATGGTGGAAAAATCGGCGAAGCGGATGCGCACATGGATGCAGCGCCCTTTGAGTTTGTGTTTGCGCAGCCGCTGCATCACCTTTTCCGTCAGTGTCAGCAGTTGTGCACGAAGTTCGTCGTGATCGGAAATATCCTGTGCGAAGGTGGTCTCGTGCGATACCGATTTCGGATCATGTCCGGGGATCACCTGCCGTTCATCCTGCCCGCGTACCAGTTTGTAGAAATGCTCGGCCTGGTTGCCAAATAGTGTCTGCAGTTCGTCGAGCGATCGCATTCGTAATTCATGGATGGTCTTGATGCCGTGACGGTCGAAGATCTTCTGCGTCTGTCTCCCAACTCCCCAGATGCGGCCGACCGGTAACGGGTCGAGAAAGGCCTGCACCTCGGATTCGTGCACGACGACGAAGCCCTGAGGCTTGCCGATGTCGCTGGCGATTTTTGCAATGAATTTGCAGGTTGCAATGCCAACGGAGCAGGGCAGATGCACTTCATCGGCAATCTCCTGCCGGATGCGCTTGCCGATTGTTTCTGCACTTCCAAACAGCTTCAGGCTGTCGCTGAGATCGAGAAAAGCCTCATCCAGTGATAGCGGCTCGATAAGCGGCGTGTAGCGAGCGAAGATGGCGCGGATCTGTTTCGATGCTTCCACATACTTGGCCAGGTTGGGCGGTAGCATCACCACCTCGGGGCAGAGTTTGAGTGCAGCCTTCGTTGGCATCGCCGAGTGGATGCCGAATTTGCGCGCTTCGTAGCTGGCGGCCGCCACCACACCGCGGCTGGTTGCGTTGCCGCCAACGATTACCGGCAAGCCCTTTAGCGACGGGTTATCGCGCACCTCCACCGAGGCGTAGAAGGCGTCCATGTCGATATGCATGATGGTGCGTAGCATGACCCGCATACTGCCATAAATTGATGTTATCCGGACAAAGTTGGGGAAAGTCCGTGCTAAAGGAAAATGATTGCCGGGCAGGAAATTGTCCCGATAATACATGCTATGAACAGTGGCGAAGAGATGGGGCCAGCGGGCCGAATCAGTGTATGGCGTGAGAAGCTGCTTCTGCTATGGGAGGGAAGGCTAAAGTCGCCGGTGCTGGCGATTGCCGAAGAGGTGGCGCGCATATTTGTGGCATTTTGTGCTGTCACCGCGCTCAATTATCTGCTGATTTATGGGGTCAGGGCTGCCTGGTCGGTTTATGCCGAGACCCTTATAGGCCAGCATTTTATCAAACATGCTTCTGCCGCAACCGAACGCCTGTTGTTTCTTGTCCAGTATGAGGCGCCCTTCAGACTGGCTCTGGAGCTCGCATATTCGGCCGCTCTTGCAGCGCTTATCGTCGCCGTGGTTTCGCAGTTGTTTCTGTTGCGGCAGCTGTTTTATGTGCCGGCGGGCATATTTAAGCCGGCGTGGGGCATATTGCTGACGTTCTGTTTTGCCCTGTATGGCAAAGAGCTCCTCTATCTGCCTGAAACCAAACTGGCGTTCATGCTTTTTTTACCATCGGCACTGTGTCTGATGCC
>JBNLAN010000031.1:0-14923 GCA_050302175.1 Mariprofundaceae bacterium | reverse complement strand
CAGGCTCTACGCCGATGCCGTGGCCATCATCCGCCCGATGCGGAATGGAGGACGAAACCTCCGCTCCGGCGCCCCGTAGCGCTTCAGTCAGAATTGCTGTGCCGCAAACGCCATCCGCATCGAAATCACCAAAGATATGGACTTTTTCGCCCCGCCGAATGGCCTCGGCCATGCGATCGGCGGCCTTGGCCATATCCTGCATGGCATCGGGATCGGGTAAATCCGCAAGCCGGGGTGAAAAATAGGCATCCGTTTCACTCAGACCTTTGAGTTGCAACAGGCTTTGCCATGTATCAAGCGGATCGGAAGATACCAGTGGTCCGTGCCGCCATTGCAGTCGCTGCCCGCGCACGGTCAGGCTTTTCGGAAGTTCGTATGACAATTATCGATCCTGTTGCTTATCGCGTCGTAGCGACTCGGGAAGACTGAAGGTGACGTTCTCCTCAATCGCTTGCAGCGTCTGAATATCCTTAATGCCCCGCTGCTCCAGCATACGAATCACATCCTGCACCAGCACTTCGGGCGCGGAGGCACCGGCACTGATACCGATCGTTTGCAACCCGGCAAGCCAGTCGGGATGAATATCCGCAGCCGAATCGATCAAATATGCAGCACAGCCAGAGCGCTCGGCTACCTCTTTCAGGCGATTGCTGTTGGATGAGTTTTTCGAGCCGATCACCAGCACCAGCTCACATTTCGCCGCCAGCTCTTTGACCGCCATCTGCCGGTTGCTGGTGGCAAAGCAGATATCTTCGCGCTTGGGCCCCTGAATATTGGGAAATCGTTTGCGCAGCGCATCAATCACATCGCGGGTATCGTCCACGCTCAGGGTAGTCTGCGTGACAAAGGCAAGCTTGTTCGGATCTTCCACCTCAAGCTTTTCCACATCCTCCGGTGTGGCAATCAGCAGCACTGCGCCTTCCGGGGCCTGCCCCATGGTGCCCTCCACCTCCGGATGCCCGGCGTGCCCGATCAGAATCACCTGATCGCCGCGCCGAAAATGGCGAAGCAACTCCAGATGCACCTTGGTAACCAGTGGGCAGGTCGCATCCAGAATACGCAGGCCACGTGCCTCCGCAGATTTCCACACCGCCTTACTCACACCATGCGCAGAAAAAATCACCAATGCACCATCCGGCACATCATCCACCTCGTCGACAAACACTGCGCCCTTGTCGCGCAAGGATTTGACGACAAATTTATTGTGCACGATCTCGTGCCTCACATAGACCGGAGCACCATAAACTTCCAGTGCCTGCTCGACGATTTCGATGGCCCGATCCACCCCGGCGCAAAACCCGCGCGGCGCCGCCAGCAACACTTGCATCCCGCTCTCCTGCCTGTAACTTCGATTGCCGTCCGTGCCCGTGCACGCGGGTCTCGACGAAAGGCAATCAAACACTATCATTGCCGATATCACAAGTCAGGAGCGAGCTATGAGCGAAGCAACCCTCAGCGTCGGAGATTCCGCACCGGATTTCGAGCTGCCGAGCTGGCCGAGGGGAAGCATCAAACTGTCCGATTTCAGGGGGAAATATGTCATATTGTATTTCTACCCTAAGGACAACACGCCTGGCTGTACCACGGAATCCTGTGACTTCAGGGACACACATGCCGACTTCGATAACGCCAATGCCGTAGTGCTCGGCATCAGTCGGGATTCCATTGCCTCGCATCAGAAGTTCGCAGAGAAATTTAGTTTTCCTTTTGTGCTATTATCCGACAGTGACGAAATTGCCTGCAAGGCCTACGATGTGATCAAAATGAAAAACATGTATGGCAAGCAGGTGCGCGGCATCGAGCGCTCCACCTTTCTGATCGATCCGCAAGGCAAGCTTGCCGGTATCTGGCGTAAAGTTAAGGTGAACGGGCACGTTGCCGAAGTGCTGGAGAGCCTGAAAAAGAGCGTTTAATGAGTGGGTCGCTTGATCGGGGATCGTGGGTGATACGAACGGGGTGATGTAACTAGTTTATGTTGGCAGAAAAAAATATCCTCATCGGTATCGGTGGCGGCATCGCGGTCTATCGCGTGGCCGAGCTGTTGCGCAGCCTGAAAAAGCTGGGCGCGAACGTCCGCTGCATCATGACACCGTCGGCCTGCGAATTCGTCTCCCCCCTCACCTTCGAGGCGCTAAGCGGCGAAAAAGTCCACACAGACCTCTTCGATCTCACCAGCGAGCGCGAGATGGGGCATATCAAGCTGGCCCGCTGGGCAGATGTTTTCGTGATCGCCCCGGCCACAGCAAACCTCATCAGCAAGCTGGCTTACGGCATCACGGACAACCTCGTCACCGCCGTCTTTTCCGCTACCCGCAAACCGGTACTGCTCGCTCCCGCCATGAATACCGCCATGTGGAAGGCCCCCGCCAACCAGGAGAACATCCGCACTTTGACCGGGCGCGGCATCCATCTCTGCGGCCCCGAGTCGGGAACCCTCGCCTGCGGCGAAGAGGGTTTGGGACGGCTCGCCGAGCCGGAAAACCTGATCGAGGATATCTACCGGCTCACGCAGGATAAACCACTTGCAGGCCAGCGCTGGACGGTCACTGCCGGCCCCACGCACGAGCACTGGGATGCAGTGAGATTTCTCTCCAACCCCTCCAGCGGCCGTATGGGGATTGCCATTGCGCGCGCTGCAGCAGCGCTTGGTGCCGAAGTCTCGCTGATTGCGGGCCCCGGCTGCCCCGCCACCACCGACGACATCCAGCGCTTCGACATTGTCTCGGCCGCCGAAATGCTAGAGAAGAGCCTGTTTCTGGCCAATAATTCGGATGTGTTCGTGGGTGTGGCAGCAGTGAGCGATTTCAGGTTTGCCGAGCCGGTGGATGGAAAACTCAAGCGAGGCGATACGAAGGCCATGCAGGTTTCGCTTGAAACCAACCCGGATATCGTGGCAACGATCGCCGGCATGAAAAATCGCCCGAAACGCGTCTACGCCTTTGCCGCCGAGGCTGCCGACCACGTGAAGAATGCACGCAAAAAACTTACCGCCAAAGGTGTCGACGGCATTTTCGCCAACGATCTCTCCAGCATGCAAAACGAATCCGGCAAAGGATGCTGGATTACCCAAAATGGAGAGGCAGAAGAGTTCCCGCTCTTGCCAAAATGGCAGTTGGCTGAATATCTTGTCCGCCTGATGGCGGAAACTCCCGCCGACAACCGAAAACCCAAGCAAGGAAGCCAGTCATGAGCCATCCGGTCGTTCAGATTCAGCGCCTGCCGCACGGCAGCGGTATCGATCTCCCCTTTTATGCCACCACACATGCAGCCGGAGCCGATATTCGCGCCGCAGTCGAGGCGGATATCTCCATCCCGCCTGGCGAGCACAAACTGATCCCGACCGGCTTTGCCATGGCACTGCCAGACGAATTTGAGGCACAAGTTCGCCCGCGTTCAGGGTTGGCGCTCAAGCATGGTGTCACTGTGCTGAACACCCCCGGCACCATCGATGCCGACTATCGTGGCGAGGTGGGTGTCATCCTGATCAACCACGGCAAGGAACCGTTTACCGTGCAGCGTGGCGACCGCATCGCCCAGATGATCATCGCCCCGTTCGTGCAGGCCCGTTTCGAAATCGCCGAATCGCTGTCGGAAACCGACCGCGGCGCCGGTGGCTTCGGCAGTTCGGGCAAGAAATAGTGGCCGATATTCTCGGATCGCGCCGCCTGCGCTACCTCCTCACCGCCCTGTTGCTGATCGCAGCCAGTGGCAAACCGGTCTCGGGCAAAAAGCTTTCGGAAAAGATGCTCTGCCAGCGGCGTTATCTGGAGCCCGACCTGCAATCGCTGGTACAGAATCAAATTCTGGAATCGCGTCGCGGCGCTCACGGTGGCTATGTGCTGGCGCGGCATCCTCAGCGCATCACGCTGCTGGACATCATCGGCAGCCTCGATAACGGCGATGCCAAATTCGAAGATGACACGTGCTGTGCCATCCAGCGCGACGTGATCCTGAAGGGGCTGGAAGAGGCACAGGCACAGATGTTCGAATCCCTGTCGAAGATCCATCTTTCCGACTGGCTGGAAGAGGCCAGTGCCAAAGGTTTGCTCCAAACCGTCAACCCGACCCCCGATTTCGTCATTTGATGTCCTCATTTGATGCAGACTGAGGCCAGCGGGCTGCTCTACAGGCTGGCGGAAGAGCGACTCGAACACTTCACTTCACCCGCCGTTTCCATCCTCTACCCCGAGATGCATCCCGCACTGGCAGATATTGCCAGGCATACCCCTGCCTTCGTGCAGCCCTATCGCGAACGCTACTTGCAGCTCTGCAAACAGTTCGGCTTTAAGCCGGAGCAATTCATCGACAACATCGCGCAGCCCATCGATCTGGCGATTCATTTCCCCGGCAAACACAAGCAGCGCAATCTCGCGGATATGGCAGAGGCACTGCTGCATTTGAAACCCGGCGGGCACTATATGGCTGCCTGTCCGAACGATCAGGGCGGCAAGAGTTACGCGAAGCATCTGAAGGAGTTGTGCGGCGAGGTGGAAACGCTCTCCAAGTATCACTGCCGCTTTTTTCAGACATCCGCCGACAATCTGAATCGCGAACTGGCGGAAGCATGGAAACAGGCCGGGAAGATGCAGCGGGTCGAAGAACTCAACATGATCTCTCGCCCGGGGCTGTTCAGCTGGAACCGGCCGGATGAAGGTTCGAAGCTTCTTGCCGATCACCTGCCTGTGGAAAAGCTCTCCGGTCGCGGCCTCGATCTCTGTTGCGGCTACGGTTATCTCACCGTCGAATTGCTGAAACGGGCGAGTGGCATCACCGCCATGCAGCTGCTCGATCACGACCGGTTTGCGCTGGAGGCAGCAAAAAGTAACGTAAATGAATTTAGCAATACACAATTTAATTTCAAATGGTTAGATGCTTCAGTTGAAGTAATGGATAACGAGTTCGACTTCGTAATCTGCAATCCGCCCTTCCACGATGGCAAGGCACAGGAGATCGATTTGGGGCGCGCGATCGTGCGTGCTGCCTGCCAGGCGCTGAAGCCCGGCGGCTCGCTCTGTCTTGTGGCCAACCGCCACCTCCCCTACGAGGCGCTGCTGCACGAACACGCAAAGAAACTGACCGTACTGGCCGAGACACCCGGCTTCAAGGTGATGGAGATGCAGCGATGAGCAACACCCCGGAGAGACTGGACCACCTGCTGTCCCGGCTTGGCTATGCCAGCCGCAACGAAGTACGCCTTGTGATCAAGGACGGGCTGATCAGCGTTAATGGCGTCCCGGCCACCTCCCCTGCCCAGAAGGTGCTGGCTGCCGATGTGCTGTTCGACGGCGAACCGCTGGAGTTTCCGGACGGTCTCACCCTGATCTACCACAAGCCGCTCGGTGCGGTCTGTTCGCATAAAGAGAGCGGACATCTGATCTACGACGACTTTCCCGAGCACTGGATGCTGCGCAAGCCCACCCTCTCGAGCGTGGGCCGGCTGGATAAGGAGACCTCTGGGCTATTGATCCTCACCGACGACGGCGCACTGAATCATCATCTCACCAGCCCGAAGCACGAGATATCCAAGACTTACCGCGCCGTGCTCGACCGCCCGCTAGCTGGAAACGAGGCGGAAATCTTCGCCAGCGGCACGCTGATGCTGGAGAGCGACGACAAACCCTGCCTGCCCGCCGAGCTCACTGCGCTGGGGGAAAAAGAGATCAGCCTGGTCCTGCACGAGGGGCGCTACCATCAGGTGCGGCGCATGTTCGCTGCGGTAGACAACCATGTGAACGAGCTCACGCGCACCCACATCGGCGCACTGAGCCTTGAATCCACCGGCCTCGCCCCGGGCGGTTTCGAGCCGATCACGCCCGAAACGCTGCTCGCAAGAATCGAGGGCCGGTAGTCCCGCACATGCAGTCACCCTCATATGTGACCCTGACCAGGCCCGAAAGCCCGCAGAGTACGATTCTCGATTTTCTGGCCGCCCGTTTCCCGCGGATGGATCGCGAGATATGGCAGCAGCGCCTTGAGAATGGAAAGATCACGGATGAAACCGGTGCGGTGGTCACCATCGCCACGCCCTACCGCGAGGGCCTGCGCCTGCGCTACTTCCGCGAGGTGGAGAATGAGGCGCCTATTCCGTTCGATGAGCACATCGTGTTTGAAAACGAGCATATGCTGGTGGCCGATAAACCCCACTTCCTGCCGGTCACCCCTTCCGGCTCTTATGTGAATGAGTGTTTGCTCAACCGCCTGCGCCGGAAAACGAACAATCCCGATCTGGTGCCTGTGCACCGGCTGGACCGCGAAACCGCCGGTATCGTGTTGTTCAGCAAACAGAAAGTCTCGCGCAATGCCCTTTCCGGCCTGTTCCGGCACGGTGAGGCGAAGAAAGAGTATGAGGCCATAGGTTCGCTACCGGATGACCGCACGCAAAACGAATGGCTCGTTGAGAGCCGTATCGAGCGCTCTGAGCAATGGATCGTGTTCCACAACGTGCCGGGCGAGATCAATGCCCGCTCGCGCATCCGCCTGCTGGAGGTGCGTGGCGATAAAGGCCGTTATGAGCTGGAGCCATTCACCGGCAAAACCCACCAGTTGCGCCTGCACATGAGCCTCATCGGCGCGCAAATCCTTAACGATCCCTTCTATCCGGTATTACAGCCGGAGCCCTCCACGCCCGATTACAGCGCCCCGCTGCAGCTCCTGGCAAAGCGATTGTCGTTCACTGACCCGCTCAGCGATAAATCCATGCAGTTCGAATCCTCGTTTCGGCTGAAGTGGCAAGCGTAGAGAACGCGGAGGCACGGAAGCTTTCACCACCCCGCTCAATGGCAACAAGCTCTGGCATCTGGCGCTCACCGAGCTTTGGCTTTCAATATTATAATTAAGCCAAATCCTTCTATAGAAAAACGTCCTATTTTCCTCTAATTTCATACCCAGTTAGAAGATATACATGTCTATCTCTGGAGGTGGCCTTATGCCATCATTTAAAAGCATCTTTTCGGGACTGGTTGGATTACTCACATTAGTAGCAATATGCTTGGGGCTTTATTTTGGCATCCGTGGCATTTGGAGAGCTCTTGTAAGTGTAGACTCTCAACTTGCTGTCGCAGTGGTTGCAGCAGGAGCCACTCTTCTCGCATCGACAATTACTGTTATGCTGGGTCGTCACTTTGAACGAAAGAAAGAAATCGACGCTCATTTCCGTGGCGATAAAATCAAAATTTACGATGCCTTCTTAGTCGAATTTTTTAAGGCTTTTGACTCTAGTGAAACCCAAGACAGCGAAAAAATGGTCAAGTTTTTAAGAGGCTGGCAACAAAAGCTGGTTTTATGGGGAGGAAGTAATGTCCTCTCTACTTACTTTACGTGGACAAACCACCTAAAAACAACGGCTCCAAATGCTAAAACAATATTGCTCATGGATGAGTTTTTTCGAGCATTACGAGCTGACATAGGCCAATCATCAAGAGGCATAGCAAAAGGGGCGTTCTGCAACCTGATTTTGAGACACGGCGATTTCTTTTTGCAGCAAGCAAAATTAAACCCGGACATCACACTTTCCGAGTTGGAAATCCTCGAAAAGGAAAAATTTGGCGATGCCACATAGCACGTAATTTATTAAGTCAAAGCCGCGCTTTTTGCGCGGCTTTGTGTTTGGTGACTAGGCCAGTTTCTTGTACTTGTAGCGGTGCGGTTGCAGCGCATCCTCGCCAAGGCGCTTCTTCTTGTCGGCCTCGTAGTCGGCGAAGTTACCCTCGAACCACTCCACATGACCCTCGCCCTCGAAGGCCAGGATATGCGTGGCGATACGGTCGAGGAACCAGCGGTCATGCGAGATCACCACGGCACAGCCAGCGAAATCGAGCAGCGCCTCTTCCAGCGCACGCAGGGTTTCCACGTCCAGATCGTTGGTCGGTTCGTCGAGCAGCAGCACGTTGCCGCCGCTCATCAGCATCTTGGCCAGATGCACGCGGTTGCGCTCACCGCCCGAAAGAGTCTTCACCAGCTTTTGCTGATCCCCGCCCTTGAAGTTAAAGCGGCCGCAGTAGGCGCGGCTCGGCACTTCGATCTTGCCCAGCAGCAGTGAATCGGAGCCGCCTGAAATCTCTTCCCACACGCTCTTGTCGCCATTCAGCGCATCGCGCGACTGGTCCACGTATGAAAACTGAACAGTCTCTCCAATAGTCAGCGTGCCGGCATCGGGCTTTTCCTGCCCGGTCAGCATGCGGAACAGCGTGGTCTTACCCGCGCCGTTGGCACCGATGATGCCGACGATGCCACCGCGCGGCAGGTTGAAGGAGAGATTCTCCACCAGTTCGCGGTCGCCGAATGATTTACAGACACCTTCCGCCTTCACCACGATGTCACCCAGCCTTTCACCGGCCGGGATATAGATCTGCTTGGTGGCGTTGCGCTCCTGAACATCTTTGTTTGAAAGTTCATCGAACGCCTTCAGACGCGCCTTGGACTTGGCATGGCGCCCCTTCGGACCGGAGCGAACCCACTCCAGCTCCTCGGCCATCGCCTTCTGGCGGGCGGTCTCCTGCTTCTCTTCGATAGCCAGGCGCTTCTCCTTCTGCTCCAGCCACGAGGAGTAGTTGCCCTCCCACGGGATTCCTCTTCCTCTATCCAGCTCCAGAATCCAGCCGGCGACGTTGTCGAGGAAGTAACGGTCATGGGTGACCGCCACCACGGTGCCCGGATAGTCGTGCAGGAAGCGCTCCAGCCACGCTACCGACTCGGCATCGAGATGGTTGGTCGGCTCATCCAGCAGCAGCATGTCGGGATTGGAGAGCAGCAGCTTGCAAAGCGCCACGCGGCGGCGCTCACCGCCGGAGAGCTTGGTGACATCGGCATCCCAGTCGGGAAGGCGCAGTGCGTCTGCGGCGACTTCGAGCTTGCGGTCGAGGTCCCAGGCACCGGCAGCGTCGATCTGGTCCTGCAGCTTGCCCTGCTCGGCCAGCAGCGCGTCGAAATCGGCATCAGGCTCAGAGAATGCTTCACTAATGGCATTGAAACGGTCGAGCAATGCCTTGGTCTCGGCCACACCCTCTTCGACGTTGCCGCGCACATCCTTGGCGGGATCGAGCACTGGCTCCTGCGGCAGGAAACCGATCTTGATACCGGGTGCCGGGCGCGCCTCACCGAGAATATCGGTATCGATACCGGCCATAATCCTTAAAAGAGTCGATTTACCGGCACCATTCAGGCCGAGCACGCCGATCTTGGCGCCCGGGAAGAAGGAGAGATAGATATCCTTCAGAATCTCTTTCTTGCCGGCACCAATCTTGCCGACGCCCTGCATGGTGTAGATGTACTGGTAATCCGCCACAAACGCCTCCGAATTGAAAATCGCGCGAAGCATAGCACTTCGGAAGAAGAACTCACCACAGAGAACGCAGAGTTTCACAGAGTAAAAAATAGAGAAATGAATGATTACACAATATATTCGTTACTTTGCGAAACTTGGCGCACTTTGCATGTGAAGCTCTTTTTCTCCCCTTTGTGCCTTTGTGCCTCTATGGTTAGATTCCTCGCCTTGAGGGGAGCGTGCATGTCCAAACGATTCGAAGAGAAGATCATTCTGGTGACCGGTGCTTCCGGCGGCCTCGGGCGGGCGCTGTGCGTGGCACTGGCGAAAGAAGGCGCCAATATCATCGCGCAGGCCAAGCACGAGGAAGGTTTGGTGACCGTGCAGGAAGAGGTGGAAGCTGCTGGCGGACGCGTGCTCTGCGTACCGTTCGACCTGATGAAATTCGACGACTACAGCAAGCTTTTCCTGGGCCTGAAAGACCACATCCCGCATCTCGACGGCATCGCCCACCTCGCCGGAGAGCTCGACCGCTGCGCACCGATGCAGTTCATCGAGCCGAAGAAATTCCGCCGCGCCATCGATATTACCCTTACCGCGCCCAACCTGCTTACCCAGATGCTGTTCCCCATGCTCAAACGCTCCGAATCGGCTTCGGTGGTGTTCACCACCTGCGACATGACACATGAAGCACAGCCCAACTGGCACGGCTATGGTATGGCCAAAGCAGCGCTCGCCAATGCCGCCGCCATGTGGCAACTGGAGCATCCAGGCAAACCGATCCGTTTCAATGCACTCAACCCGGGCCGCATGCGCACCGAGCTGATGAAACGCGCCTTCCCGGGGCTGGTGCCGGAAACCATTCCGCTACCGGAAACGGTGGTGCCTACCTTCCTGCACCTGCTTTCCGACGACTCGAAAGAGATTCGCGGCCAGAGCCTGAATGCTGCCGACCTGCTGGAGAAAACGATTAATTAGTAAAAATCAACCGAGTGCCCCTATTGATTGTTTTCACTAAACGACATCTCATACGTTCCATCACTATTGATGGTTAAAATAGCCTGTACTCTCCCATCGATTGAGTGATTTTCGGGGTTCATGGCGTATACATTTAGCGAAATCTTACTTCCGTTAACAGGCTTGCTGTCTATAAAGTCAGAAAAGACATCGTATTTTCTTAAATCCACCAGAGTTAAAACACCATTTGATTGCAGGTGAGCGAATCCAGGCACAGCACTGTCGTTATTCGGCAAAAAAACGCCCCAGCTCTTATCAGTTGCTTCCAGTACTGTATGCCCAAAAAGATTTGCTTTGTCGATCTCGGTTGGCGTTGAACCGCCAATCACCGAAATTACTGGCTTTTTCCCGCAAAAAATATCGACTCTCTTCGATGAGAAGAATCGACCCTCCTCGTCAGATGCTTCATTTATTTTATTGACCACACAGTTCGCATAAAGCATTGGGCGTTTACTTTCTTTACCAGCGGACACTTGAAAACGTTGTATGACTTCTCCGTTGTATACATATTCAAACACTCCGGGTGAGCTCTCTTTAAGCAGTGCATCTCCTGCATTGGCAGAAAAACTAAAATTCATAATCAGTATGAAGAAGAATTTTTTCATGGACCACTCCCTGTAAAATCCAGGCAAGTGTAATTTCCTAACGAAATAATTCACCTGTTATCGTTTTATCTATGGATAAAACTTTGGATCACTTCCTTCATGACGTAGCAAATGCATCCGGCTAGAGTTCCGCACATGTCCAACATCGACCTCTCCGTTAACTTCGCCGGCCTGAAACTGCAGACACCCATTGTACTGCTCTCCGGCTGCGTCGGTTTTGGCGAGGAGTACACCCGCGTGGATGGCTTCTCGAACAAAGACGTCGGTGCAGTAATCCTGAAAGGCACCACGCTGGAACCGCGCCTGGGCAATGCGCCGCATCGCGTCTACGAAACTCCTTCCGGCATGCTCAATGCCATTGGCCTGCAGAATCCGGGCGTGAAACATGTGGTGGAAAATATCCTCCCCGAATTGCCGCATAACGAAACCCAGTTCTGGGCCAATGCCAACGGCACCTCGCTCGACGAATACGCCGAGATCGCAGCCATCTTCGACGACTCCCCCGTCACTGCCATCGAGATCAACATCTCCTGCCCCAATGTCAAAGAGGGTGGCGTGCATTTTGGTAATGATCCTGTCATGGCAGCCAAAGTGGTGGCAGCGATGCGGCCGATGACGAAGAAGCCACTGATTACCAAACTATCACCCAACAATGCCGATATCGCCGAAACCGCACGTATGTGCATCGAAGCAGGTACCAATGGCCTCTCTGCGATCAATACACTGGTCGGTATGGCTGTGGACATCGAAAAGCGGACTCCGGTGATCGGTAACGTCTCCAGCGGCCTCTCCGGCCCGGCTATCAAGCCTGTGGCGCTATGGAAGATTCACCAGACCCGTGCAGTCGCGGCCAAACACAATATTCCGATCCTGGGGCAAGGCGGCATTACTTCCGCTCAGGATGCGCTGGAATTCGCCATCGTAGGCAGTGATGCCATCGGACTCGGCACCGGACTCTTCTACGATCCCCTGCTCTGCGGCAAGGTGCTTGAAGGCCTTTCCGATTATCTCTCTGCCCACAGCTTCGAGCGGTACGGCGATCTGGTGGGCTCGCTACAAGCCTGATTCCTTCCATGCTGCGACAACGGCTCGCACCCATCCTTGCAGCTGCACTACTTGCTGCCACCCCGCTCTATGCAGGCACACTGTCGATCACAGAGAACACCTACTGGGTCAAGGTGCAGAAGGTGTACGACGGCGATACCTTCCGTACCGACAAGGGCGAAAAGATTCGCCTGCTTGGCATCAACACCCCTGAAATCACCCACGATACCGAACCGGGTGAGCCTTTTGGTTCGGAAGCCGGAGATATGCTCAGGAAACTGCTTGGCGGGCAAGCAGTGCGCCTCACCTTCGATATCGAGAAAAAGGATCGTTACGGACGAACGTTGGCACAGGTTTATCTGCGGGACGGCACCTGGATCAATGAAGAGATGCTGAAACTGGGGATGGCGCACGTGTATACCTTCCCTCCCAATTTAAAGCATGTGACCGAACTGCATGCTGCCGAACGCATTGCACGCGACCAATCGCTGGGTATTTGGGCAAATAGTCGCTTCAAGGTATTAAGTGCCAAGCAGGTTTCGCATGCGCATATCGGGCAATACAGGATCGTTGAGGGCGAAGCGAGTAAAGTCGGGCACAAGAAGTTCGGCTTCAGGCTCGGAAAAATCAGTATCAGCGTGCCACGAAAATACCGAAAATATTTCGCTGTCGAAGGCCTTGCGATTGCCCCCGGTCAACGTGTTATGGTTCGAGGAACCTTGCGCACCAGCTCGAGAGGACAACTGTTCCTCGCCATTCACGCACCAAGTGACATGGAGGTTCTCAGATGAGCAAGACGGTAATCGCCGCCGGGCTCTTCTACGAACCGTTGATTTGTGGCAAGGTAGACCATCAAGTTTCCTGCAGCCTTTAGTGTTACGGTAGCTTGATGGCAGACTGCGAGGACAACTTCATGCGCTTTTTTCACTGGGCTATGATTCTTTTTATTTCGTTTTGCTCGGCGCTCTCATTCACGCCGACTTCCCACGCCGGAAATCTGTCGCTCGTCGAAAGTGGCAGATGGGTAAAAGTCGAAAAGATCATCGATGGTGCTACCTTCCAGATTGATACTGGCGATAAGGTTCGCCTCCTTGGCATCAATACTCCTGCAATATCGCTTATCAGCCACGAAGGCGAGCCTATGGGGAAGCAGGCATATGAGCTCCTGCTCGAACTGATCGAGGGCCAGGTTGTACGGCTCACATCCGATGCAGAAAAAGAGGATTCTGATGGCCACCTGCTAGCTCACGTTTACCTGCGTAATGGCACATGGGTAAATGCCGAACTAGTGAAAAAGGGGCTGGCATATGTCCGGACCTTCCCTCCCAATATTAGCAAAGCCAACGATTTGATTACAATTGAGAAGCAGGCCAGAAAACAGACATTAGGCATCTGGGCAACAAATCGCTTCAAGGTTATCGATGTTGAAGCAGGCGACAAAGCAACGATTGGGGACTTTCGCCTTGTCAAAGGCATTGCCGATAATTTATCCGACGATGGATTCGCATTCAGTATCGGTAAACTCAGAGTTAGTGTCCCGGCTGCATACAGACAATACTTTTTACATTTTGAGCTTCCTGTAAATCAGGGACAAATGGTTATAGTCAGGGGTGTCATGGAAACCAATTCGGATGGCGATGTATCCCTGGAAATCTATTCATCAGCTGACGTGGAGGTGCTCGAATGAGCTGCCGTAGCCCGCGTTACCTTGCTCCTATTTTCCTGTCTGTAGCCCTGTTACTTGGAGCCTGCGCCACCAACCCGGCCACCGGCAAGGACGAATTTGTAATGATGAGCGAGAAGCAGGAGCTCGAACTTGGGCAGCAGTATGCTGCACAGATCAAGGAACAGATGCCCATCCTGCCGAAAAACGACCCTCTGGCCCAATATGTCAGTTATGTGGGCCAAAAAGTGGCGAAAACCGCCGACCGCAAAGAGCTCTTCTACCACTTCTATGTGGTGGACGACGACACCATCAACGCCTTCGCCCTGCCCGGCGGCTATATCTTCGTCCACCGTGGCCTGATCAATCACTTCAACACCGAGGCAGAGCTTGCCGCCGTACTCGGACACGAATTGGGGCATGTCACGGCTCGCCATGCCGTGCAGCAATACACCAAAATTCAGGGTTACCAGCTCGGCATGGGCATTGCCTCGATCTTTGTGCCAATTCCGCAAGCGGCTTTCGACCTCAGCAACATTCTTGCTGGCGCGCTAATTTCCGGATTCGGGCGCGAAAACGAGCTACAGTCGGACGAACTCTCCATCAAATACCTGCAGGCCGCCGGATACGATGTGCATGCCACCGAGCGCATCCTGCAGACGCTGCACCGGCTGGATGAAATCGACACCAAAGAGCGCACCGACGCCGGTGAAAAGGTGGAGAAATACCACGGAGCCTTCTCCAGCCATCCGGAGACCAAGAAGCGTATTGAAGAAGTTGTAGCCAAAACCACGCAAAACGAAGCTATCGCCATCGACCATCACAGTGAGATGCTAAAGGCGGTGGAAGGCTACCCGTATGGTGATCGCCCTGATGAAGGAGCCGCGATCGGCCAGCACTTCATCCACCCCAAACTCGGAATCCAGCTCGACTTTCCGGACAACTGGGTCATCAAAAACACCAAACAGGCGCTTACAGCGCGCCTGCGGCAGCAACAGGTCTACTTCATGATGACCGCAGGACAGCTACAGAAGCGCTACTCGGCCAAAGAAGTACTGGAAAGCATGTTCCCGAAACGGCACATGGGAGTAATCAGAACCGGGCGCCAGAGCGGCTTTGAGTATGCTTCGGTGATAGTGGACACCTCTGCCCTGCATGTCAGCCAGGCGACCATTCTTGCCACGGTCTGGCTGGATGGCCCCAGAGTGTTCCGTACATTGTTGTGGTGTGAACGCGGTAAGCTCACAAATTATCTACGCGACTTCGATGCCATTAATGCCAGCTTTCGCAGATATAACCCGAAACGGGATGGCGATGTACCGCGCATCCATC
>JBNLAN010000030.1:0-121371 GCA_050302175.1 Mariprofundaceae bacterium | reverse complement strand
GCCGACCAGATCGTGGTGGAGATAGGTATGCGCTATGGCAATCCGTCGATGCAGGTGGCGCTGGAGGCCTTGCGCGAAAAGAATTGCCGCAAGATCATCGTGCTGCCGCTCTATCCGCAGTATTCGGGTTCGACCTCCGGCTCCACCTTCGATGCACTGACCGATATTCTGAAATCGTGGCGGCGCGTGCCTGAACTGCATGTGATCGACGGCTACCACGATCATGAGGGCTATATCTCGGCGCTGGCATCTAGCATCCGTAAACATTGGGCGGAGCATGAGAAGGCTGAAAAGCTGATATTCTCTTTTCACGGCATCCCTGAACGCTATTTCAAGGCGGGTGATCCGTACCCCTGCTTTTGCCGCAAAACGGCACGCCTCACCGCCGAAGCACTGGAACTTGCTGAAGGCGAGTGGCAGGTCACTTTCCAGTCGCGGTTCGGCAAGGAGCCGTGGGTGATGCCTTACACCGATGAAACATTGCAAGAGCTGGCTAGGCAGGGCGTGAAGACGGTGGATGTGATCTGTCCGGGATTCTCCGTCGATTGTCTGGAGACGCTGGAGGAGATCGCCGGCGAGAACCGCGATCTTTTTAAACATGCGGGTGGCAGCGAACTACGCTATATCCCGGCCCTAAACGATGATGATGCGCATATCCGGTTGATGGCAAGTCTTGTCCGGAGCGTTATCCCAAAATAGGTCAGCTTGGGTCTGGCGGTTCAAACTTGCTATAACAAGGATATCCTGATGAATCAGGAGGAGAGTATGGCTCTGTTACGAGGAAGTTTCCGGCTCTTTGTCTTTGGTGTGGTGTTCTGTTTTACGGTTGCAGCTAATGCGGAATCCGTTTCGCCACAGATACCCACACGTCCGCTTACCACGAAACAACCAGCTGTATCGCCGAGACCTGCCCCTGTCGTTAAAACGGTGGAGCCGGTACCAGCTCCGGTTACGCCTCCGGCGACTCCCCGTATCGTTAAGCCTTCGCCAGCAAGCAAACCCATCACCGCACCTGCAGCCTCACGAACGGTGAAAACACCCACCGCCGGGAAAGCGCCCCCGCTGCCCGACAAGCCGCTGCCTGCCCCATCGGTCGTTTCAGAACCAAGGCAATCGAACCATCGGATCGGTTTGCAACCGTCCCGCAAAAGAGAGACTACGGGCACCAGTTTCGGGGAAAAAGCCGCCGAAGGATTATCCAAGGACGCCACTCAGGCGGCAGGAAAAGCCGCTACGAGCCCTGTGGTTGCCCAGCAGCGCAAACGGATCGATACGCTAACCGAAAGGATCGATGGCGTTTCGAAAAAGCTTGAAGCCAGGCAAGTCGGTGCAGGTGAAAGCACCGTGCCGACGAAACCGGGCGTTCAATCCGGAGCACCTAAACCGGAGGCCGGCGAGATTGCACAGCAGGTCTACGACAATAATGCGACGCGACAGAGTCTGCGAGAGCAGATGAATGAGTTGCGGGCACAGCTCGCAAATATGCCTGATGGGCCCGAGAAGGATGAGATGACAGCGCTTCTGGAAGATCTCGATGCGCAGTATCAGAATATGACGGACATGAGTCAGGAGTTGCAGTTGCAACTGCAGGATGCGATGAACAAGCAGCAGCAGGCCATGCAGATTCTCAGTAATATCATGAAAAACCAGCACGATACGTTGAAGGCTATTATCCAGAACATGCGCTGAAGTTCATTGTTTTTTAAGAAAAGCAGGTTTATGTTGGCGGCCATGTTGCTGCGAAGAAAGAGTTCCCGTCCGCTTGCCCGCCTGATTGCCGGGGTATTCACCCTGCAGATGATCGTCGCTGGCTTTTGTCTGCTGCCGCAGCAAACGCATGCGATGCCCGCTTCGATGCAGGTTTCGGAACATTGCGATAGCGCTGAAATGTCGATGACACGGGTTGCTCAATCCCATCAACAGCATGATCATCAGCAGAGTGTCTGTGCACACTGTGCGCAGCCCGATGGTATCGCACAGGCTCAGATACAACCGGATGACCTGTCACAACAGTTCATGTTTGTACCTGTTGTTGCCGCTACCGATAGCTCGGAAACAAATATTGTTTCCTCTGTGGTGGCTGTTCGCGTTCCGACAGGACCGCCTCGTAGCCACTCGCTTCTTCTAACCACAACCCAACGCCTCCGTATTTGAGTCGAAGCCGGCCTTGCCCGGTTATTCGATTCTAAAATATGGAGGTTTTTTTGTGAAAACAGTTTCAACATTATCGTTATTTTTAGTGCTGTTTGCCGTCCAGACGGTTGCAGCATCCGAATATCATCTCAGTATCGATCATAAGCAGGTTAACTTCAGTGGAGAAAACGTATCCGGCTTTGCCGTGAACGATACGATTCCCGGCCCCTTGCTCCGATTGAAGGAGGGTGAGGAGGCGGTGATCCATGTGACCAACAACATGGATATCGATACTTCGCTTCACTGGCACGGCATGATCGTTCCCACTGATATGGATGGGGTTCCTGACTTAAGTTTCGACGGTATCCAGCCCGGCGAGACCTTCACCTATAAATTTACACCTAAACAGAACGGCACCTACTGGTACCACAGCCATTCGGGATTTCAGGAGCAGGCCGGTGTTTTCGGTCCGATCATCGTCGAGCCCAAAGGACGTGATCCGGTGAAGTATGATCGCGACTATACCGTCATGATCTCCGACTGGACGGATGAAGATCCCAATGACGTATTGAAACACCTGAAATCGCAGGGCGACTACTACAAGAAGCCCAAACCCACACTGAGCGGGCTTATGCATGAGCTCTCCGGCAAGAGTGAAGCTGAGCGTTCACGCATTATCAGTGAACGCATGGCTTTCGCCCGCATGCGGATGGACCCGACCGACATCACCGATGTGACCGGTTACACCTTCCTGATAAACGGGAAGAACTCGGCTGAGAACTGGACGGCACTGTTCAAACCCGGAGAGCGGGTACGCCTCCGCTTCATCAATGCCGGCGCCGCCAGCTATTTCGATGTGGCGATTCCGGGCTTGAAGATGCAGGTGGTGGCCGCAGACGGCCAGAATGTCGAGCCGGTCACGGTGGATCGGCTGCCTATCGCCATTGCAGAAACCTATGACGTGATCGTGACGCCCACAGAGTCGAAGCCGTTCACCATCTTCGCCGAGGCGCTGGATCGAAGCGGTTATGTGCGAGGGACGTTGTCGCCTGCTCCGGGGCTCGCGGCTCCGGTTCCACCAATAAGCGAGCGCAAAGTGCTGACGATGGCGGAGGCGATGCCTGGGCATGGCGGACACTCCTCTCATGGCACTAACGGCATGCCCATGCAGATGGGTGAGGACATGCATCAGGGTATGCATCACGAAGGGCATGGAATGGAGCACGCTCATCCTATGGCCGATATGGGGCCGGTGGTGTTGAAGTACGAAGACCTGAAATCGCTTGAACCGACCGGCGGTGATGTCACGCGCGAGATCACGCTCAGGCTAACCGGCAACATGGATCGCTACTTCTGGTCGTTCAACGATGTGAAATATTCGATGGCCGAACCGATCCAGTTCGAGTTCGGCGAGCGGGTGCGGGTGAAGCTGGTCAACGAAACGATGATGAATCACCCGATCCATCTGCACGGGCTATGGCAGGTTCTGCAGAACGGACAGAAGAACTATGCGCCGAAGAAGCACACCATCAATGTGCCGCCGAAACAGACGGTGACGGTGGAGATTCCGGTCGATAATCGGGGGAGATGGGCCTTTCACTGTCACATCCTCTACCACATGGCGACCGGCATGTTCCGCGAAGTGGAGGTGAAGTGATGAAACGTTTCACACTAATACTTCTCCTGCTTCTGCCGACCCCTCTGTTCGCCATGGGCGACGATGCGCTATTCCATAGCGGCATGGTCGATATCGATTACGGCCGCGTGGACGGCCAGAGCGTGATCACCTGGGACGGCAATTTCCGGATCGGGGGAGATTACGACAAACTGGTGCTGCGCTCCCGCGGGGATAGAACGAGCGGGACGGGCAGCCTCTTCGGCCATAACGAGCTTCAGATGCTGTGGAGCCACTATATCGCTCCGTTCTGGGACATTCGGGCGGGCTTCCGCCGTGACTGGAAACCGTTCCGGAGAAACGAGGGGGTTATCGCACTGGCCGGGATGGCGCCGTACTACATCGATACCAATATCGCCCTCTATATCGGCAAAGGCGGGGAGACGCGCGGCGAGATCGAGCTGGCGCACGATCTGCAACTGACGCAGAACTGGGTGGCCGAGCTCTATGCCGACAGCGAATGGAACGGCTTCAACGACCGGGCCAGGCAGATCGGTTCGGGCGTGGCCCAGTTCAATGTCGGTAGCAGGGTACGTTACGAGTTCAACCGCCATATCGCCATCTATGCCGATCTCTATGTCGACCAGGCGATGGGGCGTACGCGCGATATACTTCAAAGTGCTGGCGAGAAGACGAGGGACAGTGGTGTGCGGGCCGGCATACGACTGTTTAACCTCTAGAGTATTGAAGGGTAAAGGGTGTATGGTTCGGCTATGACAACGCGTTTAGCAATTGACGGCATGCACTGCGCAGGCTGTGTTTCCAAAGTGGAAGCGGCGCTTAAAGGCGTGAAAGGTGTTACCGATGTGCGGGTGAACCTTGCCAACCGTACGGCTCAGGTCGATGGTATTGAAGGTGCTGAAGCCACCAGTGCACTGATAGGCGCGGTCGAAAAGGCGGGATACAAGGCTGCAGAGTTTGCACCCGTTGATCCCGCCGCCACCCATCAACAGGAGCAGGATAAGTTTCGTTCTCTGATCCGCAAGGCAGGCGTGGCTGCGGGTCTCGGACTGATCCTGATGCTCGTTATGTGGTTCGATGTCGCGGCACGCATCGGCGCCGGGCAAAACTTCTGGATTGGAGTCGGCGTTGTCACGCTGGTAGTGATGCTGTTTTCCGGTGGTCACTACTACTGGGGGGCGCTGCGCTCGCTTTATCACGGCAATACCAATATGGATACGTTGATTGCATTAGGCACCGGCACGGCATGGGCCTATTCGATGACGATTGCCATTGCTCCCGAACTGGTGATGGAGGAGGCGCGTCACTTCTATTACGAGGCGGCGGTAATGATTATCGCTTTCATCGATCTGGGGCAGGCACTGGAGGCGAGAGGCCGGGGCAAAACCTCCGAGGCGATCGAGAAGCTGATCGGCCTTGCGCCGAAAACCGCCGTGCTGGTGCGCGGGAAGGCCGAGAAGGTGGTGCCCATCGATACGCTGAAGCCGGACGATGTGATTCGCATCAAGCCGGGCGAGAAAATTCCCGTGGATGGCGAAGTGATCGAGGGAAGCTCGACGGTGGATGAGTCCATGCTGACCGGCGAGCCCATCGCTGTTCGCAAGGAGACGGGAGATCGGGTGATTGGCGGTACGGTGAACGGCACCGGCAGCTTTCTCTTCCGTGCCAACAAAACCGGTGCGGATACGGTGCTCTCGCATATTATCGACATGGTGCAGCGGGCCCAGAGCAGCAAGCCTGCCATCGGGCGCATGGCGGATCGTGTCACCGCCGTTTTCGTGCCTGTTGTGGTCACTATTGCCGCGGTCACCTTCCTGATCTGGCACACCTTTGGCCCCGGTACCGACTACGCCGTTGTTGCCGCGGTTACCGTGCTGATTATCGCCTGCCCTTGCGCGCTGGGGCTGGCAACGCCGATGTCGCTGATGGTCGGGGTCGGCAAGGCAGCCGAGTACGGCATCCTGATCCGCAATGGCGAAGCACTGGAACGCATCGGTGCGGTCGATACGCTGGTGCTCGATAAAACCGGCACCATTACCACGGGCAAACCCTCGGTTACCGATATCATCGCCGATGACCCCGATGCGGCACTGGCGCTTGCGGCTACTCTCGAAGTGAGTTCGGAGCATCCGTTAGCGATTGCCATCCTGCGTGCGGCCGAAGAGAAGCAAATCAAGCCGCTGAAGGCGGTCGACTTTCAATCGCATACCGGTATGGGTATCGAGGGAGTTGTGAACGGGGAGGGTGTGCTGCTAGGTAGTGACATGTTGATGCGTACGCACAACATCTCTATTCCGGCAAAATTCTCGGATCAGGCTCATGCGCTGGAGGAGACTGCGAAAACCACGCTGTTTCTTGCTCGGGCAGGCAGGGTTATCGGTCTTATTGCCATCAGCGACCCGGTTCGTGCCGATAGCGCGGAGGTAATTCGGCGCATGCGTGAACTCGGCTACAAAGTGATCATGCTGACCGGCGATAATCTGCACACTGCGCAGGCGATTGCTGCCGAAGTGAAAGTGGATAAATTCATTGCGGGCGTTTCGCCGGAAGATAAGCACCATCAGATTGTTCAATTGCAACAGCAGGGGAGAAAGGTCGCCATGGTGGGCGATGGCATCAACGATGCAGCAGCCCTTGCGCAGGCGGATGTCGGCATTGCCATGGCGAGCGGCACCGATGTCGCCATCGAGAGCGCCGACATTACCCTGATGCACGGTTCGCTGTACGGCGTGATCCGCGCTGTTCGTATCTCGCGTGCCACGATCACCAACATCAAGCAGAATCTGTTCGGTGCTTTTATCTACAATGCACTCGGTATTCCCGTCGCGGCAGGCATTCTCTATCCGTTTTACGGCATCCTGCTCAATCCGATCATCGCAGGCGCTGCCATGGCGATGAGTTCGGTGACCGTGGTTTCCAATGCCAATCGCCTGCGGAATTTTAATCCGGAAGATATCAAATAGTCCGGGCCGTCAATTCGCCTGATGGGTTCAATACCCCTAATACTATTACTTTGATGAATACCGGAATGTGGGCTATAAAAGCGGTGTTGATTTTAAGGAGAATGATATGAATAAACGTCATCATATTTCACGTGTTACCATGTTTGCGCTGGCTGCCGCGGTAATGTTCGGTGTCGGTCAGGCAGCGTGGGCCGAAGACGATCTGGCGGAGTGGAAACTGCCACCGGTCCCGATCCCTGCCGATAATCCTCAGTCGGATGCCAAGGTGAAGCTCGGACATCAGCTGGCATTCGATGTTCGCCTTTCCAAAAACGATTCGATTAGTTGTGCCGGCTGCCACCTGCCGTTTGCCGGTGGCGGTGGTCATACCCCGCGCGCCTTCGGTCATGGTGGTGAGCTGGGCCGCTGGGCTCCTTCCTGGGATAATGCGGCCTATTACGAAAGCCTGTTCTGGGATGGGCGTGCCGCTTCACTTGAAGAGCAGACCGGTGCCCTGATTGATGCGAAGGGCAACCACATGGGGCCGATTTCAGCTCCTGTCGAGATGGGCGGCGATGTTGCAGCCATCGTCAAGCGCCTGAACTCAATCCCCGGCTACAAGAAGCAGTTCAAGCAGGCCTTTGGTGAGGAGGCTACGCCGCAGAATATCGCCAAGGCGATTGCCGCTTTCGAGCGCACACTGATCGCTACCGGCTCACCATTCCAGCGCTATGTGAATGGCGACAAGAAGGCGCTCTCCAAGTCGGCCAAACGTGGTTTCGAGCTGTTCCAGGGCAAGGCACAGTGTGCAACATGCCATAGTGCACCACTGCTGACCGACAACAACTTCCACAACATCGGCGTGCCTGCGGCAGGCCCGTTGAAGGAGGATCTCGGTCGTTATGCGGTCACCAAAGAGGATGACGATCGCGGCGCTTTCAAGACGCCGAGCCTGTACAACTCCGCCTCGTTTCAGTTCTTCATGCACAACGGTGCCATGGCGACCATGGAAGAGGTGATCGAGCACTACAATAAGGGTGGCAATCCGGCCGACAAGCATCAGTCCGGCCTGATCACGCCGCTGAAACTGACCGCGAAGGAGAAGGCTGATCTGGTGGCCTTCATGAAGAGCCTGACCGATCCGCGTCTGGATCATATCGAGCGGCCCGACCTGCCTTGATCTATTGACCTGCCACATAAAAAAGACCGGCCACCTGGCCGGTCTTTTTTATGTGGCAGAAGGATTTGTTTTTTCATTATGCGAATGCCCGCTTTTGGCAAAAAGCGGGCATTCGATTAATACATGGGTAAAGGATCAGAATAAACGCCCGTGGAATCATGAAGCAGAAGAGTGATCAGACTCTCTACGAGTACGACCTCAATGTGGGTTTAGCAGTTCGTCGCTCCTACCAAGACGCTGTATGTAGCCTCATAGACACTTTTCCGCCCATGACAGTAAATTGTACGGATGTCGTCCACTCTATCTGATTGATAGAATGCAACTCCCGAGAGCAGTATCTCCGAGATATGGAGCTTACCACTTGCTTCCTTCAGTACAATTTGCCAAAGACCACCTCCGCTGAAACCTTCGAAACTCTGTGGCCCATCGTACTCATCGTGATATTTTACCTCAAAGTCAAAATAGTCATAAGGCCCTTTCGTTCGCTCAGCAGTAACTTCGCCATCACAGCACAACCCATGGAACCCTTTAACTCGGGTAAAGCTTCGCTCTGGTGGCAGATCAGATGTCCGCTCTGCAGCCATCCCGGAGACATACCACAGGCCAAATTTGTTCACTGGTGGATCAGAAAGCATTTGTTCTCGACGACGTTCGAGATTGTAGAAACTCTTACGCGCTTGTAGCCAAGAATAGTCATGGTGCCCGAGCACGATAAGGCCAAGATCTGGGCCGTTATTATCTTGTGATGCTTTGCCAATCGTTAGCTTCTGGATATTCTGGACATCGACAAGACAACGATGCACAGGTGGGTCTTTTCTGACGGATGGAAGGACTAAGCCGAATTCGCCGTTCCTTGGCAGCGTTTCAAGCACATGGTCTGCCGTCAGAATGCCATAGCTCCCCCCAGCGGATACAAGCGTACCAGATCCAGCAGGACGGACATCATCTTCGTTACCAACAATCTTGACGAACGCAACTGTGTAGTTCGCCACGTGGTTTGATATCTCAAATGGGAGTCTTTCTCTTTCCTCAATAGTCAAAGCCCGGTACGTGGTTCGTTTCTGGTCCATATATTATTTATAGTCACCGTAATCCAATGTCTGCTACCCTCCAAGCAAATCGAATCTATTCGCACGAAAAACCCAATCGTCCGGCATGGAGTTTGGCAGAGGTTTTGAAGCATCTGGAATAGTCACCTCTGTTTCTTTCGCAATCTCATCAAATAACTTGAAAGCATGGTCTATTAGATATGATGCAAAATTGTATGGCTCTACATGCACGAATACCTTCTCCCCTTGCTCGACGCCATTCACAATGAAGCTTTTAAGTTCGCGTCTATAAATCCCATCTATTCTAGTACAGCCCAAGTTCAGCGCTGCCGTCCAAACGTCGTCTGCAATCTCGTTAGACAACGATATATCGAGTTCCCTTTCCACACCGGGAAATTGATGCTCATGTGCTTTATGCCCTGAACCATGAATTGTATTTCTCAGGCTATGAAGCAACTCAATCAATGCTTTATTTCCCGGTTTTGATATGACTGCATGAAGAGCCGGAATTTGTTCTAGTTTTTTAAGATACGAATCCTTTCTGAATCCAGCAGATTGCATGGGGCCATTGAAGGTATAGTTCTCATGGATAATCCGAGCTTGCGCATCTAGCGCTCCAGTAATGAGAAGAAATAAATAATTAAAGTGGTACAGGATAGTTTGATGGTCGGCATCGCCGTAAAACTGCTTCCCAATCTCATCTCTAGCTTGGAGTACGGTATAACATCTATTCAGCACACTGCTGGAAAGATTCCATAGTGAACTATCGTATCCACCAGCCTGTACGCATGCACTGTGATATCTCCACATGTTTGGCAGTTTGTGGCGCATTAGAATCCAGTAGAACGATTCTTTACAAGTTACCCATGAGCCCTTTTCATTCATCCAGAACGTCCATTCGTTGCGACTTCTTAGAAACAATCCTATGACTCTCAGTGCTTCGGTTGGTGTCAGGATATTTTGGTTAGAAAAAGTTTCTCTCTTCGAGATAAGATAATCAGACATTGTGATGAAGATATCCCGCCGAAGTTCTCTATGCGCCAATAACTCTAAACACTCCTTTTCCTCATTTTCACTCGCGCACCGCATTCCAGCCAATTCTTTTTTCTCAATATATCCGTTTTGCCATTCATCACCATCTTCTATGAAGATATCAATATAGTCTTCGATTTCATTTTTTAATTGGATATGAAGGTGCTCACCGGGCAGAAATTGAAGTACGTCGAGTTCAGGTAGCTTTCCTAGTTCCATAAGCAGTTCGTAAGCTTTGAGCTCATTCTCTTGAAGGTGTGAAAAGCTGGAATCATGGATAGTGAGTTTTAGAGCTTTGTTTTCCTCATAACAAAAAGGAGAACCCCGGTCTGGATCGTCCGAGTACCAATAAAGCCTTGGAATACGCAATCTTTCACTCATCTAATTTAACCTAGTCAAATCAAGACAGACTGACAATTAGGATAAAGAGCATTCGGGGGCACAATACTGATCTCTAATGTCCGCTTTTGGTTGGAAGCGACAGGCAGGTTCGGATTATTTGATCGGGTGGAAGCGCATGCGATTGATGCGGAAGAGCTCGAACTGCTCGGCCGGGATGGTGAAGGGGGCCGCTGCCTGGATGGCACGGATCAGCGACTCATCGAGCCCGGCATGGCCGGAAGATTCGATAATCCGTACCGATGCCAGGCCCCCGGTGGGGGTGAGCACCATTTCCACCAGCGGGTCGGCGGTGCTCTGCGGCAGGTTGCCCGGCGCTTTCCAGCGCTTTTCGATGGCGCGCTGCATCATCGCCACATAGCGATTGTATTCCGAAGAGGTGAGCTGGCGGCTAAGCAGCTCGCTCATCTCCTCACTGATCTCCTTGCGCTCGGTGGTGACATCCGAGCTCGATTCGACCGGTGCGAAGGGGTCGAATTCTTCCTCCTTCGGTGCGGGTACCGCTTTTTTCGCAGGGTCCGGCAGCGCATCCGGCTTCGGTGCCGTGGCATGTTTTTTGGCTGCGCGCTGCTGTTGTGCGAGTTCGGCTGGGGTGACCATGGTAACGGAGACGAATTCGGGCATGTCATGCCTTGAGGAGGCAAACAGGCTGGCAAGGGCGAGCAGGATAACAATGGCAACATGCAGGCCTGCCGCAAACAGCAGGTCTTCGCGGGTGATGCCGAAAGCATCGAGCCGCTGATCGAGTCGCAGATTGAGCGGCTTAGCGGACAGGCTCTGTGACAAGTCCGACCTTCTGGATATTGGCCTTGGAGAGCAGCCCCATCACCTGAGCGATCTTTTCGTATGGGGTTTTGGCATCGCCGCGGATGAAGACCGGAAGCTCCTTGTTGGCCTCACGCATGGCGGCAATGCGGGGTGCCAGTTTGTTCAGCGCGATCTCATGCTTTTGCAGGTAAATTTTTCCGTTAGAGCGGACGGTGATCACCAGCGGCTCCACATTCTGCTGCATTGGCGGCGCATCGGCATCGGGGAGATCGACACTCACCCCCTGTGTTAGTAGCGGGGCGGTGACCATGAAAATGATCAGCAGCACCAGCATCACATCGACGAGTGGGGTGACGTTGATCTCGCCCATCGGTTCGGTGTCTTTGCTCCATTTGCTCTGGCCGGCCCACATGGCTTGCTCCCGTTACCCTTTGACGTGCCGGGCCAGAATATTGAGGAACTCCGAGGAGAACTGCTCCATATTGCTGGCCGTACGTTTCAGATCGGCGGTGAACTTGTTGTAGGCCACCACGGCAGGGATCGCCGCGATCAGGCCGAAGGCGGTGGCGACCAGCGCTTCCGCAATGCCGGGAGCAACAGCGGCGAGCGAAGTGTTTTGCGTAAGTCCGATATTCTGGAAGGCATTCACAATGCCCCAGACGGTGCCGAACAGGCCGATGAAGGGGGAGGTGGAGCCTACTGTGGCCAGGAATGCCAGGTGGCGGGAGAGCTTCTCCATTTCCCTTGAGAAGGCTGCATCGAGCGAGCGGCGGATGCCATCGAGACCGCTGCCCGCCACGATTTTCATTTGTGTGTCAGTGGCGGATGAATCACGGCGCTGGCGCATGAATTCGCGGTAGCCGCTCTGAAAAATATTTGGCAGCGGACTATCGGGATAGCGATTGGGGATGCTGGAGTGGATGGAATCCATATCCGTGCCGCCCCAGAATGCATGCGAGAATTCATCGCCCTCCTGACGGATTTTGCGGTAGAGACGCCATTTGTTGTAGATGATGGCCCACGACATGATCGAGAGCGCGATCAGGCCGATCAGCACCAGCTTCACGATGATTCCTGCATGTAGTACCAGCGTCCATACGCTCAAATCGGCATTCATTGCTTACTCCTTGTGAACGGATTGGGGCAGGTGCGCCCGGATCACAGTTTGAATATTGGCAGGGATACGGCGGGCCTTGCCGTTACGATCCATGCAGGCCACCTGGATTTCGCTGCTGACCAGAATCGCATCTTCGCCCCTGCGGCGGATATTCTGCGTGAAAAACAGACGAGCGCCACCGCTGGCTGCCAGCATGGTTTCGATCTCTAAAAGATCATCGTGCCGGGCAGGGGAGAGATACTTCAGGTGCGCTTCGGTGACTGCGAACAGCACACCGTGCTCCGCCTCGGCGACTCCCAGTTCGATACCCGACTCGCGCAGAAATTCGGTGCGGGCACGTTCCATGAAATTCAGGTAGGTGGAGTGGTAGACCACGCCGCCCGCATCGGTGTCTTCGTAATAGACCCGCACCGGAAAGTTATACGAAAGCGTGGTCACAGCAGACTTCCCTGCCCGTGCACTTCGGGCAGTTGCCGCTGCAGATGCTCATAGGCCAGCGGGGTGGCGATGCGCCCGCGCGGGGTGCGGGCCAGCAGCCCCTCCTGCATCAGGAATGGTTCCAGCACATCCTCGATGGTGCCGCTCTCTTCGGCGATGGAGGCGCCCAGTGTGTCGAGCCCAACCGGCCCGCCGGCGAATTTATCGATGATGGTGGTCAGCAGTCGCCGGTCCATGAAATCGAGGCCGAGATGATCTACTTCCAGCCGTGTGAGTGCTGCGTCGGCCACGGCTTGCGTGATGCTTCCCCCGTGCTCGATCTCGGCAAAATCCCGCACCCTCTTTAACAGGCGATTGGCGATACGCGGGGTGCCGCGCGATCGTTTGGCAATCTCGTGCGCGCCATCGCTATCGGTGTCGATGCCCAGCAGTCCTGCCGAGCGGGAGACAATGGTGGAGAGTTCGGTATGGCTGTAAAACTCCAGCCGCAGGATGACGCCGAATCGATCCCGCAGCGGATTGGTGAGAAGCCCGGCGCGCGTGGTGGCGCCCACCAGCGTGAAACGCGGCAGGTCCATCTTGATGGAGCGGGCGGCAGGGCCCTGCCCGATGACGATATCGAGCTGGTAGTCCTCCAGCGCCGGATAGAGAATCTCTTCGATCTGTGGGCTTAAGCGATGGATTTCGTCGATGAAGAGTACATCACCCTCTTCGAGATTGGTGAGCATGGCGGCGAGATCGCCCGGGCGTTCGATCACCGGCCCCGAGGTGGTACGGATGCTGACGCCCATCTCGTTGGCGATGATGTTGGCGAGTGTGGTCTTGCCAAGCCCCGGCGGGCCGTAGAGCAGGGTGTGATCGAGCGATTCGTTGCGTTTCTGTGCCGCCTGCATGAACACGCTCAGATTGGCGCGAATCTTCTCCTGCCCGATATAATCCTCGAGTTTCTTCGGGCGTAGTGCGGCATCCCAGGGGTCCTCGCGCAGCTCGTTGCCGCTCAGGATACGTTCGTGATGCAGATGCTCGGAATCGCTCATGTCTGGTCAGGCTCTCTAGCCCAGCGCCTTCAGTGCCATGCGGAACATCTTCTCGAAATCGTCGGAAACTTCCAGCGTTTTGAGAGCGGCGTCGATCTGGGCCGGTTTGTAGCCGAGGTTTTCCAGTGCGGAGCGCAGATCGGCGAGCATGCCACCGGAAGCACTACCGCTTTCGCCTGCCACCAGCTTGCCTTTCAGCTCCAGAATCAGGCGCTGCGCGGTCTTCTTGCCGATGCCGGGGGTGCGGGCGATGGCGGTGTCGTTGCCGCTGTCGATGGCGGCGAGCAGCTCATCCACGCTCATGCCTGAGAGTAGTGCAATTGCAGTGCGGGCACCGATGCCGGAAACCGTATTGAGTTTGCGAAACAGTTCACGCTCACGCACCGAGCCGAAGCCGAACAGGGTGATCTGGTCCTCACGTACATGCGTGTGGATATAGAGTTCGGCCTTCTGCCCGTTTTTCTGCTGGCAAAGTGTCTGCATGCTCACATGCACGTCGTAGCCAACCCCGTTCACATCCAGCAGCAGATATCCTGCCGGATCGATCTCGCGCACCGTGCCAGCCAGCCAGCCGATCATCGTGCCCCTCCTGCGCGTAATCTTGCCTGTGCCGTATTCGAAGCGGCGTGGTTGGCATGACAAATCGCCACTGCCAGCGCATCGGCGGCATCCTCCTGCACCGGTGAAGGAGGGGAGAGCAGCAGGCCGATCATGTGGCCGATCTGCCCCTTCTCGGCGCGTCCAAAGCCCACCAGCGCCTGTTTCACCTTGGTGGGGCTGTACGGGGTTACCGTGAGGTTGGCAGCGGCACAGGCGGCGATCAGGGCGCCACGGGCCTGCCCGAGTTTGAGTGCCGAGGCGGCATTTTTCGCCATGAACACATCCTCCATGCCGATCTCATCCGGTTTGAATTCACGGATAATGTCCGAGAGGCCGTGAAAAAGCTCGCCCATGCGCGCGGTGAACTCATCGACCGTCGGTGCGATTACCGTATGGTGGATATACACAAGGCGGTTTCCCTCAGCTTCGATGATGCCGACACCGGTGCGGCGAGAGCCGGGATCCACACCGAGAATGCGCATCAGGCGTTGATCCGTTCCATCTCCGCCTCGGAGATGTCGTAGTTGGCATACACATTTTGCACGTCGTCCAGATCTTCCAGCCGCTCGATCAGGCGCAGCAGCTTCTCGGCAGGTTCGCCTTCGATGGCGATAGTGTTTTCGGGAATCCAGGTTATCTCGGCCACCTCCGGAGTGAGGGTTGCAGCCTCGAAGGCTTCCTGCACGGAGGAGAAATCGGCGAAGTCGGAAGTGACTTCAATACAGCCTGCTTCCGCATCATCCTTCACATCCTCGGCTCCAGCCTCGAGGGCGGCTTCCATGATCTGCTCTTCGGTGAAGTTGTTACGGTCGAAGATGAACTGGCCTTTCTGGTGGAACATCCAGGACACGCAGCCGGATTCGCCCATATTGCCACCACCTTTGGTGAAGGCGGAGCGCACAGCTGCCACGGTACGGTTGCGGTTGTCGGTCATGCAGTCGACGAGAATGGCGACGCCCCCTTGCCCGTAACCCTCGTAGCGAATCTCCTCGATGTTGGAGCCATCTTCACCACCGGCGCCACGGGCAATGGCTCGGTCGATATTATCTTTTGGCATATTCACGCCGCGAGCAGCGCTTACAGCGGCTCTTAAGCGCGGGTTGGCATCCACATCGCCACCACCAATGCGGGCAGCCACGGTGATTTCACGGATATAGCGGGTGAATACCTTGCCGCGCTTGGCATCGGCGGCTGCTTTTTTGTGTTTGATAGTGGACCATTTGCTGTGACCGGACATGGAAAGGCGCGACTCCCTGAAAATGATTAGCCCGGATGATACATGCCGTGGGCAGGTTCGTCAGGTGGGGATCTATTGTTTGACCATGAGCGATTATTTATTACAGACCAAATTCGGAATTACAGATCAAATTCGAAGCTCCTGCCAAATTTGATTGAAGTGTTGCGTAGCTCAAGCTTGAGGGAGCCGCTATTCAGCATCGGGCCATAATTGGCAACCCGAAAAAACCACTTCTTTTTCAGAATTTCAAGAAACAAGCCAGTTGAAACACCGACTCCGACATAGTTGATTGGCTCCAGCCGGGTAGGGGCCGTTTCTGTTGTCACCATATTGCCTTTCACATTGAGATAGCCGAGGCCGGCACCAATTCCGATTGAGCCCATCCAGTTTGGACTCTCCATGCTGTATCGATCGCCGAAGCGATAATAGAAAGTGGGGGTCAGGTAGGCAAAATAACCTCTGGCCGAGGTGCCGAGATTGACGACTCTGCCGCCGGTCCGCTGCTGATTCATCCGCATATACCACGCCATTGCGGAAGCCGAATATCCGAAATGGGAACCTCCGAAATAGCGCTCACGGGTTTTCAGAGTGACACTCGGCCAAAGTGTTGAGCGCCCGACCATGGTGCCGAGCACCCGGTCATCGGTTGCTGATTTGAGCTGGAGCTCCGGCTGCGAGAGGCTGGCTGCAAGATCAAGGGATAGCGCGTGCACCTTTGAAGGCATGAGAATCAGTCCGGAAAACGCCAGGATGGCGAATACCCATACCCCCCTGACCAAAGGCACTAAATTCGCTCGGCGAGGTTGGTCATGATTTTGGCGGTGACTTTCATCCACGCCTTGACAGGAGCAGGGAGCTCGGCGGCGCCCAGCTTCTCTGCCAGTTGTGCATGGCCGAGTTCATCCACCTTCATCTGCTCCACGATCTCACGGCTGCGGCTATCCTGTTGCGGCAGGCGTTCAAGATGGCTGTCGAGGTGGCGAACCACCTGATATTCGGTTTCGGAAAGGAAACCGAGGTTCCAGCGATCGCCTGCGATACCGGCAGCAATGCCGATGGCGAATGAGCCCGCATACCAGAGAGGATCGAGTCTGGATGGGCCTTCTCCCAACTCTTCCAGACGGCGGCGGCACCAGTTCAGATGATCGGCCTCTTCGATGGAGGCCTGCCGGAACTTCTCTTTAATGGATGGATCGCGCGCGGTGAGGCTCTGACCCTGGTAGAGCGCCTGCGCCGCCATCTCACCAGCATGATTCACTCGCATCAGACTCGCGGCCAGACGCTTCTCTTCGCCGCTCATCTCGGATACATCAGAAGCCTTGTCGGCCGGGAAGGGACGGCTGGACTTCTGTTTGCAGAAGATATTGTGTAGCGCCTGATCGATATGGCCGATGACATGATCGGCCAGTGAGTAGTGGCGAAAATCTTTGGGTGATTCGGCGCGTTCCATAGCTGTTGAATATAGCGGCAATGCCGGGGCGATCAAGTGTGGGATGACAAAAAAATATGGTTATTTTAGGGGTTGATTTTTTGCAACTTACTGCAAAACAAGGAGTTAGCCGATGCATCCACAGAAGCTGTGGATAACTTCGGGGATAAGTGAGGCAGAATTCAAAAGGTGACGGCTGGGCTTCAGCTACAAGGGCCATGCCTAAAATCTATGCAATAATAATTTATCCAGTTTTATCAACGAATTATGAGATGGAAGAAACAGATCGCACGAAGTCGGAGAGGGCAACTTAAAAATGAGATATGCGTGTCACCCAGCGGTGGATAATCATCGCTTATGTGCAGTGAACGAGGTGTAATTCAGCCGCCTGCTCACCGCGTAGTACCGCGCTCTCGATTGTGGATGGAAATTCACCGGGTTGCGGTTGTTCGGCAATATCAGTCACTTTTCTGAGCTGGGAAATAAACTCATTGATTTTAGGTCGAACTATGACGGTGGCATGGCGCTCAGTGATGACGCGGTGGTGCGAAATCGGGGGGGAGGCAATGCCTAAAATCGTACCAATCTCGGCAGCGACCCTGCTGATCCGACTTGCCGTTGCTTCCCGCGTTTCCTGATCATCACTGATCACGGCACACAGATGAGAGCAGCCCTCGTCCAACTGCTGCGCCACATCGAAAAACCACTGTCCTGAAGTGCCGATCCCTCCGAGCAGGGGGGCGGGGAGATGAATACCTTCATCAAACCACAGGTGAATATTGGTGATTGGGCGTGTCTCAATTTCGTCTGCGATGCCAAGCAAGCGGTTACGGGCATGTGCCGGGAGCGCGATGATTGCAGAGTCGAAACGCTGCAGATTGCTTTCACCTTTTTGATTGCTGTCTCTGTTTTCATCTGCATTGATCTCAAGATCGATACCGTCTGCGCTCTCCTGCAGGTTGCGGATGCGGCAGGAGGTGTGAATCTCAACTCCGAGTGATTCGGCATATGACGCCAGTGGCTCGATGAGCCCCTGGGACAGGGGCTTGGTGAACCAGCCCAATCGTGCGGCATCGTGTCCGGCAAAGGCCTCTTTCAGCACTTTGGCAAAGCTCATGGCATTTGCAGAATCGAGCTCTTCATTCATGCTGCCGAGACACAACGGCTCCAGCATGTCGCGAATCAGTGCTTTGGGGCAACGGAGTTGCTGCAGCCATTCAGCGACGCTTAAATGATCCGGCGGCGTACGGGCCAGGCCAACCCGGAGCATGGCAGCTGCACTGGAGAGATCGTGACCCGGCAGCCTGCTGGCAGAGAGCAGCATGCCGAGCGGTAGCGGCAGCCACGGTGGCGGTGCGAAATCGAAAAAGCCGCGTGCCTTATCCCACAGCGGCAGGCGCAGCTTTTTTTGCCAGTGGATGTTGGCGGCAAAGCCTGCGTCTCTTGCCAGCCTGCGTGTGGCGCGATAAGCGCCGACCATCAGGTGCGGGCCGTTATCCACCCAGGCATTCAATGTGCGGTCATAAAAGGAGCGGGTGCGACCACCGAGCTCAGGAGCTGCTTCAAACAGGGAGACTGCTTGCCCGTTTTGCGCGAGACGGATGGCGGCGGTGAGGCCTGCAAGGCCGCCGCCAATGACGGCAATACGATTCAAAATGCGAAGCGGGCCGTTGCGCCCGATTGTTCGCTCCTCTTTTCGTAGCGATAGGTGCGCCAGGCGATCCAGATTTTGCGCAAGGGCGAGAGATGGGCCGGATGTTTCCAGACATCGAAATTTACCTTGCGGATACGAGCGAGGTGGGCATGGTAGATGGAACCCATCAACAGTGAGGGCCGCAGCGATTTGCGGTCTTCAACTGGCAGCTCATCCAGTGCCTTTGTATAGAGCGCCTCGGCTTTCTCCGCATAGTGGGCGAGCAGAGCCGCAAGGTTGCCCGAGAAGTTGCCATCCAGAATATCCTGATCGGCCACGCCGAAACGGATGCGATCCTCCTGTGGCAGATAGATGCGTCCGATGCGGGCATCATCGGCCACGTCGCGCAGAATATTGGTGATCTGCAGCGCCTCGCCCATGCTGGTGGCAAAGTCACGTGCCTTGCGCGAGGAGTAACCGAAGATTTCGATGGAGAGCAGCCCGACCACGCCCGCAACCCGATAGCAGTAGAGCGAGAGGTCGGCAGCTTTGAGGATCGGCTGTTTGCGAATATCCATCAACATACCGTCGAGAATTTCGATAAAGAGCTCCTCCTGCAGGTTGAAGTGCGCTTTGGCCCACTGCAGCTCCAGCCCGACCGGGTGTTGCGGCTGGCCGGAAAACACGCGCGTAAGCTCCTCGCGCCAGAAGGCGATTTGCGACAGTGCTACATCCTGCTCGGTGATATCATCTGCAATATCATCAGCTTCCCGGCAGAAGGCATAGAGCGCCATCATGGCGCGCCGTTGTGTTTCGGGCAGAAACAGGAAGGCATAAAAGAATGATGAACCCGCACCGCGGGTTCTGTTTTCACAATATTCGGCAGGGGTCATGTGTGATGCCCCTGAGTTCCGGGGCGAGGCCGGGGCATGAGCGCGGTTGTCAGGACGCGTGGTATCAATAACAGCCAATCGAAGCTCCCAAGTTTCGGACGTGTTGTGAATGGATCGCTCGTGGCAGCGGTTTTACGCAGGATCGCTTTTCCACCTTGCAGGGTGGCGGCGATTTGCAGGCGCAAGCGCAAAGGGAGATAGGGGAGAAGTGCGTAACCTTTCTCATATAATGCTGCCGTGTAGTCTGTCGCCTGACACAAGGCAGGAGCCAGCGCTGCTGAATCAATGTGCCCCTCCAGCAGGTCGGTGTGGCTAAATCCACAGGCGCTCAGCCACTCTTTCGGCAGGTAGCAGCGGCCACGAGGGAGATCGATACTCAGATCCTGCCAGAAGTTGGTTAGTTGCAGGGCGCTGCAGATTGCATCGGAGGCGCGCAGGGCGACCGGATCGTGAATGCCGTGTAGTGCCAGCATCAGGCGTCCAACCGGGTTGGCGGAGTGTTTGCAGTAGAACAGCAGCTCATCTGCGGTGGCATAGGAGTGAATGCTGACATCCATACGGAAGGCCACGAGCAGGTTGTGCAGTGCATCGACCGGAAGCCCGAAGCGGCGGATGGCATTGCCAAGTGCAAGGAATACCGGGTGCTCCACCTCATCTTTTTCGGCGCGTTCCAGCAGATGCTCCCATGCATCGATCTGCTTTAAACGTATTTCGGGTGCGGCGTCGCCCTCATCGGCCAGGTCGTCGGCGTGACGGGCAAAGCTATAAATGGCGGCAACCGCCGGGCGCAGCTCAGGCCGAATCAGCAGGGAGGCGGTCGGAAAATTTTCGTAATGCTCCCGTGCGATGGATTGGCAATGCTGGTAGGCTTCTTCGAGTCCGGGCGCGTGCTCGGGAGCTGAAACGATCGTCTGCGTTGGCATGGCTGCATGGTGGCGGCGAAAATGCACAACTGCAAGCCAAGATAGCGGAAATCGATGGGGGAAGTCTTGAATTCAGGAATGCGTGTGATTGTGATCGGTGGCGGTGTGATCGGTTGTCTGACGGCCTGGAGGCTACAGCAACTGGGAGCCGAGCCGGTGGTGCTGGAGCGCAGCGTGCTCGGGCGGGAGTCGTCATGGGCTGGCGCCGGCATTCTCTCTCCGATCAATCCATGGCTCTACCCTGATTCATTTACACATCTGGTGGATGCAAGCCTTGCCCTTTATCCATCCCTGAGCCAGGAGCTGGCATCCGAATCCGGCATGAGTATCGAGTGGCACAAAAGCGGGCTGATGGTGCCGCTGTTTCATGATGATGTAGTGAACCATGAGTCGCAGGCGGTGGCGTGGTCGAAGAAGTTTGGTTGGCAACTTGAGCGTCTGGGCCATGCGCAGGCTTTGGAGTATGAGCCTGCACTCTCCTCCGATGTGCGAGGCGCCCTGTTATGGCCCGAGGTGGCACAGGTGCGCAATCCGCGATTGCTACAGGCGGTACAGAAAGCGATGCAGAATCGCGGCATCGAGATTCGCGAGCAGGCAGAGGTGGTCGGTTTACATGAGGCGAATGGCGCGGTGCAAGGGGTTCGTTTGCGCGGAGGAGAGGTTGTTGCGGGCGATGCAGTGCTGCTAGCTGCAGGGAGCTGGAGCGGTGAGCTTTCGAGGGCAATGGGTTTTGAGATTCCCATTGAACCGGTGAAGGGGCAGCTCGTGCTGCTAAAAGCCAAACCCGGTCTGTTGCGGCATATCGTGAAGCATGATCGCGCCTATTTTGTCCCTCGCGCGGACGGACGTATTCTGGTTGGAGCCAGCATGGAGAAGGTTGGGTTTGAACCAGGGAATACGGAAGAGGTGGTGCAGGCGCTGCTGGATGCGATGGTACGTATCGCCCCAGGCCTGAAAGAGGCGGAGATTGAGCGGCAGTGGATGGGTTTTCGCCCGGGTAGTCCGGATGGTTTACCGTATCTGGGGCCGGTGGAAGGGAAACCCGGCCTGTGGGTGGCGAGCGGCCACTACCGCAACGGCGTGGTGCTGGCGCCGGGGACGGCCAGAGTGATGAGTCACTGGATTATGGGCCGGGAACCGGAGCTCGATCTGCAGGATTTCAGGGTAAGCAGACAGCAGGTCTCTTCCCGGAGTATCGGCTTCCCGGAGGGGTGAATTATTTTTCCCCGCCGCTATCATTTAAGCTTCCAGTTGCAGCAAGGCGCATCAGCATCAGGTTCGAGTAAGTAAATCGAAGACAGGGATCATAATGAAGACGCTGACCATTATCCGACATGCCAAAGCGGAGAAGCCGCAGCCCGGAGAGCCCGATAAATTTCGGAAACTCCGCAAAAAAGGGATCAAGCAGACGCAGCAAATCGCCCAGCGGATGCAGGAGAACAACTTTGTCATCGAGGCGGCCTTTGCCAGCACTGGCACGCGCGCGCAGGAGACCGCACGGCTGATCGGAGAGCAGGGCGGTTTCGACTGTCCGGTCACATCCGACGATGCCCTCTATACCTTCGATTATCGCGATCTTGTTCGTTTCGTGCATGATATCGATGACACTTATCGCAGTGTTGCGATTATTGGCCACAATCCGGCGCTTACACTGCTGGTGACCGAGATTAGCGACAAGAATCTGCTGAATATCCCGACCTGCGGTGTGGTACAGATCGACTTCAAACTCGATAGCTGGAAAGAGATCGGTAAAAAAAGTGGCCGGATCAGGCATTTTTTTACTCCGAAGTCGGACGACATTTGATCATCGCAACCGATTATCACGACTGATGCGACTCTTTGCCGCGATTGATTTGCCGGAAAGCATATCCGGCGAGGTGCGCGCATGGTGGGCGCATGCAGGCAGTTTTCTCGATCCTTCCGAATGGCGCGATGTGCCGCTGCGGAACTGGCATCTGACACTCGCCTTTTACGGCGATGTGGATGGTAGCTATGTGAATGATCTGTGCGAGGCACTTGATGATTGTGCCGCAGAGCAGCGTCCTCTGTTGCTTAAAACGACACGGTTTGGCGCTTTTCCGAATATGTTGAAACCGCGGATACTTTGGCTGGGTGCTGAAGATGCAGATGATTCCGGCATGCTGAAAGCATTCGCCCGTTGTTGCAGGCAGGCCGGTCGTGCTACGGTTCGGCGTCGCGAATCCGGCAGTCGTGAAAGTCCGTTTAAGGGGCATATCACACTGGCACGAGGCAGGGGAGCACCGCTCCCGCTTAAGGCGGAAATATCGGATAGTGTGGAAGCGATGCCGGAAAGTATCTGGACGGCGGAGCGGGTGGCGTTGTACCAGTCGATATTGGCCCCGGGAGGGGCGCAGTACCGGGTTGTGGAAGAATTTGAATTCAGGGGATCATGATATGTCAGAGAAAACCAAAGCACTTGAAACCGCGCTCTCCCAGATCGAGCGGCAGTTCGGCAAGGGTACGGTCATGCGTCTGGGCGACCAGACCCAGGCCGATGTGTCGGTAGTTCCGAGCGGCAGTCTGGCGCTGGATGCAGCGCTTGGTATCGGCGGTTACCCGCGCGGCCGTGTGGTTGAAATCTACGGGCCGGAATCTTCGGGTAAGACTACGCTGGCGCTGCATGCTGTAGCCGAGGCGCAGAAACTGGGAGGCACCGCAGCCTTCGTGGATGCCGAGCATGCGCTGGATGTGGCCTATGCCAAAAAGCTGGGTGTGGATACCGAGAACCTGCTGATCTCGCAGCCGGATTCGGGTGAGCAGGCGCTGGAGATTGTCGATATGCTGACCCGTTCCGGTGCACTGGACATCATCGTGGTGGATTCGGTGGCGGCACTGACGCCGAAGGCCGAGCTTGAAGGCGATATGGGCGACTCGCACATGGGCTTGCAGGCGCGCCTGATGAGTCAGGCACTGCGCAAGCTTACCGGTTCGATTTCGCGCTCGAAGACCATCGTGCTGTTCATTAACCAGATTCGTATGAAGATCGGGGTGATGTTCGGCAACCCTGAGACCACCACCGGCGGTAATGCCTTGAAGTTTTATGCCTCGGTGCGACTGGATGTGCGCCGTATCGGTGGCATCAAGAAAGGTGATGAGGATCTCGGCAACGAAACACGCGTGAAGATCGTCAAGAACAAGATGGCGCCGCCATTCAAGAAGGCGGAGTTTTCGATCATGTACGGCGAGGGTATTTCGCGCGTCGGTGAGGTGGTTGATCTTGGCGTGGAGCACAATCTGGTGCAGAAGAGCGGGGCATGGTATGCCATTGGCAAGGAGCGTATCGGTCAGGGACGTGATAATGCGATCCAGTTTCTGAAGGAGCACCCGGAAATGCTGGCCGATGTGGAAGGTAAGGTGCGTGAAGCCATTGGTGCCAAGTCAGCGGCCAAACCAGCCGAATAGACGGTTGCCGGGCCGGGCTTGAAAGCGGCGCCAGATAAGGAAGAGCAGGCCGCCTATGCTTATGCAGTGAGGCTGCTGGCCCGGCGCGAGTATTGTCGCAACGGGTTGCGTAACAAATTATTGCTACGCGAGGTGGATGATTCCGTTGCCGAGCGTGTGCTGAATCGGTTGATTTCCGACGGTTATCTGTCGGAACGGCGTTTTGCTGAGGGATTTTTGCGCATGCGCCTGGTCCGGGGGGATCACCTGTGGTTGGCGGCGGCGAAGGCCCGGCAGAAGGGCGTGGATGAGGCGGTGCTGCAGGAAGTGCTGGAAAGCGAGTATACCGATTTTGATGCGGTATCGGCCTGTTTTGAGCTGCTGGAGAAGCGCGATGCAACAGGGCGCCGTTTTGAAGACCAGCGTATCTGGAACAAGATGGCACGTTTTCTGCAGAGCAAGGGGTTTGGCGCACAGGCGGTGCTGACGGCGATGAAGATGAAAAAGGATGTGGGGTAACAGGTGAAGACTTCCGAGATTCGCGCAAGGTTTCTGAATTATTTTGCGACGCACGACCATGAGGTGGTGGCGTCGAGCTCGCTGGTACCGCATGGCGACCCGACCCTGATGTTTACCAATGCAGGGATGGTACAGTTTAAGCATGTCTTCCTCGGCAACGAGCATCGCCCATATTCAACGGCCGCCTCCAGCCAGAAGTGCGTGCGCGCAGGCGGCAAGCACAACGATCTGGAGAATGTCGGTCATACCGCCCGCCATCACACCTTCTTTGAAATGCTGGGTAACTTCTCCTTTGGCGACTATTTCAAGGAGAAGGCCATCGAGTATGCCTGGGATTTCCTGACCCGCGATCTGAAACTGGATGCGGATCGCCTGTTTGTGACCGTGTTTGAAGAGGATGATGAGGCTTTTGACATCTGGACGAAGCAGATCGGCATCCCGGCCGACAAGATCGCCCGCATTGGCGCCAAGGATAACTTCTGGTCGATGGGCGATACCGGCCCGTGCGGCCCCTGTTCGGAAATATTCTACGATCACGGCGCCGACATTCCCGGCGGCCCTCCCGGCAGCCCGGACGAGGACGGTGACCGTTTCATCGAAATCTGGAATCTTGTATTCATGCAATATGATCGTGCCGAGGATGGCACCCTGACCGAGCTTCCAAAGCCATCAGTCGATACGGGTATGGGGCTCGAGCGTATCGCTGCGGTAATGCAGGGCGTGCACAACAATTACGATATCGATCTGTTTTCCGGCCTGATCGATGCCGCTTCCGATATCACCGGGGTAAAGTTCGGCGAGGTAACCGAGAGCGATGTATCCTTGCGCGTGCTGGCCGATCACCTGCGCTCGGTCTCTTTCCTGCTGGCCGATGGCGTGCTGCCGTCCAACGAGGGGCGCGGCTTTGTATTGCGCCGCATTTTGCGCCGCGCCTGTCGCCACGGCCGACTGCTCGGTATGACCGAAGCATTTATTTACCGGCTTGTGGATGCGCTGGTGCGTGAGATGGGCGCACATTACGTTGAGCTCAGAGAGAATCAGGCACGAATCGAGCAGGTGATCCGCATCGAGGAAGAGCGCTTTATCAAGACGCTGGATAAGGGGTTGAAGCTTGTGGAGCAGGCCGTGGAAGAGGCGGGTGAGGCTGGAACCATCCCCGGCGAAACCCTGTTTACGCTTTACGATACCTACGGATTCCCGACCGATTTGACTGCAGATATTCTCAGGAACCGCAATGTGGGGCTCGATATGGAGGGTTTCGAGGCCTGCATGCAGCAGCAGCGTGAGCGTGCCCGTGCAGCCTGGGGCGGCTCCGGCGAGAAGTTGGTACCGAAGGCGGTTTTCGAGCTGCGCGATGCACACGGCCCGACCGAGTTTCTGGGCTATGCCACCGAGAGCGCCGAGGGTGTGCTCACCGGTATGCTGGATGGCGAGAATATGGTCGAGGTGCTGAATGAGGGCGACAAGGGCTGGCTGGTCGCCAACCAGACGCCGTTCTATGCCGAGTCCGGTGGTCAGGTGGGCGATACCGGCGTGATTGAGTCCGACACGGGGACTTTTTCGGTCAGCGACACCAGGAAACTGTTGCCGGACCTGTTTGTGCATATCGGCAAAGTCACCAAGGGAAGTTTCAAGCCTGGTGGTATCGTGCACTTTACGGTCAATTCCGAACGCCGTGCTTCCATCCGCCGCAATCACACTGCCACGCATCTGATGCATGCCGCACTGCGCGAGGTGCTGGGCGAGCATGTAAAGCAGGCGGGTTCGCTGGTGAACCCGGAGCGCCTGCGTTTCGATTTCAACCACTTCCAGCCGCTTACCGACGAGGAGAAGCGGGCGATCGAGGAGAAGGTGAACGCGGAGATTATGGCCAATGTGCCGGTGGCTACCGATGTGATGACCTACGACGATGCGGTGGAATCGGGTGCGATGGCTCTGTTTGGCGAAAAATATGGTGACGAAGTGCGCGTAGTACGTGCAGGCTTTTCGACCGAGCTTTGCGGCGGCACGCATGTGTCGGCGACTGGCGATATCGGGTTGTTCCGCATTGTATCCGAAACCGGTGTGGCCGCAGGTGTGCGGCGTATGGAAGCGATCACCGGTCCTGCGGCTTATCAGAGCTATGTGGATGATGCGAATGTGCTTGCCGGAGTGGCGGGTCTTCTGAAGGTTCGCAGCAATGAGGCGGGTGATGCATTGGTCGCATTGCAGGCCAAGCTGAAAGAGGCTGAGAAGGAACTTTCTTCCTTAAAGGGCAAACAGTCCTCCGGCCTGCTGGATGATCTCATTGCGCAGGCGAAAGATGTGAATGGCGTGAAGCTTCTGGTGGCTGAAGTGGGTGCCGGGGTTCCCGATCTGCGCGACTTCATGGATAAGGCTAAGAACAAGCTCAAATCCGGTGTTATTGTCTTCGGCGTGAAGAAGGACGACAAGGTGCAGCTGATTGCGGGCGTTACGGACGATCTCACCGGACGCTTTCATGCCGGTAATATTGTGCGCGACGTGGCAACTGTTTGCGGCGGCAAAGGCGGCGGCAAGCCGGATATGGCGATGGCCGGCGGTACCGAGCCTGCGAAACTGAAGGCTGCGCTGGATTCTGTGGCGAACCTGATTCAGGGCTGACCTCGATCTGCAATGAGTGATGAATTGCTCACTTTCCCCTGCCAGTTTCCGATCAAGGTTATGGGGGAGAACCGCGAGGAGTTCACCGATGAGGTGGTGACCTTGGCTCGCCAACACGCTCCTGATCTGGGCGAAGGTGCGGTGCGCACTGCTGCCAGCCGCAATGGCAATTACCTCTCTGTTACCATCACCCTTACGGCACAAAGCCGGGAGCAGCTCGATAATCTGTATCGGGATATGCATAAGCTTCCGGGTGTGAAGATGGTGCTGTGATCATTGCTATAAATTGAGGCTTGAATCATCAAAATAGCCAGTTGTATGAGGCGTCTTTTCTTTCTTTCAATGTGAATTTGACACATATGCTTTGCCTGCTAATGTTCACGCCGGCGGGGGGAAGGGAGAGTATATGAAAAAGCTATGTTTGGTGCTGTTCTTGGCAGTACTATTAACCGGATGTGGAGGATTGGGCCCCAAGCTTCCGGAGATGGAAAATGAGAAAACCGCCCTCATCTATGGCTATATCGATATGGAGGATGCACCCTCCTACCTGAACTGGATACAGTATAAGCAGTACCGTCCTGAAACGGATAAACCGTTTTTCTATTTGCGCATCACCGGCTCTTTGGGCTCGGGGTATGTTTTTTATCGCGAAGTGCCTGCGAAGGGTTCTTACCAGCTCACCTCGTTTGGGGGAGATAAGAACAGTTTTTTCAGGGCAGCTGATATTTACAGGTATAGTTTTCCTGCCGGGAAAAATGCAACTGCGGTGAAAACCAAGGGGTCCGGCCTCTATTTCATGGGGGCATATAAATATACTGAAGTGAAGACGGGCTTCTTCGAACAGGACAAGTTTGATATCGTGAAGGCCAAGGTCTCCAAAAAGGAGATTCTCGCGAAGATTCTGCCGAATGCCGCTAAAACCAAGTGGGAAGGCATGATTGAGCGTGAAATCAAGCGGGCCAAGTAAGATGGAGCGGAAATTCATCATTCGCAGCATCGCTGTTTTTGCTTCTCTTTTTCTGCTAACGGCCTGTATCCCACATGCCATGAAGAAGGCGACAACCGCCGATGATCTTGCTCCGGGTAAAACCGTGGTGGTGATGAAGGTTGAGTTGGTGCCTCCTCTTGGGAAGCACGAGCAGCACTTCAAATGGAACGATGTCGGCTCGAAGGAGTTTAAGGATGCGGTATGGTTTCTGACAGGTGACGAATATCGTCGCTTTGAAACTGAGCCAGGTATTCGCGATTACAAAAATCGCATGATACTGAAGTTGGGTGAAACTGGTTACACTGTTGCAGACAATCAACCGTTCTTTGCGCTGACAGGCATGATCTCCTTGCAGTTTCAGCCGACGATGCAGCGACTATCTCTTCCTGCTGGTTTCAAGGTGGATATCCGCAAGGGTGATCAGGCCGTATATCTCGGCACCATCCGCTATCATCGCGATGAGTTCTCGGAGATCACCAAGATTGAAGTGGTTGACGAGTACGGAAAGGAGCTGAAAGCCTTTCGCAAGAAGTTTGGCTCTCATGCCAAACTTAAGAAGCGACTGCTGTCGAGCAAGTAATAGCAAGGGGCATCGCCGTACCGGAGGGTGCGGCGACGCCTTGTGCTTCTTCGTTCACATCCACGCATTCGGCATGCATGATCCGCCTGTTGTTCAATCCTTCACGGCGGACTTTTCATGAATTATCGGCATATTTACCACGCGGGCAATTTTGCTGATGTGTTCAAGCACGTGATCCTGATGCTGCTCATCGAGCATATGCAGAAAAAAGAGAAACCGCTTTCGGTGATCGATGCGCATGCAGGCATCGGGTTCTATGATCTGACGTCGGTTGAGGCGGGGAAGACGCTTGAATATCGCGATGGCGTGCAGCGTTTGCTCGATATGCCCCGGCGGGGCGAAATTCTGGAGCGCTTTGCTACGCTGATTCGCGAATTGACCGCATATGAGAGCGGTGATCTGAACTGTTATCCCGGGTCGCCATACATTGCGAGGCATTTGCTGCGTGCGGGAGATCGCCTGCAACTCAATGAGCTTCACCCGGCCGATTTCGAGACCCTGTCGGCCAATTTCAACCGTGACAAGCAGACAGTCCTGCATCATCTGGATGCCTACAAGGCGATGAAGGCGCTGTTGCCGCCTACGCCACGGCGCGGTGTGGTGTTGCTCGATCCGCCGTTTGAAGTGACGGATGAGTTCAATCGTCTGCTGGATGGGTTGAAACAGGCGTTCAAACGCTGGGATACCGGCTGTTATGCCATCTGGTATCCGCTGAAGTCGCGCGAGCCGGTCGATAAATTTCATCGCAAGCTGGCGGCGAGTGGTATTCGTAAGGTGTTGAATGCGGAAATCCAGGTTGCTGCGCTGGACGATGAGCATCTGCATGGCTGCGGCATGACCATCATCAATCCCCCCTGGAAGCTGGACGATGAGCTGCGCGCAATCATGCCAGAGCTCAAAGCATTGCTTGCAAGGGCTTCGGGTGCGGTATCGAGTGTGCAGTGGGTGGTGCCCGAGTAGTCGGGCGAATCGCTGAAAAAAGGTTTTTGCTTCCCTGTTTCAAAGCTAGCATCTGGCAATGGCAGTTTACGTCGTCGGTGATATACAGGGATGTTTTGAGCCATTGCAGCGGTTGCTGGCAAAGGTGAAGTTCGATCCTCATGCAGATCAGCTTTGGTGCGTCGGCGATCTGGTCAACCGTGGCCCCGATTCGCTGGAGGTTTTGCGTTATCTGAAGGGTCTTGGCGATGCCTGTATTTGTGTGCTCGGCAACCACGATCTCACATTACTATCAATGTATGCCAACAAGCGCATCCATCGTACGGATAAAGGACTTGCCAGGGTGTTGATGGCTCATGATGCGAAAGAGCTCATCGACTGGCTGCGCTACCGGCCGCTTATGCACCGCGATAAGAAGCGTAAGGTGATGATGGTCCACGCGGGGCTGCATCCTGCATGGGAACTCAAGAAAGCCCGCAAGCGGGCTCGCCGGGTCGAAGAGCAGTTACGCGGGCCGGGCTGGGAGGAGTTCGCCCGGCAGTTGCGCAAGCTGCGTTCGTCACGGACCGAGCCTGCGGACAAGGGAGTCGCACGCGATATTTTTTCTGCTGCCGTATTGACGCGTACCCGCTATTGCACACAAGAAGGCAAGTTCAACTGGAGGGTTAGCAGTGGCGGCCCTACATCCAGGCTTGAAAAGCCATGGTTCGCCCACGCTTCGCTCGCCTGGAGAAAAGATTACCGGATCATCTACGGTCACTGGGCAGCCAAGGGGGTCGTTGATGATCAGCCACATGTATTGGGGCTCGACTCCGGTTGCGTGTGGGGTGGTAAACTCACGATTGCCAGACTTGGCAAGAAAAAAACGAAACTGATTTCGGTATCCTGCAAGGCTTGTCGTGCGGTCGGTAAAGATTGATCCTGTCAGCTAAATACTGAAATCCGCGGTCACCGGTGCATGATCGGAAAAGAATGTTTCCCTGAAAATATCGACCTGCCTGGCCTGAGCAGCAATGCCCGGGGTGCAGAGGTGATAATCGATGCGCCAGCCGACATCTTTTTCACGTGCAGCGCCGCGGTTGGACCACCAGCTGTAAGCCTCTCGTTCCGGATAGAGTGAGCGGAAGATATCGACGAAGCCAGCGTTCAATAGCGCATCCATCCATACGCGTTCCTCGGGCAGGAAGCCTGAGTTTTTCAGGTTGCCTTTCCAGTTTTTCAGGTCGATAGGGCGGTGGGCGATATTGATGTCTCCGCAGAGGATAATATCGCGACCGCTCTCTTTCAGGCAGGTGATGTGCGGCAGGAAGCGCTCCAGAAACGACATCTTGGCCGCTTGCCGCGCATCCGAGGATGAGCCGGAAGGGAAATAGGCGCTGATGATGGAGAGTTTGCCGAAATCGGCCTGGATGTAGCGCCCCTCGGCATCCATGTCCGCCCAGTCGGTTTTCTCGTCCACGCTGCCAAGCCCCAGATGCACCACGTCTGGCACCGTGCGACTGTAAAGCGCCACCCCCGAGTAGCCGGGCTTCTCCGCACAGTGATCGTAGCGGGCATAACCTTCCGGGCAGGCTTCGTCGGGAATCTGATGCGCATGCGCCTTCAGCTCCTGAATGCAGAGCACGTCGGCATCCTGCGCGGCAAACCAGTCGAAAAATCCCTTGCTGGTGGCGGAGCGAATGCCGTTGGCATTAAACGTGATGATTTTCATGGGGTAACTTTAGCACGCAGAGCTGTTAATGATGATCAGCGAATGACCGCTTTCGGCAAAAAGTGAACTTCATAAATATTTATCCATGTCCTCTTGGTAAGTCAGTACGAGGTGCCCTGCATTTGGTGGCATATCAGCGAAGAGTGGATTGCCTTTTTCTTGATTGCGGAGATAGTTGAAAAGATAAGTGGCACTCGAAAGCACTACATTCATCTGAGGTATATGCATCGTGTTTTCATGATCCAGATGTGCGATAAATTTATCTCGATAGCCTTTCACTTTATTAATGTATTCAACAAACTCAGATCTAGAGATGTTTAATTCACTCAGTAACCCATCATAAAAATCGGTTTGTGCATTCACCACTCTTTTCCAGTGATGGTTACCATTCTTGTCTGCGAAGAGCTTGCACCATTCTAGTATGCATATATCTAAAAAGTTTCCGTTTGCAGTGATCCAGAACTGGTCAGGGTAGACTGGCTCTTTACCGTTAAGACCACCGATATAGAAAATCAAGTTACGGATACAATGAGAGCAGAGGATGCAGGCTCTTCGAGCAAGCCGTTCTTTTGATAACGTATTCACTTCTGCATCAGGCACAATTACTCCACAGCCTTTTCGCATGCGAATACAGCTCAAAAGCGGAATTACATTCCAGATTATTCGTGCTGCCAACGTTCGATATCGGCAATGAGGTTGGCCTTTTCGCGCAGTTTCTCGGCATCGGGAACGAACACCCCGGTTTTGCGGCTTTTCAGGTGCTCATACCAGCCTTCGAGGAACTGTCGGTAAATCTCTTCCATCATTTTATCGTTGCTCGCAGCAATCGGGCCGGTGAACTCTTCGCTGGAAGCGATCTCGGCGCGTACGGCAATGGCGGGGTTGCCCATGATGGAGGTTCTGCTCGTGTCGATGGCGCGGAAGTGGCCGGCCAGGTCGAGGTGAATCAGCCATGGCGTGCCGGGGGATGATGCGCGCACCAGATCGACGAACTGCTGCTTGTCGGGAATGGAAGCGCTGGAGAAGCGATGCACCACAGCATGCGCGAAGATGCCGCGCATCAGGAAATCGAACATGCCGGGCTTCTCATACTTACGAAGTACCTTGTCGCGATCTTTTTTCAGCCTGCGACCGGCCCAGTCACGCACCTCGGCGATGTTCTCGATCAGGGCATCGTTCGGCTGGTAGTCCTCGGCAAAGGTGCAGGGGCGGAAGCTGCCATCTTTCTGCAATCGCCAGGCCGCATCGCCTGCTGCGGAGAGTGCATCGATGGTGAAGCCGAGTTTCATTGCTGTTGAAAGCTTTCGATCACAGGCAGGGCGGTATCGGGGTCGATGCGCAGCGACAATTCTCCTGCGAGCATGCGCAACAGTTCATTGCCGACCAGCTCACGTCTCCAGCCATGCAATACCGCCAGCTCTGGCGGTTCGCCCTTGCGATGTTTCCCCCACGAGGCGAGCTCGGAGAGGTCGCTCTTGCTGGCAAGGATGGAGGAGGCAATGTGCTTTTCGTCTGCATGCAGACGCACCAGAGTCTCCAGTAACTCAAGGCGCAGGTCGGTACCTTCGGTATTGTGTGTGCGGGGCGACTGCCGTGGCCAGTCATCCTGCGGGCAGTCGCGGCCGCGCTGCCATGCGGCGCAGATCTCATTGCTGAAACGTTTGACGGTGCCCTGACTCAGGCCCCGCATGCGCATCAGTTCGTCTTCATTCAGTTTCTCGCGGGTGGCGATCATGATGAGTGCATCATCCGAGACAATGCGGCGGCGGGGGAGGTCTCTTTTCTGGGAGGCAGCTTCACGCCAGGCCGCTACTTCGCGCAGCACTGCCATCTGTTTGGGTTTGAGTTTGGTCACCCCCTTCACCTTCCAGAAAATCTGCTCAAGCGGGGTCTGGTAGGTGACAGGGTCGGTGAGCGAGCTCTGCTCTTCGTTGAGCCAGGAGGTGCGTCCCATGGCTTCAAGGCGCTCTTTCAAATGCTGATAGACCGGCATCAGGTAGATTACGTCGTCGGCGGCGTAGTCGAGCTGCTTTTGGGTGAGCGGTCGCTTCATCCAGTCGCTGAATGACTCCTGCTTGGGCAGGGTTTTGCGTGTGACTCGCTGCACCAGATTGCCGAAGCCGATCTGCAGGCCGTAGCCGAGCAGTGCTGCGGCCACCTGCGTATCGAACAAGGGGGTGGGCATGCGCCCGGCCTCTTTCAGGATGATCTCCACATCCTGATAGGCGGCATGGAATACTTTGAGGATGTTCGGATCACAAATGATATCCCACAGAGCGGAGAGATCATTCAGCGCCTGCGGATCGATCAGGTAGCAGCAGTGACGATCGGCAACCTGCATGAGGGCAAACTGGGAGTAGTAGGTCGATTCGCGGTGGAATTCGGTATCGACGCAGAGCACAGGTGCCTTTTTCAGTGCTTCGCAGGCTTCTGCAAGCGCTTCGGGTGTGTCGATGTATTTTTTTTCTTTAATGGTTTGGCTGGAGGATTCTGGCATGCCAGAAAACTAGGGGGTGCTTGCGGTGTGCACAAGCGGCCAGTCCGATTATTTTTTCTTCAGAGCCTGGTTGAGCCAGAGATAACCAACAATGGCTGAAAGAGTTGAGGCGAGCAGGATACCTAACCGCTCGTCGAACAGTTGATTGGAACCACTGTTTTCAAAGGCGAGTGAGCCGATAAACAGGCTCATGGTGAAACCGATGCCGCACAGAATCGCAACACCGTAAAGTTGAGACCAGCTTGACTCGCTCGGCAATCTTGCAATACCCGTTCGCACGGCCAGCCAGGTAAAGCTCATGACGCCGAGCTGTTTGCCGACGAAAAGCCCTAGTGCCACCCCCAGGGTGACCGGATGCAGCAAATGTTCGTATCCCATAGCGCTAAACGACAAGCCTGCATTGGCAAAGGCAAAGATTGGCACGACTCCGAAAGTGACGAAGCCTTGCAGGTCGGACTCCAGGTCATGCAGCAGTGAGCGCCCTTTGGGCTCGGTCGGGGCAAGTGGAATGAACATGGCGAGTGCTACGCCGGCCAAGGTGGCATGCACGCCGGATTTCAACACTGCCACCCACATTACCAGGCCTATAAAGAGATAGGGAACCAGAGAACTCACTTTCGTACGGTTGAACAATGCTAACGACAGCATACACAGGGCGGCGATCAGCAGACTGAGTGCAGAGATGTGCTGGGTGTAGAACGTTGCAATAATGATAATGGCACCAAGATCGTCAAAAATCGCCAGTGAAACCAGAAAGGTTTTTAATCCGATCGGTACACGTTTACCCAGTAGTGCAAGAATGCCGAGTGCAAAGGCGATGTCGGTCGCGGTCGGAATTGCCCAGCCTTGAATCGCAATTGGATGTTCGGCATTGATGAGGAGATAGATGATCGCAGGGACGGCCATGCCGCCGATGGCTCCGTAAAGCGGCAGCATGACGGCGCGTTTGTCGGAGAGTTCGCCTTCCAGTATTTCACGCTTCAATTCCAGGCCAATGGCGAAAAAGAAAACGGCCATCAGGCCATCGTTGATCCAGATCAGCAGCGGTTTGGCAATTTGCAAAGCACCAACCCGAACTTCAACCGGCGTATCCAGCAGTAGTGCGTAGTAATGAGCCAAAGGCGAGTTGGCGAGAATCAGCGCCAGCAGTGCTGCCAGAATCAGCACAACGCCGCCGGCAGCATCGTGCCGGAACAGGGTGTTGATCTTATTACTGATCATTGTGGCTCATGTCTGGTCGGGGTTCTTACTCTTCCGTCTGGATATGCACATCCATCTGCGGGAAGGGGATAGAGATGCCGTTGGCATCGAAAGCGAGTTTGATGTTTTCATTCAGCGCATAGAAAACATCCCAGTACTCCTCAGTTTTTACCCATGGGCGCACATTGAAGTTGACGCTGGAGTCGCCCAGCGACGATACGGCCACCAGCGGGGCCGGTTCTTCCAGAATACGCTCGTCGGCCGCAATTACACTCTCGATGATCTGCTTGGCCTTTTTCAGATCATCACCATAACTGATGCCGAAGACCATATCGATACGGCGAGTGTCGCTCGATGTGTAGTTGATGATGGTGCCGTTATAGATCTGCCCGTTCGGTACCAAAATAACCCGGTTGTCGCCGGTGAGCAGCACGGTGGAAAAGATGGTGATCTTCTGAACTTTGCCCTGAATGCCGGCTGCCTCGACCCAGTCGCCTACCGAAAATGGGCGGAACAGAATGAGCAATACGCCAGAAGCGAAGTTTTGCAGGGAATCCTTCAGTGCAAGGCCTACTGCGATACCGGCAGCACCCAGCAGAGCAACGAGCGAGGTGGTATTGATGCCGAGCTGGTCGAGTGCAGCCACCAGCACGAATAGCAGCAGCACGAAGCGCAGGATGTTGCCGATAAAGCCCGCGAGCATCGCATCCACCCGAGCTTTGCCCATCAGGTTGCGTACCAGTCTCACAATGAGTCGCGAGACATACTGACCGACCACGAAGACCAGCAGAGCCAATGTGATTTTAATGCTCCACGGAATAATGTAGCTATCGATCATAAGTGCGAAATCGAGATTTTCGGGCATGCCAGCCTCCTTGCGCAGACTCTAACGCTATTGCCGCTGCTGCTAGCTCGCAACCACCACAGGGATATCGATCGGACGTTTGCGGTTGACGATGCTCACGCCGCGCGCCACTTCGCCTGCAAGCTGCTGATAGATGACGGCAATTTCGGAGTCGGGCTCGCTGGCCGTAATCGGTACACCCGCATCGGACTGCTCACGTACCTTGATATCCAGCGGAATCTCGGCCAGCACCCGCACACGATGTTCGGCCCCCAGTTTTTCGGCGCCGCCCTGCGAGAAGATATGGCTTTTTTCTCCGCAATGCGGACAGATGAACATGCTCATGTTTTCGGCAATACCAAGTACCGGCACATTCACTTTCTCAAACATGGCGATGCCTTTTTTGCAGTCCAGCAAGGCGATGTCCTGCGGGGTGGTGACCACCACTGCTGCAGTAAGCGGTACGCGCTGACAGAGGGTGAGATGAATATCGCCTGTGCCGGGAGGCAGATCGACAATGAGATAATCGAGCTCCCCCCAGTTGACGTCGTTCAAAAGCTGCATCACCGCACCCGAGACCATCGGCCCGCGCCAGATCAATGCCTGTTCATCCTTCACCAGATAGCCGATGGAGATGCTTTTGATGCCGTAGTTTTCAAGGGGAAACATGCGCTGCTTCTCAATTTTCGGCTGGCGTCCGGTAAGCCCCAGCAGTTTCGGCACAGATGGGCCATAGATATCCGCATCCAGCAACCCGACGCGTGCACCGCTTTGCGCCAGCGCAATGGCGAGATTGACCGCGGTGGTCGATTTGCCGACGCCGCCCTTGCCGGAGGCGACGGCGATAATGTTTTTAATGCCGGGAATGGGTTGTGCATTTTGCGGTACCGATGCACGAACCTGCGAGGTGATTTCAACCTCCACACTCTCGACTCCTGCAAGTTCGCGGACGAGGCGGGTGGCTTCGGAGCGGAAGTGCTCCTTCACCGGGCAGGCGGGGGTGGTGAGCTCGATGGTGAACGAGACCTTGCCGCCATGGATGGCAATATTTTTTACGAAACCAAGCGAAACGATATCTTTTTTGAAATCCGGATCGATAATCGCTGTTAGCGCTTCGAGAATTTTAGGCTCGGTAACTCTGTCCATACCTGCTCCTTTGATTGTGAAAAGGCGATGGTTGTAATCCATACTAATTTTGTCAAGTATGCCCGAAAGGCTTTTGGGGTTGTGAACTGGCACTTATTTTGTGGCCTTGCCGAGGTGTACGGGGCGCCCCTCACTCTTTATACTCGCCGCCCATGGCGGAATTCGCACTCATTCTTCTTTCGGCAGTATTGGTGAATAACTATGTGCTGACCAAGTTTCTCGGCATCTGTCCGTTCCTCGGCGTCTCCAGCAAGGTCGAAACAGCGGTTGGGATGTCGTTTGCCGTATTGTTTGTGATGACATTGGCCTCCACCGCTTCATGGCTGGTACAGACCTACATCCTGACTCCGCTTGATCTGCTTTATCTGCAGACGGTGACCTTTATTCTGATTATTGCTTCGCTGGTGCAGTTCATCGAGCTGCTGATTCACAAGGTGAGCCCGGTGCTCTACCAGGCGTTGGGTATCTTTTTGCCGCTGATTACCACCAATTGCGCGGTGCTGGGCGTAGCTTTGCTGAATGTGCAGAAGGAGCAGGGCTTTTTCGCCTCGGCGCTGTACGGGTTTGGCGCGGCACTCGGTTTCGCTCTGGTGCTGGTACTGTTTTCAGGGCTGAGAGAGCGGCTCGATGGAGCGCCTCTGCCGGAAACTTTCAAGGGCTCGCCAGTTACACTGATTACGGCAGGCATGATGTCGCTGGCTTTTCTGGGCTTTTCCGGCCTGGTCAAGTTCTGATTCGCATAAGTTTTTGAGGAGTTTTTTCAACGTCACATGGGTGTCCTGACCGCAATTGTTGCTATTGGTGTGCTGGCTACGGTGGCCGGCATGGTGTTGGCGCTGGCTTCAAAGTTGTTTCATATCGAGGGCGACCCAATTGTCGATAAAATCGATGCGGTGCTGCCGCAGACCCAGTGCGGTCAGTGTGGCTATCCGGGCTGCATGCCATATGCAGAGGCGGTTGTGAAGGGTGAGGCCAGGATCAATCAGTGCGTACCGGGCGGTGAGCGTACCATGCTGCAAATCGCCGATCTGATGGGGATGCCACCCCAGAAAGTGGAGCAGGAGGCAAAGCCGCCGATGCTTGCCTATGTGCGTGAGGATGAGTGCATCGGCTGCACCCTTTGTATCAAGGCTTGTCCGGTTGATGCGATTATCGGTGCACCCAAACAGTATCACACGGTAGTGGAGGATTTTTGTACTGGTTGTGAGCTGTGTGTGGAGCCCTGTCCCGTGGATTGCATCGATATGGTGTTCAAGCCGGAGGTGCTGGAAGAGTGGAGCTGGGGGCAACCCTCCAACGATGATATGAAGGTATTTGACGAAAATCTGGGAAAGCCGGAGAAGCAGCGTGCTGGGTGATATTTTCAATAAGCTGGGCTTTAACCGCACCAGATTCCGGGGCGGCCTTGCGCTTGCCGATCATAAAATTACTGCGCAGATGCCGATTCGCGAGTGTCCGCTGGATGAACTCTATATCGTGCCGCTCAAACAGCACATCGGCACACGCTGCACTCCTCTGGTGAAAGCCGGCGATTATGTGATGCGTGGGCAGAAGATCGCCAAATCCGAAGGCTATGTGTCGGCTCCGGTTCATGCGCCAACCTCTGGCAATATCGTGAAAATTGAGGAGCACAAGGTGCAGCACCCCTCCGGGCTCTCGATGCCGTGCATCTTCCTTGAGCCGGACGGACGCGATGCCTGGGACTATTCGCACGAGCCTATTGAGAATTATCGCGAGCTGACGCCCGCCGAGATTCGCGAGAGAATCCGTGTCTGCGGCATTGTCGGATTGGGCGGCGCAGTGTTCCCTACCTATATCAAGGCGATGAAAGATAAGAGCCACCCGGTCAAGACGGTGATTCTGAATGGCATCGAGTGCGAACCCTATCTCACCAACGACCACCGCATGATGCTGGAGCACACTGATGAGATCGCATCGGGGCTGGATGTGCTGATGCATGCAGTGGGGGCGGAGTGCGCCATCATTGCCATTGAGGACAACAAGCCGGATGCGGCAGAAGCGATGCAGGCGGCTGTTGCCAGGCACAAAAAGCTGAAAAATACTGAAGTGCATATGCTGCCGACAGCTTATCCGCAGGGTTCCGAGAAGCAGCTGATTCAGTCGCTGACCGGCAAGCATGTGCCTGTCGGGAAACTGCCGATTCATATTGGTATCCTTTGCCAGAATGTCTCTACTGTGAAGGCGATTCACGATGCCGTGCTGGAAGGGCACCCCCTGACCGAACGGGTGGTGACGGTAAGTGGTGAGGCCGTGCCGAAGCCAGGGAATATGCTGGTGCGTCTGGGTACATCCATGCGTCTGGTTTTGAAGGAGTGCGGACTTAGCGATTTTGAAGGTGTCAGCGTGATTCACGGCGGGCCGATGATGGGTGAACTGCTGCATTCGGTGGATGTGCCGATCACTAAATCTTCAATCGGTTTGCTTGCCAAGCCGTGTGAGGAGCTGAAGCACGCGCACCCAGAGCATGATCCCTGTATTCGCTGCGGCCATTGTGGCGAAGTCTGTCCGATCAGCCTGATACCCAGCGAACTCTATGCACAGTGCCGCAGCGATCATTTCGAAAAAGCGCGTGATTATAATCTCTTTGATTGCATTGAGTGCGGCTGCTGCTCCTATGTTTGTCCGTCACAAATTCCGCTGGTGCAGTACTTCCGCTACGGAAAGGGGCAGACCGCCCGCATCGCTCGTGAGCAGGCTTCGGCAGAGATTGCGCGCAACCGCTCGGAGGCACGCGAGTTGCGTCTCAAGCGTGAGAAGCAGGAGCGTGAGGTGCAGCGAGCCAAGATGAAAGCAGCACAGCAGACTGCCAAGGCTTCCGCTGACGATGCTCCTCCGACAGAGACGCTGTCTGAAACGCAGGCTAAGGCCCAAAACAAGACAGCGGATGCGGGCGATGTCAGGGCTGAAACCAAGAGTAAGACTGCGAGTAATGCCAAAAGTAAGCCGAAAAGCAGGGCGAAGAAGGGTAAGGAAACCGACGCATGATCCCAATGGTGAGTTCTCCGCATATCCACGGTGGCGATTCGCTGCGTGCCGTGATGTTGTCGGTAATTGTGGCACTGATGCCGGCATCGATTGTTGCCGTTTATCTGTTCGGCTGGCTGGCCGTGTTGATGATTCTGTTTTGTATGGTTGCTTGCCTTGTGACCGAAGCGATATGCCTGCTTTGGATGGGACGCAAGCTCAGACCGCTTGGCGATGGTTCGGCTGCACTTAGCGGTCTGCTACTGGCACTCACGTTGCCCGCCTATCTGCCGTGGTGGATGGTGCTGGTCGGCTGCGTTGCCGCTATCGTTCTCGGCAAACAGGTCTATGGCGGGCTTGGTTATAATCCGTTTAACCCGGCGCTGGCTGCCCGGATTATTCTGCTGATCTCGTTTCCCCTGCAGATGACCAGCTGGATGATACCGCTACACGTGAGTGGTACAGCAGTCGATTTTTACAACTTCACGGATTGCGCCTCGTTACTCTTCATTGGGCCTGCGGCACTTTCTCAGGGGCTCGATGCCATCACCATGGCTTCGCCGTTGGGTTATCTGAAAACAGAGCTAATGCGCGGCGTCGATGTGCCTGCGGCACTCTCCGCCTATCACTACAATCTACTGGATGCCTTTGTGGGCCGCGAGGCGGGAAGTCTTGGCGAAACCTCTGCTTTGGCACTTATGATTGGCGGTATCTACCTGCTGGCCCGCCATACCATCACCTGGCATATCCCACTCTCCTATCTGGGCACGGTAGTTTTGCTGGCGTATGTGTTTAATATGATTGATCCGGCCATCTATGCGCCGCCACTGTTCCACCTGTTGGCGGGCGGGTTAATGCTGTGCGCCATATTTATGGCCACCGATCCGGTATCCTCGCCGGTCACCCCTTTGGGGCAACTGCTGTTCGGTATTGGCTGCGGTGTGATCACATGGAGTATCCGCACCTTCGGCGGTTATCCGGAAGGGGCGATGTTTGCAGTGCTGCTGATGAACACCGCGGTGCCGCTGATCGACCACTACTGCAGGCCGCGTGTCTACGGGCAGAGGAAAAGTCGGTGAGCGAATCCGTGCAGGCTAAACCGCAATCGATTGTGCTGGCCCTGACTGTGGTCGCTATTATGGCGACGGCCATTCTGGCACTCACCGATCTGGCGACGCGTGAGCCGATTGCCGAAGCACAACGCGCTGCGATTCAGAAGGGGCTTTTGCAGGTGCTCCCCGCGCATGCCAACGATCCATTGGCGGATCTACTCGAGGCCGAGTGGCAAGGGCAATCCGTCCGTGTTTATCTTGGACGCAATAAATCCGGCCGTATTACCGGTTTGGCCTGGAATGTTACTGCACCCGATGGTTATGCAGGCTCCATCCATATCCTGATGGGGGTGAGTCGGGACGGTACAATTCACGCGATTCGTATCACCGATCATCGTGAGACCCCGGGTTTGGGCGATGGTATTGTCAACAATCAGGCGTGGCTTGATCATTTCGGCGGTGCCACGCTGGCGGCGGCAAAATGGGCGGTGAAGAAGGATGGTGGTGATTTCGATCAGTTTACCGGCGCAACCATCACCCCGCGTGCGGTGGTGGCGGCAGTGAAGCGCGGGCTGGAGTTTTTTGCAGCAAGCCGCAAGACACTGCTCGCTAGCAAGGGGGAGTAAACCTCATGAGCACAGGAAACAGTAAAGCACAGATTTTTGCCGAAGGCTTCTGGAGCAACAATGCTGCTTTTGCACAGTTGCTGGGCATGTGCCCGCTCCTGGGTGTGACCACTTCGGCCGAGAATGGTTTCTGGATGGGGATGGCGACACTTCTGGTACTGATCGGATCCAATCTGGTGGTATCGCTGGTACGCGGCGTGATCCCGAAGGCTGTGCGTATCCCCGCCTATATCACCATCATTGCTGCATTTGTAACAGTTGTAGATATGGCAATGAATGCCTGGATGCACGAGATGTATCTCGTGCTTGGGCTGTTCATTCCGTTGATCGTGGTGAATTGCACCATCCTTGGTCGTGCCGAGGCCTTTGCCAGCAGGAATTCCGTCACCGATTCACTGGTTGATGCGGTGGCGATTGGACTGGGCTTCATCCTGGCGTTAATGGCGCTTGGCGGTTTGCGCGAGCTGCTTGGCAAGGGTGAGCTGTTTGGCTTCGAGGTGTTGGGTGCCGATTACCCGGATGTGCTGATGTTTATCCTGCCGCCAGGCGCATTTATCGCCTTGGGCTTTATTCTGGCTCTGGTAAAACGCATTAATCGCGCACTTGAAAAGCGCAATGCGGCACCCGAAGGTGCAGCGGTGCCTGCAACGGCGGAAACGGAGGTGGCAGGCTGATGGATCGGGGATTGTGATGGATTGGGAACTAGGGCTCTATTTTCTCGTTGCCGGTGCGCTGTTCTGGTGGTTGGGCTATTATGGCACCAAGCGTTTGCGTATCGAGAAAAACCGTGAGCGCGCCGAAGCGGCAGCGCGGCGCAAGCAGGAACGCGAAGCTCAGAATTCTAACGACCAACAGTCGCCTGCTAAACCAGCTGAAGGAGGAGAGTGATGCCCGTATTAACTGTTCGTACTAATAGCTACATTAGCCACAAGGATACTTTTCTTACGCATGCGTCAAAGCTGTTGGCCGAGGAGCTCGGTAAACCGGAATCGTATGTAATGGTCGAAATTTATGATGATGCCAATATGTTGTTTGCCGGTAACGATGAGCCCTTGGCTTTCATGGAGCTGCGCAGCCTGGGGCTTGATGAATCTCAGACCCCGGAGCTCTCCGCAGCACTTTGTCAGCTTGTCGAAGAGGAGCTGGGTATTCACCCGAACCGCGTCTATATCGAATTCATCAGTCCATCGCGCAAAATGTTCGGCTGGAATGGCGCAACGTTCTAAATCCGTACTATTTGTTCAGTGAATATCTGCTGATTTCCCAAATGCTTTGGCGAGTGCTATAACTGCGGCGTCAGGAGGATGTCGGTTGAACCCATTAGAAAAGCAGCGTCCTTTATCTCCCCGGCTAACGATTTATCGCTGGCAAATGCCGATGCTGGCAAGCCTAGCGCACCGCGCCAGCGGTATGGTGCTGGTGCTGTTTGTTCCTTTTTATCTCTGGCTGTTGCACGGCATGACCGGCAGCCCTGAAGAGTTTGATCAGATTCTTGCACTACTGCATTCGCCTTTTGGCAAACTTACACTATGGCTGGCAGGCACCTCGTTTCTCTACCACTTTATGAACGGTATTCGCTTTTTGCTGCTGGATGCAGGCGCAGGTGAGAGCCGTGGGATGATGAATTTTTCTGCGAAGCTGGTGCTCGGTGCCACTATGCTGGCCGCCTTGGTGCTGGGAGCGCTGCTATGGCTGTGAGCAAAGATCCGGGTAGCACGCATAATGGTCTGGGCGACTGGTACTGGCAGCGGCTCTCCGCCGTGGTGCTTTTGGTGCTATTGCCACTGCCATTTTTTCTGTTGGCGGCGGCCTATGCCGGATTTGTCGATCAGCTTGGTTTGCTGGATATTCTGGATCATTTTGTGTCGCGCGTGATTCACACTTTGTTGATTGCAGCCATGATTGCGCATGCCTATCTTGGGTTGAAGATTATTCTTGAAGATTATGTGCATGATACGAAATATCGCATTCCACTGATTGGTCTGATGTTGGTGATGGTTGGTGTGTTTGGCATCTGGTGGCTGGCCCTGATCTGGGCCTGGGGAGTGTAATGGCATATCTTTCAACCGATCAGGTCGAACACCATTTCCATGATGTAGTGATTATTGGTGCAGGTGGTGCGGGCTTGCGCTGTGCACTGCAGCTGGCCGATGCGCGCTACCGGGTGGCCGTGGTCAGCAAGGTGCTTCCGACACGCTCGCACACGGTGGCGGCGCAGGGTGGTATGAATGCGGCGCTTGGCAATATCGATTCCGATCATTGGCACTGGCATATGTATGATACCGTAAAGGGTTCGGATTATCTGGGCGACCAGGATGCCATCGAATACATGTGCCGAGCAGCGCCCATGCTGGTGCGGGAGCTGGAGCATCAGGGTGTGCCGTTTTCCCGGCAGGATGATGGCACCATCTATCAGCGTCCGTTTGGCGGACAATCCCGCGAATTCGGAGAGGGGGGGCAGGCAGCCCGAACCTGTGCCGCAGCCGATCGCACCGGGCACGCTATCTTGCATACCATGTATCAGCAGAACCTGCGTGCCGGTACACACTTCTATGAAGAATTTTTCGCACTTGATCTGATTACGGATAAGGATGGCTGCCATGGGGTGCTGGCTTGGGATGTGGCCAGTGGCAAGTATCATCTTTTTCAGGCCAAGGCCGTTATTCTGGCAACCGGCGGGGCCGGACGCATCTTCAGAACCACCACCAATGCCCATATCTGCACTGGCGATGGCGGCGCACTGGTGCTCGGCGCCGGGTTGTATATGGAGGACATGGAGTTTTTCCAGTTTCATCCTACCGGCATCGCCCACGTTGGCCCGCTCATTACCGAAGGGGTGCGAGGCGAGGGCGGCTATCTGATCAACTCGGTGGGCGAGCGTTTTATGGAGCGCTATGCGCCGACTGCGAAAGATCTCGCCAGCCGGGACGTGGTATCGCGCGCTATCGCGCTGGAGGTTCGCGAAGGGCGCGGTTGCGGGCCGAAGAAGGATCATGTGCTGCTCAAGCTTGATCATCTGGGTGAAGAGCTGATTCTAAGCCGCCTGCCCAACATCCATGAACTAGCTCTGAGGTTTGCAGGTGTGGATTGCACGAAAGAACCGATTCCGGTGCTGCCGACGGCGCACTACACCATGGGCGGCATCCCGACCAATCGCTTTGGCGAGGTGGTTTATCCCAGTGGCAAAGAGAAGGAAAAGGTGATGCCGAACCTCTATGCCATCGGGGAGGCGGCCTGCGTGTCGGTGCATGGAGCCAATCGTCTGGGTGGTAATTCACTGCTGGAGATCGTGGTGTTTGGCCGCGCCTGCGGGAATCAGGTGATGAAACAGTTGCGTGAGCATCGCTATCATCACCAACTCGATCCTGATTGCTGGAAAAAGGGCGTGGAGCGCGTGGAGCGCTGGCTCTCCAGTGCGCCACATGCTGAGAGCAGTCTGCGCGTATCCGAGATTCGTGAGCAGATGCAGACCATCATGCAGACCCATTTCAGCGTCTATCGTGAGAAAGCGGTGATGGAAGAGGGGGTGCGTGAACTCGGAGCTTTGGCAGCGCAACTCCCTTCTGCCTTTATCGAGGACAAGGCTCGTATCTTCAACACCGATTTGATTGAAGCGCTGGAGCTGGAGAATTTGATGCAATTGGCGCGGGTTACTGCCGCCTCAGCTTTGGCGCGTGAGGAGTCGCGTGGCGCGCATGCCCGCGAGGACTTCCCCGAACGCGATGACAAGCAGTGGCTGAAACATTCGCTCTCGGCGATTCACAAAAACAAAACGAAGCTCGATTACAAGCCGGTGCGCCTGCAACCCATGCGTGTCAAAAGTTTTCCGCCAAAGGCGAGAGTCTACTGATGCCTGCCACCATTAAGCTGGAAATATTCCGCTACGACCCCGAAAAAGGCGAGAAGCCGTATATGCAGGCGTATGAGGTGGCAGTGACACGCCCGGGCATGATGCTGCTCGAGGTGCTTCATACCATTAAATGGGAACAGGATGGTTCGCTTACTTTCCGGCGTTCCTGTGGTGAAGGTATCTGCGGCTCCGATGGTATGAATATCAATGGCGTGAACGGGCTTGCCTGCATTACGCCGGTGACAGGGCTGAAGCAGCCGATCAAAATACGGCCACTACCGAGTATGCCGGTGATTCGCGATCTCGTCGTTGATATGGTCCATTTCTTCGAACAGTACCGCTCCATTAAACCATGGCTTCAAAACAGCAAGCCAACGCCTGAGCATGAGCGGTTGCAGCTGCCTGAGGAGCGAGCGAAGCTTGATGGATTGTATGAGTGTATTTTGTGCGGTTGCTGCAGCACGGCATGTCCGTCGTACTGGTGGAATGGTGATCGTTTTCTGGGTCCGGCCACACTGCTGCAGGCCGAACGCTGGGTTGCCGATTCGCGTGATGATGCCACTGGTGAACGCCTGGATCAGCTCAACGATGCCTTCAAGCTCTATCGTTGCCATCAGATTATGAACTGCATGCAGGCCTGCCCGAAAGAGCTCAACCCCACGGCTGCCATTGCAGGCATCAAACGGGCACTGCTCGACCGGGAGTCCTGATCGTTGCAGGCCGACGTTCGTCGACTCAGATACCGTTTAAAGAGACAGGGAATGCTGGAGCTCGACGCATGGCTGGCACCGCTGGAGCCTGTCATGCATGATTCGACCGATGCGGCGGTTATCTCGGCGCTACAAATTCTGCTTTCAAGTGAGCCACCGGAATTACTGATGATGATGCACGGAGAAAAAGAGTTGCCAGAGGCATTGCGTACGTGGCTTGGCTGAGAATCGTTTTAATCACCTTTGTTGCGCTCATGCTAGGAGCTTGCCAGCAAGGCAATGAGTCGCCTTCAGCGGTTGCCTCCAATGAAATGACGACCGCTCCTGTTCAGCAGTCCTTCGTTCAATATCCGCCCATTCAGCAACCTCTGCCTGCACTGAGTTTCCAGCCGGAAGTGCTGGATATGGGGTCGGTGCTGGAGGGCGAAAAAGCCGAGGCCGAACTGTTGTTGCGTAATGGCAGCGATAAGAGCATTTTCATTACCAAGGTCGAGGCCTCCTGCGGCTGTACTGCCGCTGAGCCCGAAAGTCGGGTGCTGGAGCCTGGCGGTTTTACGCGTATGAAAGTCAGTATCGATACTTCGGCCAAACTGGAGATGGTGAACAAGAGTATCCGGGTCGAAGGCAGTGGAGGAGAGGTGGCGACCGCCATTTTGCATCTCACCGTACGCCCTAACCCGCATGCAGAGAAAATGAAGCTCAAGGGAATATTCGACGGCGAATGTGCCTCCTGCCATTTCACCCCGGCCAAGGGGAAAACGAGTGGCGCGGATATCTATGCCGCCGTGTGCGCTATGTGTCACGGTGCGAAGGCCGAAGGTGGGTATGCGCCGAAGCTGCGCGGTTTTCCGGATGCGGACGTTCTGTTGTCTCTCATACAGAACGGGACCGGTAGCCGGCACATGCCGGGCTTTTCCACAAAAGAGGGTGGCCCGTTGGATGAATCGCAAATTCGCGCACTTCAGGGATGGTTATTATCGCTGGACTAAGAGCGGGGTCGAAGATATAAATCCGTCCCTATGAAAAAAGTACACATTGCACCATCCATTCTTTCGGCGGACTTCGCCAACCTGGAAAAAGAGATTCGCGCCATTGACGAAGGCGGCTGCGACTGGGTCCATGTCGATGTCATGGACGGCACTTTCGTGCCGCCGATCACCATCGGCGACAACATCGTCAAGGCGATTCGTCCGCACACCAAAAAACCGCTCGATGTGCACCTGATGGTGATGCACCCGGAAACTCAGGTAGAGGCCTTTGCCAAGGCGGGTGCGGATATGATCACCGTGCATCAGGAAGTGTGCGTTCACCTTGAGCGTACCCTGCAGCTGATTCGTTCACTGGGTTGCAAGGCTGGTGTTTCTCTCTGCCCATCCACGCCAGTTTCAACCATTCAGAACGTCTTGCACTGCACCGATCTGGTGTTGCTGATGAGCGTGAATCCCGGTTACGGCGGTCAGTCTTATATTCATGCGGTAACACCGAAGATTGCCGAAGCGCGCAAGATGCTGGATGAGGCGGGCAGCAAGGCGTATCTGCATGTGGATGGCGGGGTGAGTCCCAAGACCATCGAAGAAGTTTCCGGCGCAGGCGCTGATTCGTTTGTGGCTGGTTCGGCGGTCTATAACACGCCGGATTATACCGCAGCGATCAGCGAGCTCAGGGGGCTTGCTGAGAAAGTTTAAGTTTGGGGTGATGGCCGTCTTGACGCGTAGTGGAAAGGCTGGTTACATAGCCCACGTTAAAGTTTGACCTTGGAGGAGGGATGGATGCACGATCAACCAGATCAATCGCGCCGTAATTTTCTTTATGTGGCCGCAGGTGGCCTCGGCGGTATTGCTGCTGCTGGCGCTGCAGTGCCTTTCATTGGCAGCATGCTTCCTGCAGCCGATACACTGGCTGCGGCAACAACCGAATTTGATGTATCGACCGTCACCGAAGGCCAGCTAGTTGTTATTCAGTGGCAGGGCAAGCCTGTATTTGTGGTGAACCGCACCGCGGATATGCTGGCTCGCGTGGATGGCCACGACGACAATCTCAAAGATCCCAACTCCGAGGCTATCGACGAAGTGCAGGCCGAGTGGATGGATACGCCGGAGAAGCGTAAATATCGCGCCATCAAGCCGGAGTATCTGATCGTGGTGGCAAGCTGCACCCATCTGGGCTGCATACCGCTGTTCAAGCCGACCGCAGGTCAAAAGGACTGGGGAGATTCTGTGCCTTCAGACTGGGCGGGTGGCTGGCACTGCCCATGCCATGGTTCGTTCTACGATCTGTCGGCGCGTGTGATCAATGGATCGCCCGCACCGCACAACCTTCATGTCATGCCATACCATTACAAGACCGATTCGGTCGTTGTAATCGGCTAAGCATCTAAAGTTACCTGATTTCGGGAGGGGAATGTGATTGATAAAATCATGAATAGCGCTCTATTTAAGTGGGTTGATGCCCGTACACAGATCGGCAGCATTATCCGCGAGCATGTGACGGATTATCCGGCACCCAAGAATCTGAACTACATGTGGAACTTCGGTTCGCTGGCACTGCTGGTGCTGGTTCTGCAGATTCTGACCGGCATCTTCCTGGCGATGTATTACAAGCCGTCGGCAATGGCGACTTTCGGTGGCTATACGCAGGCTTTCGATTCAGTCGAACGTATTATGCGTGATGTGAATTTCGGCTGGCTGATCCGCTATATGCATGCGGTCGGTGCTTCCGCCTTTTTCGTTGTAGTTTATATGCATATCGGTCGTGGCCTCTACTACGGCTCTTATAAGGATCCGCGTGAAGTCCTGTGGATTATTGGTGTGGTGATTCTGCTCATTATGCAGGGTGCCGCCTTCTTCGGTTATCTGCTGCCTTGGGGGCAGATGTCGTTCTGGGGCGCAACTGTGATCACCAACCTCTTCGGCGCCATTCCGGTGCTGGGCGATATCATCAACCAGTTGTTACGCGGGGGCTTTGCAGTAGGTGACCCAACCCTGAACCGTTTCTTCTCGCTGCACTACCTGTTCCCGCTGCTACTGGCAGCCATTGTAGGTGGCCATATCCATGCCCTGCATGTGGTGCATTCGAACAATCCTGAGGGTATCGATATCGATCACGAGAAGGACACCATTCCGTTTCATCCGTACTACACCATCAAGGATGCATTCGGTGTGGGTGTGTTCCTGCTGGGCTACTGCTACTTCGTATTCTTCGAGCCTCAGGCCTGGGGTTATTTCATCGAAGTGGATAACTACGTGCCGGCCAACAACCTGCAGACGCCTGCACACATTGCACCAGTCTGGTACCTGACGCCGTGGTACACCATTCTGCGTTCGTTTCCGGACAAGCTGATCGGTGTGATCGCCATGGGGGCATCACTGGCCATTCTGTTTGTGTTGCCATGGCTGAATCGCAGCCCGGTGCGTTCGGCTCGCTATCGCCCTGTCTACAAGATGATGGTGATTCTGTTCTTTGTCGATGTGTTGATTCTGGGCTACTGCGGTCATAGCTCTCCGACCCCGGCCCTGACCTGGCTGGGACGTGGCGCGACACTCTATTACTTCGTGTTCTTCTTTGCGCTGCCCTGGGTGCACAAGTTCGAGAAGACCAAACCACTTCCGGAGGGGATCTGATATGAAAAAGCTGATTGTTGCGTCGAGCATGCTCATCGCCGCGCTGCTGCCAGGTCTTGCTCAGGCATCCGAAGGTGGGAAACACCTTAAAGAGGTCGATATCTCTCTGGATCAGGAGACTTTGCGCAAGGGGCTGACCGTTTTTACCGATATCTGCATGGGCTGCCACTCCGCCAAATATCTGACCTACCGCGGCTTGATGGACTATCCTGAGCTTGGTTTGTCTCGTGAAGAGGTGGATGAGCTCCGTGGCGCCAATGCGCTGCTGGATGGCCTGAAGACTGAACTTGCTCCTGAAGATGCATCTGCTGCCTACGGCAAGGTTCCGCCTGATCTTTCAGTGATTGCCAATGGCCGTCGCGGCGGTGGCCGTTATGTCTATTCGCTCCTGACTGGCTATTCCGAGGACCCGGAAGGCAAGATCGACTATGGTAACTATAACGAATACTTTCCCGGGAAACGTGTTGCTATGCCAGATCCGCTGGCCTGGATCGGTCATGATGAAGCCGACACAGCAACACTCGAAGAGGATGCGCGTGCCGTAGCTTCTTTCCTGGTGTTTGTTTCCGATCCTCATCAACTGCAACGCAAGAAAATCGGTTGGGGTGTGATGATCTTCTTGCTGCTGCTAACAGGAATGCTTTACCTGCTGAAGCGAGAAGTCTGGAAAGACATCAAGCACTGATTGTTTTCTGACCAACTTAAACGCCGGCCATAGTGCCGGCGTTTTTTTGTGGCTTTCCTTGACCCCCGGGGTAGTGCTACCTAAACTCGCAGCGCTCTGGGGTTTGTTGCTTCCACACCTTTCACCAGCATCTATTTCAGGAGTTTCACTGAGCCATGCGCGAGTTTGAAAAGATCAAACGTCTGCCACCCTATGTGTTTGCTGTCGTCAACAAGCTCAAGATGGAACTGCGCCATGCAGGTCATGACATCATTGACTTCGGCATGGGAAACCCTGACCAGCCAACTCCGCAGCATATCGTCGATAAACTGATCGAAGCCGTGCAGGACGGGCGCAATCACCGCTATTCAGTATCCAAGGGGATTCCGGGGCTACGCAAGGCAATCTGCGCCTGGTACAAGCGCAAGTTTGATGTTGAGCTCGATCCTGAGACCGAGGCGATCGCCACCATCGGCTCAAAAGAGGGGCTGTCGCATCTGGCTGTGGCCATTACCAGTCCAGGCGATTTGATCCTGACCCCGAATCCGGCTTATCCGATCCATCCGTACGGCTTCATTATCGCCGGCGCCGATATTCGCCATGTGCCGATGGGCAAGGATATCGATTATTTCGAGGAGATTCAGAAGGCGGTGCAGGATTCCTGGCCGCGTCCGAAGGTGATTGTCTGCAATTTTCCATCCAATCCGACAGCGCAGGTGGTCGATCTCGACTTTTATGTGAAGCTGGTCGATTTCGCCCGCGAGAACAAGCTGATCGTTATCTCCGATATCGCCTATGCCGAGATCGCCTTCGATGGATACCAGTGCCCCTCCATCCTGCAGGTACCCGGAGCCAAGGATGTGGCGGTTGAGTTCTATTCGCTCTCCAAGACCTACAACATGCCGGGCTGGCGCATTGGTTTCATGGTGGGTAATCGCGATGTGGTGGGTGCACTGACCAAGATCAAGTCCTACCTCGACTACGGTACTTTCCAGCCGCTGCAGATTGCAGCATGTGCCGCCCTGAATGGCCCGCAGGATTGCGTCGACGAGATTCGCGGGCTTTACCAGTCACGCCGTGATGTGCTGATCGACGGCCTGCATAAAATGGGCTGGATGGCAGAGAAACCGAAAGCCTCGATGTTTATCTGGGCCGAGATTCCGGAGGCCTTCCGCGAAATGGGCTCGCTGGAATTTTCCAAGCAGATGCTGGTCGAGGCGGGCGTTGCCGTCTCTCCTGGCATTGGTTTTGGCTCCTATGGTGACCAGTTCGTGCGTATTGCCCTGATCGAGAATGAACATCGATCCCGTCAGGCGTTGCGTAACATCCGTAACTTCCTGAACGCCGGAGCATGATATGAGTGAATTGCGAGTAGGGCTGCTGGGCCTTGGAACCATTGGCATCGGAGCAGCCCGTATCCTGATTGAGCAGGGCGAGCTCATCGCGCGCCGTCTTGGCAAAAATGTTCGATTGATCCGCGCCTGCGATCTCGACATCAAGCGCGATCGCGGTCTGGACTTTTCTGGCGTTGAATTAACAGCTGACGTGAATGAAGTGATCAAGGCGGATGATATCGACGTGGTGATCGAGCTGATTGGTGGCTACGAGCCGGCTCGCACCTTCGTGAAGACCGCACTGGAAAACGGCAAGCATGTAGTGACCGCAAACAAGGCGCTGATCGCCAAGCATGGCGAGGAGCTTTTCCCGCTAGCGGCCGAAAAGGGGCTGCAGATCGGTTTCGAGGCGGCTGTCGGTGGCGGTATTCCCTGCATGAAGGCACTGCGTGAGGGGCTAGCTGCAAACGGTATTCAGTCGATTTACGGCATCCTCAACGGTACCTGCAACTACATCCTGACCAAGATGGAAAACGAGGGGCTGGCATTTGCCGATGTGTTGAAACAGGCACAGCAGCTCGGTTATGCCGAGGCCGATCCCACTTTTGACATTGAAGGCATCGATACCGCCCACAAGCTCTCCATTCTGGCTGCGATGGCCTTCGGATCGACCATCAAATTCGATGAGGTCTATACCGAGGGTATCTCGAAGATTACCCCTGAGGATATTGCTTCGGCACATGAGCTGGGATATCGGATTAAGTTGCTGGGCATTGCCAAGCCGCACTTGGCTGAAAATGGGGACAGCAAAGTTGAGATGCGAGTGCATCCGACGCTGGTGCCGCTTGATGCACAGTTGGCGCAGGTTTCCGATTCCTACAATGCCGTGCAGATCACCGGCGATTTCGTTGAGCAGACCCTGTTTTTCGGGCGCGGGGCAGGGGAGCGCCCGACCGCCTCGGCTGTGATTGCCGATGTGATGGATATCGCCAGCGGTTTCCCGCACGGTATTGCGCATCTGGCGCCGCCGATGGGGTTTGTGCAGAGCGCCCGCCGCGACATTCCGACACTGCCGATGGCCGATGCCCAGTGCGAATACTATCTGCGCCTGATGGTGAAGGATCGTCCGGGCGTGATTGCTGCTGTCACCACCATCCTTGCCGACCATCGTATCAGCCTGGAAGCGGTGCTGCAGAAGGAGCGTCACGCCACAGATGATGTGCCGATCATCATGCTGACCCACGACACCACCGAAGGGAATATGCAGGCTGCGATCAGCCGCATTATCGCACTGGATACCATCGATGAGCACAATGTGCTGGTGCTGCGCAAGGAAGAGTTTGGAGCCTGATATGCCACGTTATGAAGGAATTATCGATCGTTACCGCGCGTTTCTGCCGATCGGCAAGGATGATGCGATCATCACCCTGTACGAGGGCGATACCCCGCTGCACGAATCGCTGAATTTGCGCAATGCCATCAATCCGGAACTGGAAATTTTCCTGAAATTCGAGGGGCTGAACCCGACCGGCTCGTTCAAGGATCGTGGCATGACCATGGCAGTAACCCAAGCGTACAATGCCGGTTCGCGCAAAGTGATTTGCGCCTCCACCGGCAACACTTCGGCGGCAGCTGCCGCCTATGCCGCCAACTGTGGTATGCAAGCCTATGTGCTGATTCCGGATGGCAAGATCGCGCTGGGCAAGCTGTCGCAGGGTATGCGTTACGGCGCCAAGGTGATCCAGATTCGTGGCAACTTCGATGAGGCGTTGCAGATCGTACGTGATATTTCGGCGGATGGTTCGATTTCGCTGGTCAACAGCGTCAATCCGTATCGCCTGCAGGGGCAGAAGACGGCGGCGTTCGAGATCGTCGATGAACTGGGTTTCGCTCCCGACTATCATGCACTGCCGGTCGGTAATGCCGGCAACATCACCGCTTACTGGATGGGTTACAAGGAGTATCACGAGAAGCGCATCAGCAAGAGTTTGCCGAAGATGCTCGGCTTCCAGGCGGCCGGATCCGCGCCGATCGTGCTGGGGCATCCGATCGATAATCCGGAGACCATCGCCACAGCCATTCGTATTGGCAAGCCCGCTTCGTGGAAACAGGCGGAAGCCGCGCGTGACGAGTCTGGCGGTCAGATTGATGCGGTGACCGACGAAGAGATTCTCGAGGCCTACAATATGCTGGCTTGTTTGGAAGGGGTGTTCTGCGAACCTGCTTCGGCAGCTTCGGTAGCTGGTGTGATCAAACTGAATAAAGCTGGCTACTTCAAGCCGGGCGATAAGATCGTCTGCACTCTGACCGGAAATGGCCTGAAGGATCCAGATACGGCCATGAAGAATGTGCCGCAACCGGTGACCATCGATGCCACAATGAGTGCTGTGCAGAAGGTTTTGGAGACCGCGTAAGCGCCCTGCCGCTATGGATAAACTCCCCAATCGCGTGTTGGTTCTGAATGGGTTGAGCTCAGACAAGGAATGCAAACCCTTTCTCCATCCGGAGCTCGAGCCATGGTCGAAGCAGTTCTCTCGTCAGAAGAAAAGCTGGCTTTGCCATTTGCCGATGACTCCATTGGAGTGGTATCTCCGCCTCTCCGGTATCGCACAGCCTCCGGCAGCATTTGTTGCCTTGCAGGGCGATTCGATTCCGGAAGGCACTCGGCAGTGCTGGCTGGCAACTCCATACAATGCAACGGTGATGCGCGATTGGGTGCGCATTTCTCCGCTGGAAACGCTGGAATGGCGCGAACAGGATGCTAACTGGCTTTGTTGGTTGCTAAACCCGTTGCTGGCTGACGAAGGCCTTACTATGCATGCCATCGGTACAAATCTGTTGGTGACGACATCGCAGCCATGGAAAGTCCACCCTGTGAGCTATGCGGAAATCGATGGGCAGCGCCTGCCGAACCGGCACCCGGAAGGCGAGGATGGCGGCCATTTGATGCGTCTGCAGTCGGAAATACAGATGCTGCTTGCCCGCGACCATCAGGATTGCCGCCGCCACTCTGGTGTGCCGATGATCAGTGGATTGTGGTTTTGGGGCTTTTCCGGCTGGCCCGTGTTCGGAGCAGCTTCAACTCCGCCGCTGGTACAGACCTCCGATCCTTTCCTCGGTTCGTTTGTGCCGGTGGATGCCTCCGCCGAGATGTCGATTCTTAATGCGCGCGAGTTCGCTAAACAAGTCTCGGACGTTGGGGTCAAGCCGTTTCCCCAGGAGCTGATTCTGGCGGGGAATGCCTGCTCGGTGCGCCTTACTCCTGCCCTGTTGCCGAAACTGACACGCGACCCATGGAAGCCACGTGAGTGCGAGGAACTGGAGAGCGTTTACTCGTGAAATTCCGACTCGCAGGTGATTTCGCGCCGCGCGGCGACCAGCCGCAGGCGATTGCGGAGCTGGTCGAGGGCATCAAGACGGGTTCACGCCATCAGACGCTGCTGGGCGTCACCGGTTCCGGCAAAACCTATACGGCTGCCTGTGTCATCGAGCAGGTGCAGAAGCCGACGCTGATCATGGCACCGAACAAGACACTAGCCGCCCAGCTATACGGCGAGTTCAAACAGTTTTTCCCTGACAACGCCGTCGAGTATTTCGTTTCCTACTACGACTACTACCAGCCCGAAGCCTATGTGGCCGCATCCGACACCTATATCGAGAAGGACTCGTCCATCAACGAGCATATCGACCGAATGAGGCATAGCGCGACACGCGCGCTGCTGGAGCGCGAGGATGTGATCATTGTGGCCTCGGTCTCCTGTATCTACGGTCTGGGCTCACCTGAGGCCTATTCCAATATGCTGCAGTATTTCGAGGTGGGGCGGGAGAGCAGCGACCAGCGGGCGGCGGTGAACAAGCTGGTAGAGCTGCAGTACCAGCGCAACGAGACCGATTTCCACCGAGGCACTTTCCGTGTACGAGGTGATGTGCTGGAAATTTTTCCGGCTCATGCCGAAGACAAGGCGATTCGGGTCGAGTTCTTCGGCGATGAGGTGGATTCGATTTCGGAGTTCGATCCGCTGACCGGCAAGCGGCTGCAGACCTTGCACAAATTCACTGTCTTTCCGAAAAGCCACTTCGTAACGCCGAGAGACCAGTTGCTGCGTGCCTTGGAGGCGATCAAGCTCGAACTTTCGGAGAGATTGGCCGAACTGCACGACCAGAACAAGCTGGTGGAGGCACAGCGGCTGGAGCAGCGCACCATCTTCGATCTGGAGATGATTCAGGAGGTGGGTTACTGCTCAGGAGTGGAGAACTATTCGCGCCACCTTACTGGCCGAGCACCCGGAGAGGCTCCACCGACCTTGCTCGATTATCTGCCCAACAATGCGCTGGTGGTGATCGACGAGTCACATGTCACTGTCCCGCAGATCGGGGGCATGTTCAAGGGCGACCGCTCACGCAAGCAGAACCTGGTGGATTATGGCTTCCGCCTGCCTTCGGCGCTGGACAACCGACCGCTGCAGTTCCACGAGTTCGAAGCCATCGTACCACAAACCATTTATGTCTCAGCCACGCCGGGCGATTACGAGATGAAGCAGAGCGGGGGTGCGTTTGTCGAACAGGTGATTCGGCCGACCGGGCTTGTTGATCCTGAAGTGGAGGTTCGCCCTGCATCTTCGCAGGTGGACGATTTCGTCTCATCTGTCGGCGAGGTGATTGAGCAGGGATATCGCGTGCTGGCGACCTGTCTGACCAAGCGCATGGCAGAGGACCTGACTGAGTATCTCAACGATCTGGGGCTGAAAGTTCGCTATCTGCATTCGGATATCGATACGGTGGAGCGCATGGAGATTTTGCGTGATCTACGCCTTGGCACGTTCGATATTCTGGTGGGGATTAATCTGCTGCGTGAGGGGCTCGACCTTCCCGAAGTGGCACTGGTGACCATCTTTGATGCGGATAAAGAGGGTTTCCTGCGCTCTACCCGCTCGTTGATTCAGACCATCGGACGTGCGGCCCGAAACGCCGAAGGCCGTGTCATTCTTTATGCCGACAAAATTACTGATTCCATGCAGCGGGCGATGTCCGAGACCGAACGCCGCCGCGCCAAGCAGCTTGCATACAACGAGGAGCACGGCATTACGCCGGAGACGGTCAAGAGCGAGATCAAGGATATTCTGGGTTCGGTTTACGAACTCGATTACGGGCATATCCCGGAGGTCGCCGAGCCTGTGCCGCAAACCCCGCAGGAGAAGGCGGCCCGTATTCGCGAACTGGAGCGCCTGATGACCGAAGCTGCTGCCGATCTGCGCTTTGAGGATGCGGCGAAACATCGCGACGAACTAATGGTATTGCAGGGGGCTTGAACCGGCCATCGATCATCCCCATATAAGGATCAGGCCGCTATTGCAGGCCGGAACTTTTATTTTGGAGGTATTGATCGATGGCTATCATTCGTTGGACTCCCTGGCAGGAGCTTGAAAACATCCAGCATCACCTGAACCGCGTGTTGCAGGATAGCGATATCGCACCGCGCAGCGAGCGGCAATGGGCGCCTGCAGTCGATATCCGGGAAACGGCCGACGCCATTCTCGTCGATGCGGAGCTTCCCGGCTTGGAAAAGCAGGACGTTCAGGTAGAGCTTAAGGAAGGCGTTCTAAGCATTTCAGGTGAACGTAAAACCGTGAAAGAGGTGGACGAAGAGACCGTACACCGCGTGGAGCGCAGCTACGGTCGTTTCGTACGCAGCTTCGTGCTGCCGTCCAATGTCGATGGCGGGAAGGTCGAGGCGCGTATGGAGAACGGCGTGCTGCATATTCGTTTGCAGAAGCATGAAGCGGCCAAGCCGCGGTCGATCGAAATCCACTGATAGAAAAGGGGTCCTGCGGGGCCCCTTTTCATTTCTAGCGTGGGGATTCGGCCAGTAGCACGGCTCGTATTGGTGCAGGATGACCCTCGACCGTGCGTGAGGTATCGGCCGGGTCGAGGAAGTCCTGCAGCGATTCGAAGTACATCCAGTCGGTGCTACGCTGCTCTTCAGTGGTGGTCGCCGACACGTCTACGCAGCGGACATCTATAAATCCGGCACGTGCGAGCCAGGCCTCCAGCATGGCGACGGAGGGGATGAACCAGACATTTCGCATCTTGGCATAGCGGCCTTCAGGAATAAGGCAGGCATTGATATCACCGTCAATGATCAGGGTTTCCAGCACCAGTTCACCACCCGGACGCAGCAACTCTTTCAGTTGCAGCAGGTGATCGATGGGGGAGCGCCGGTGATAAAGAATCCCCATTGAAAAGATGGTATCAAATGCGCCCATGCCGGATGGCATATCGTCGATACCTACAGGGATGATCCAGGTCGGAGCATCGGGGATATAGCGTTTGATGCAGGCGAACTGCATTGAAAAAAGTTGTGTTGGATCAATACCGATGGCACATGTAGCGCCGGCACCGAGCATACGCCACAGGTGATAACCAGAGCCGCAGCCGACATCGAGCACAGTGCGCCCGGAAAGGTTGGAGAGATGCGGGGCAACGCGCTGCCATTTCCAGTCCGAGCGCCATTCAGTGTCGATATGGGTGCCGAAAAAATCGAACGGTCCCTTGCGCCATGGGTGTAGTTGCATCAGTGCTTCCCGCAAAGTCTCTTGCGGTATCCCGATGTCGTTTGCCATTCCGATACGCACGCAGTCCGAATCGAGTTCGATCGAGGAGGGTAGGATACCCGGCAGCCCGTCCAGCCCCGAAAGCCAGCGGGAATAATCGCCATGATCCTCAATGCTGCGCCAGCCCTGATGCATCAGATGCATGAGCACGTGCTCAAATGGTGCCAGCTGGCCGGTAGTCAGTGTTGCGGCAAGTTGCTGTGCGTCTGCGTTCTGGTCGAAATAGCTCACCGGTAAGCCATGATGGAGGCGAAGTTGAAACACTGAAACCATGTGTGGGAGCGTGTAAATCCGGCTTTGTGAAGGCGCTGGTGATGCGCCTCCAGTATTTCAGGGATCAGTACATTCTCCAGTGCTGTGCGCTTGCGGCTGATCTCCATTTCCGAATATCCCTGTGCGCGTTTGAACGCCTCATGTAGCTCAATCTGGCGCCGGTTTTCATTCTCATCTTCAAAAGCGATCTTCTCGGAGAGAATCAGTACGCCTCCAGGCCTGAGCCCGGCATAGATTCTTTTAATCAATTCCAGCCGTTGTTCTTTTGGCACAAATTGCAAGACAAAGTTGAGCACAACCACTGATCCATTTTCAATTTTGACATCCAGAATGTCCTGACAGCGGATATCGACGTTTTCATCTTTCAGCTGTTCTTTGCAACGGCTCACCATTGCCTCGGAGTTATCGATGCCGATGACATTGCAGCTGCGATCCCTACAGCCGCGCCTTAAGGCCATGGTGGCGGCGCCAAGCGAGCAGCCAAGGTCGTAGAGATTGGAGTCCTCCTGTGCATACTGGTGGGAGAGTAGCTCCACCATCTGAAGTGTTTGCCCGTAGCCCGGAACCGAGCGGGCAATCATATCGGCGAAGACGGATGCCACCGTGTCATCAAAGGTGAATCCGTTGCCATGAATATCGGCGTTGTAGATCGTATCGCGAACCATGCGGCAATACTGGCAGATTTTTGCGCTTAGATAAGCTTATCTTTTGATGCGTGTCGGGAGATGTTTGTACAAACTTGCCAGCCGGAGGCGAAGCGGCAAGGATTGCCGTCGTTCAAATAAGTGGGGGACCGGAGGCGGCATGCAACAACGCGAGCAATGGGATTCCAATATCGGCTTTATTCTGGCTGCCATTGGTTCGGCGGTGGGTCTTGGTAATATCTGGCGCTTTTCATATCTGACTTATGATAATGGCGGTGGCGCCTTTCTTGTGCCCTATTTCATTGCACTGCTTTTGGTAGGTATCCCCGTGCTGCTGCTGGAGATGGGACTGGGACATCGCGCCCAATCGGCTACGCCACAGGCTTTTGCCGGCATTGATCGGCGCTTCGGCTGGATTGGCTGGTGGTCGGTGGTGTTCGTGATGTTTGGTATTGAGGCTTATTACTGTGTGATCATCTCCTGGTGCGCCAACTACTTTGCCTGTTCGCCTTTCCTCGGGTGGGGAGCCGATCCCAATGCGTACTTTTTCAAAGAGTTTCTGCATCTTGGCGATGCCAAGGATGTACTAAATTTATCGCTGCCTAACATCGGTATCCTGATCGGCCTAATCGTAGTATGGGGGTTGAACTGGTGGATTGTCGGACGTGGTATCTCCAAAGGCATCGAGCTGGCCAACAAGATTATGATTCCATCGCTGGTGACGATTATTCTGGTACTGGTGGTCTGGTCGATGCTGCTTCCCGGTGGTACGGATGGTCTGAAATGGTATCTGGTGCCTGACTGGGGCAAGCTGGCTAAGCCAAATGTCTGGGTGGCTGCATTCACGCAGGTATTTTTCTCACTCTCGGTTGGTTTTGGTATTATGGCTGCTTTTGCCTCTTACCTGCCGCGGAATACCAATCTGACCAAAAATGCCATTATTACTGCACTGGCCGATTCGGGTGTCTCTTTTGTGGCCGGTTTTGCGGTGTTTGCCACGCTTGGCTTTATGGCAGCGCAGACCGGCAAGCCGTTTGAAGAGGTGGTTACGCAGAGCATCGGACTTGCTTTTGTGGCTTATCCGCAGGCTATTTCCAATATGCCATTCCTGCCGGGGCTTTTCGGTATGCTCTTTTTCGGTGCGCTGTTTATGGCCGGCATCTCCTCGAGCATTTCTCTGATCGAGGCCTTTACTACAGCACTTCAGGATAAATTCGACTGGGAACGTAATCGTATCATCACACCGCTTTGTGTGGTTGGCTTTATGGCGAGTTTTTTCTTTACTATGGATAACGGTCTCTACTGGCTGGATATCGTCGATCACTTTCTTACCAATTATGGCCTTACTACTGTGGTGGCGCTTGAATGCATTGTGGTTGGCTGGTTTTTCGGCGGCAAACGCTTTCACGACTACATCCTCGATGTTTCGGAGTTTCGCTATGCCCGCCACTACGAAATACTGATGCGCATCCTGCTTACGCTTGGCTTGGCCTTGGCCTGGCTTGGTTTCGTGATGGTCGAGAACGGGCTAGGTTCATTCGTTGGGCGTATGTTTGTACTGGTCACCATGCTTGGGGTCTGGCTGGCTCGTGACTGGTTCGATCTGTCCACTCGTTTTGTCATTCCGGCTATCGCAGTCGCTCTGCTGGATCGGGCATTGCTTAGCGAAACCACGAAACCCTATGAAGGTTACCCTTGGAACAGTATCATTGCGCTTGGCGTAGGGGTGCTGGCGATGACCCTGTTTATCGCCATTGCCATTGACCGCTATGCCGTGGCGCCTGCCAGGGCCAAAGCGGATAGTGAATAGAAAACCAGGAGAGTTTGTTTCATGTCTTTGATGATTACGGATGAATGCATTAACTGCGCTGTATGTGAGCCGGAGTGCCCGAACGAAGCGATTTTTGAGGGTGAAGAGATCTATGAGATAGATCCCAATAAGTGTACCGAATGCGTAGGCCATTTCGACGAGCCGCAGTGTGTGGCTGTTTGCCCTGTCGATTGCATTCCAGACGACCCAGACAATGTTGAAAGCCAGGAACAGCTGATGGAGAAATACAAACGTCTGACCGGCCAGTAAGATGAGCGGGCGTCTGTTTATTGTTTCCGGCCCGTCCGGTAGCGGAAAATCCAGCCTATGTGCGGCATGGCTGAAACAGGCTCCTAATCTTCAGCTTTCCATCTCCTGCACCACGCGAAAGCCCCGGCCAGGCGAGGTGAACGGACGCGAGTACCATTTCCTCTCGATGCCTGAATTTGAAAAGCAGAAAGAGAATGGTGCTTTCCTCGAATCAGCGCAGGTGCATGGTAATTACTACGGTACCCGTGAATCCGATGTGCAGGCAGCACTCGATGCCGGGCGCGATGTGCTGTTGGAGATCGATTGGCAGGGTGCGTCACAGGTGGCTGTGCGTATGCCGGAGGCGGTTCGCATTTTCATTCTGCCGCCATCGATTGAGGAGTTGCGCAAACGTTTAATAGGGCGTGGACAGGACGATATCGAGATCGTCGAGCAGCGCGTGGCAGCAGCTGAGGCCGAGATGGCGCATGCGGATGAAGCACAGCAACGTATTGTGAATGTCGATTTTAATTCAGCGCTGGCAGAGTTGCTCGAGATATATACTCGCCCCTGAACGGTTGCTGTCGTATTCACTTATTGCATTCAACAGCAGCGAACATTGCTTTTTTTAATCAGGCCTCATACTCTCGCAGGCTGAATATGGAGGTTATTACACATGGCTCGTGTCACAGTAGAAGATTGTATCCGTCATTATCCCAACCGTTTTGAAATGGTGCAGTTGGCCGCTCGCCGGGGCAAGCAGTTGCTTCGCGGCATGCCTGTTGCTCTGGAAGGTGAGACCCATAAACCAACCGTGCAGGCACTGCGCGAAATCGGTGAGGGTTATATGACCTGGGAATACCTGTTCGACCTCGAAGAGCGCGAACGTCTCCGCCTGCTGGCTCTTCAGGATGAGGAAGAGGAAGCGGAGTAATGTATTTATGCCGCTGGTAAGCATGGAGGGTGTTTCTCTTTCCTCTATTCTCATCCGTCGGCCTATGTCTAACAAACGCTTAAGTGATTTGTTGATTGACCGGCCCGCATGCAGCACTTGCATGCCGGGCCGTTTTTATTTCTTCAATTAAATCTTATGGCCCGCATCTTTGAAATTACCGAGCGCGTGAGCGCCTATGCTCCCAAGGCAGATACTGATCTGATTAATCGTGCCTATGTCTATGCGGCGCAGGCGCATGCCGAGCAGCAACGCTCATCCGGCGAATCCTATATGACACATCCGCTAGCTGTGGCGGCGATTCTCACCAGCCTTAAACTTGACGAGGCGAGCATTATCACCGGGCTGTTGCATGATACGGTCGAGGATACGACCGTTTCGCTTGAGGATGTTCGACATCGCTTTGGTGAGGAGGTGGCCGCGCTGGTGGATGGGGTCACCAAGATCGGTCAGATCCAGTTTAACTCCTCCGAACACAAGCAGGCTGAGAATTTCCGCAAGATGATTCTGGCAACTGCCAAGGATTTGCGCGTGTTGCTCGTGAAGCTTGCCGACCGTTTGCACAATATGCGCACACTCGGTTTCCTGCCCGAATCCAAGCGCCGTAAGATTTCCGAGGAGACCATGCAGCTCTATGCGCCGCTTGCGCACCGGCTTGGTATCCACTGGATCAAGCAGGAGATGGAAGATCTGGCCTTCTCTCACATAGAGCCGGAGGCCTATCAGGAGCTTTCGGCACAACTGGCCGAACATCTTGATTTTCTGCATCAGACGCGCGAGCACCTCGAAAAAATTCTGCAGGAGGCGCTGAATCGCCATGGTGTGAACGCCACCGTACAGGGGCGCATGAAGCACCTGTACAGTGTGCAGGACAAGATGAAGCGCAAGCATCTCGATTTTGAGGATATCTATGATCTGGTGGCTTTCAGGATCATTGTCGAGGATATGCCGCTCTGTTACCAGACGCTTGGTCTGATTCACAGTATGTATCGTCCGATTCCGGGTCGTTTTAAGGACTATATTGCGCTGCCGAAGCCTAATGGCTACCAGTCGTTGCATACCACGGTAATCGGGCCGGAGAACTATCGTATTGAGGTGCAGATTCGTACTGCCGCCATGCACCGTTATGCCGAGGATGGCGTTGCTGCACACTGGATGTATAAAGGTGAGCGCGCCAATTCAGAAGATGCGCGCAGTTTCCAGTGGCTCAAGCAACTCACGGAGCTTTTCCAGCAGTCGGATAACCCCAGCGAGTTTCTTGAAAGCGTACGTCTGGATCTGTTTGTGCAGGAAGTGTATGTATTCAGTAGGGATGGCGACATTTTTGCCTTGCCGCGTGGCTCAACGCCACTTGATTTTGCCTATGCTGTGCATACCGATGTCGGCAATCGCTGTGTCGGCGTGCGTGTGAATGGAGAGCTGGCAGATTTCGGTCGTCGTCTGCATAACGGTGATGAAATTGAGGTGATGACCAGTCCCGATCAGACGCCAAGCCGCCACTGGTTGCATTTTGTGCGTACACCGCGCGCCCGTCAGGGCATCCGGCAATGGTTTAGGAGGCAGGAGCGGGAAGAGAGTATCCGCATCGGACAGCAGGTGTTGCGTGAAGCGATTGGCAAAGAGAATATCAGTGATATTGCTTTGAAATCGCTTGAACTGCCATCGGTTGAGGAGCTTTATTGTAGACTGGGACGAGGTGACCTGCCGCTTGAGCGCCTGATGGTTGCCGTCGATAAGGACAGCACGCATCCGCTTTATCTCAAGGGTGTGGCAAAGACCATGATGCGGGCTGCAAAATGCTGCTATCCGATTCCGGGAGATCCGGTTGTCGGCCATTTTGTGACCGGGCGCGGCATGGAGATTCATCATCGCGATTGCTCTGAGGTAGGCGATAAAAAACGTGCATGGCTGGATGTGCGCTGGCAGCCGGAAGAGGGGCAAACCTACATGGCTGTGATCGAACTGATGACCGAGAACCAGCGAGGCATGCTGGCGCGGGTATCGAAGACGATTGCCGAGTGCTCGGCCAACATCGATGACCTCAAGATTCGCCAGCTTACCGGCGCGATGAGCACGATGTCGTTTCTGATCGATGTTGCAGATCGCAAGCATTTGGCCGATATCCTGAAATCGCTGCGTGCGATTGACGGCGTGATCAAGGTTCGGCGTTCAAATCGTTCGGTATTCAGTGAAACGAGTAAGAGCGGCAGCTTTGGTCAGACATTGAAAGAGATGGTTTTTAAAGGCTTCTCAAAGCGACAGAATCAGGATAAATAAGTAAGGAGGGCGATATGAATCATGCACTTGAAGCAATCACTACCAGGGAGGCTCCGGCAGCGGTAGGGCCTTACAGTCAGGCGATTAAGAGCGGTGAGATGGTGTTTTTATCCGGACAGATTGGTCTTGATCCTGCAACCGGACAGCTTGTCGGCGATAGCGTTCGCGAACAAGCCAGCCAGGTCACCCTGAATCTTACAGCAGTACTGGAGGCAGCCGGGGCTGCGGTGGATGATATTATCAAAGTAAATATTTTCCTGGTGGATATGGCTGACTTTCCGGTCGTGAATGATATTTATGCAGCCTGGCTCGGTGAACATCGTCCCGCTCGGGCGACTGTTGCAGTGGCGGCTTTGCCATTAGAGGCGAAAATTGAGATCGATCTGGTAGCAAGAGTTGCCGAGTAGTGTGGTTGGGTCGGGTGAGCAGATAAAAAAAGGCGCCGGATCGGCGCCTTTTTTTATAAAGTGGTTTTCAGTGAGGTGTTAAACAGCTTTTTCGATTTTACCCGAACGCAAGCAGCTGGTGCAAACACGAATCTGCTTGGCCTGGCCGGCAACTTTGGCGCGAACACGCTGCAAGTTGGGCAGAAAGCGACGGCGAGTCGTATTGTTGGCATGACTGACATTGTTGCCAGTTACCGGACCCTTACCACAAATTTCACAACGTTTTGCCATGGTCAAACCTCCTGAAAGGAGGCGCACTTTAGGTGAATTGTTTTGAACTTACAAGCCCCTGAATTTATCTCCGAATCCGGAACTATTCGGTTGGGGTTTAACCGGTTCTGCCAGTGATGGTTTTGGTATGGTCAGCCTCTCTAAGCGAGGTATCAACCTTGAGGATATGGTTGGTGATCCAGCTCTCCAGTGTGGCATGCAGTTTACGCATCAGATCTTCGGAGACCCCTTCATTTTCAAAGCGCTCTTTGAAGCCCATGTATGCGGCCAGTAGCTTTTTGTGCTCTTCCTTGTTTTTTTCGGCAAGGCTGCACTTTGCTTTCCGCATGCAGATCTCTTCATAGCAGAAGTGGGTGCGGGTAAACAGACCGAGGGCATCAATGAAGTTTGCGCAACGCCCGGCATCAACACCTGTCTCGATGTTTTTCTCAACTTTGTCGATAAGGTCAAACAGGATTTTATGCTGTTTATCGACCTGATCGTTGCCGGTGCTGTAAGAATCATCCCATTGTAGCGCCATGAAACCCTCCAAGAGGCTCGTACTTTAGTCCCATGAGTATAGCCAATCAAGCGACATCCTTTATGGGTACTTGTGGCAGCGCTTGTTCGCCCCCCCTCAAAGACAATTAAGCCGCTTAGACTGTATAGTAGATCATTTAAGTTTATTTTGCTGTCAAACGAACGGCTTGCTACAGCAGAGTCATGGCATCGGGCAGATCGGCGATGGTGGAAATGAGCAAGTCGGGGCGGATTCCGGAGTTTTTAACGAACTCCTGATTGTATTTTCCGGTCTGCACAAGCACTCCCTTCAGGCCTGCACTTTGAGCGCCGCCAATATCCGATTCCACGTCGTCACCGACCATAAGGGCCTCTCTGGGCCTGCATTGCAGTGATGCGCAGGCCTCCGAGAAAAACAGCGTTGAGGGTTTGCCAACAATTTCGGCAGTGCTCCCTGTTGCATATTCAACCGCCGCAACGAAGGTGCCGAGGTCGAGATGCAGTCCGTCCTCTTTGCGCCAGAAGCGGTTTTTGTGCAGGGCGATCAAGCGGGAACCGCGCATTACCTGTTCGAAAATCTCTTTCAAGGTCTCCGGCGGATAGCCCTCACCGCCGATATCACCCATAACAATGAACTCTGCATTACTGCCGGATTGGCGGATTCCATGAAAATCCTCCAGTAGCGTTTCCCGCACATAAAACATGGCGCTTCTCTGCCCAATGCGGCGGGTGGCTAATGCAGCAGGCGTCAGGATATCATTTTCCGATAGAGGGATATTCATCTTCTGTAGTTTCTCCGCGATGGCGCGGCGCGGTTGCGTAGTGGTGTTGGTGACACCCGCCAGTGAAAATCCTTTAGTTTTTAGGTCACGAACAGCGTCCGCTGCGCCTTCGATCGGTTTCTGACCGATATAGAGCACGCCATCCAAATCGAGCAGGATGCCTTTGATCTTCTCCATGCTTTGAAGCATAGACCAATGTTTCTAAACTTTCCTTGCTGTGGGAGAGTAATGGGCATGAAGCTATTCTGATCGTTGGCGCAACCGGGCTGCTGGTGGGAAGTGAAGTGCTTCGTCCCTCGCATGGCGTGCATATCATCGAATCCGAGCAAATCAGAGCCTTCTTGCTTGACCTCAAGCCTGTTGAGGAGTTTTAATCGTCCGAACGGATGACGGGCAGTGTCCGATCTGTACACGGAGGACGCATTAATGCATGGACCAAGACCTGCCCCCTCTGTTTTGCTGCAGATCCAATCTCTGATACTTGGCCTACTGTTATCTAACCTGCTTTTATCAGGTTTGGCATATGGCGGTGAAAAGCCTGTTGGCATATTGGTTGATTACAGTTTTGACGATCAGAATGTCGAAACGGGTCCTGATACTTTCGCGGTTTACGAGAAATCGAAAGGCACAGTGGGTTTGAGCACCAGTTTTCCCTTCAGCGGCTATCATTCGGTAGAAATAAAAGATGTATCGGGCGACAGGGATTTTCCCGAGCTTCAGGGTTATTTCCCTTTGCAGGAAAAAGGCACCGTGTTTGCCCACTTTGCGTTTCTTGTCACAAACCCTCAGGAGCCATTCAATATAGCTTTGGCGGGTCCACGATGCTTCCAGATAAAAAAAGATGGGATCGGTTTCTGGTTGTTGACGAAAAACGGCTATCTATACCATTACTCCGACAGCATGCCAAAAAAGTTGTTTGAACTCATGCCGTTTACTTGGTACGTCGTAGACCTGAAATATAGGATAGATGCGGGTCATTACGACCTTACCATCAGGCAGGAACAACAGGAAAGACCATTGGTTGAATTGAAGCTACAGGCCAATGTATCGAATAGTGCCCGCTCCACCGTTGATAAATTTTCATTTATTGGCGATTTGAGGGATGAATCCAACGTCGTTTATTATCTTGATGATGTCGTTATCGGGACAGATAAACAGATCATCCGGCGAAACAACTATAAAGCTCCGGGCAGGCACAAACTCTTTTTCGATTATCTGCAGGACTATCAGAAGCAGGTTCATTCACACGCTAGCTGCCTGCCTGTCAATCAGATGACCGACATTGGCCTCAATGATTCAAATGAGCACCTGTTATACCCTGAGAATGCCATGATGACATTGTTGAATTTAATCTCTGGTAACGATACATCTTTGAAGTCTTTTGAAAGCCAGCATCCGCAAACATTCTCGTTTCTGAGTGCGGTCAAACACTGGCGGGAGGGTTGTACGGAGTTGGCGGCAGGAAAACCTAAGAAGGCTGTGGATCGCTTTCGCACAGCGATGGAGCATGTTGATGCGCCGATGTATCAATTGTCCTATGCCCTGGCATTAGCTGAAAGCGGTGACTATAACGGGGCCACTATTCTGCTCGGCAGAGTATACGGCTATTGGGTCGATGATCCACGCTATGCTATCGCACAGGCCATGGTTGCCTTTCATCATAAAGATTGGCAAAGCGCCGAATGGACGCTTTCGCCCCATGCTTTCTCACTCATTAATAAAATGGATAAAGCTACATTGAATGCATTGTGGACTGGCAAACTGGATGGCGATCTGATGGAAAGTTTTCGAAAAAAGATGCCTGACATGTGGCAAGAAGCGATCAGCGAATTCATCATGGCCGAGCAATATTTTTACCTGCTGATGTGGACAGAGCGTTACGATGAAGTGCTGGAATATGCAAAGGCGATGACCCTGTATCTCGAAAAGAATGAATTGCCAAGCACACTCTGGCATACACGTATTGGCGACAGTTATTTTGTCAGCGGCGATTACACCGATGCGTTACATAAGTACCAGCAAGTTCTGGAGAAATCCATTTATAAAGCAAGTCTGTATAAGAAAATATCCGATATAGCGTTTATACAGGGTGATGCGCAAATGGAGCGTCACTACCGTGAAATGGTCTATGGCAATCTCAGGCCCGAATAGGAGTTAAAGATGATCAAATACCTACTATTAGTGATACTTGTGCTTCCTTTTTCGGCCCAGGCGGAAAGCATGTCCGTTGAAGAGGCGTACAGTGCTATTCCGCATAGAAAAACCGACTTTATTACCCAATACTCCAAAATCGACTCTGCTTCCATAAAGTATCTGGAGCAGATGTTCGACCTCGTGAACAGAGCAATTGTTCAACGTGTGCAAGTATTGCAATGGTTCGCAAGTCGTGGAGAGCGAGGGAAGAGTTATGAGGAATATAGTGAAAATATAACAACGATTCAGAAAACCCTGGATGAACTCAATGCACCCGCTTTTCTGGTGAACGTAAAATCGCTGGTGGCCCAGTCGATCAAGGATCAATCGGACTATTTTAAATCTTGGGATTCTCGTGTCAGAGGAGGGGAGGCGTTTCAGTTCAACAGAGGTGATCCGCTTATTCAATCATCTCATAACGGCCTGGTTAATGCGTATTACCAGCTCATGCAGACCTTTCCACGGGAAAATGGAGTTAACAAACAAGCATTTTACGACCATTTATGTGCTTTGGACTTTATATAGGTAATATATCGAATATGTGTGAATAGGGTTGGAGCTTTTCGCATATATCCGAACACCTAGCTAGCCTCCAATAATAGCGGTTGAATAATTCCCTTGGGCGCACATATCCCACGGTTCAGTGTGAGCGATGAAGCTGCTACTATCGCGCAAATTTTCGCGAACAGTTAAAAGGACAGCCCGACCCCCTATGCAAGAACAACAGATTCTGAACATGTATGAAAACGCAGGCGCACTTCTGAACGGTCATTTCATTCTCTCCAGCGGCAGGCATTCCGCCCGCTACCTGCAATCGGCACTGGTACTGATGGATATCAACAATGCCACCGCACTTGCTGCTGCATTGATCGGCAAGGTAAATCCAGACGATTACGATATGGTGGTAGCACCGGCCATTGGTGGCCTGGTAATCGGGCAGGAGGTCGCCCGCTTGCTGAACAAGCCATATATCTTCACCGAGCGCAAAGAGGGCGAGATGCAGCTTCGCCGCGGCTTCACGATCCCTAAGGGGGCTCGCTTGCTGGTAGTCGAGGATGTGATCACCACCGGCGGTTCGGTGCGCGAATGCATGGCGGTGGTTCGCCAGCATGGCGGTAATCCAACGCAAGTATTGGCAGTTGTGGATCGTGCGCCTGCCATGGATGGGCGCTTCGATGTGCCTTTTGAAACCGCGATTCAATTAGATGTCGAGACCTACGATGCAGGCGATTGCCCGCTGTGCCGTGAAGGGGCGCTTCCGGCTATCAAGCCGGGAAGCCGCGCAAGCTGAGGCTTTGATGCAGAATCAACCGTTGCGTCTCTACCCCTTCGGCGGGGTCGGCGAGTTTGGCAAAAATATGATGGTCTATGCCCTCGGGCAGGATGCTGTCATTGTTGACTGCGGCATGGGCTTCCCCGAAGCCGGCCAGCATGGCGTGGATGTGGTGATTCCGGATATCTCCTCTATGCATACCATGGGTTTGAATATTCACGGCGTGCTGCTGACGCACGGACATGAGGATCACATCGGCGGCCTGCCGTTTCTGTTGCCGCAGCTGAAGGCGCCGGTATATGGCTCGCCGGTGACACTAGGACTTCTGGGCGGCAAGCTTTCCGAGATCGGCTACAAGGCCGATATGCGTCCCCTGCCGGAAGAGGGGCGTATCGAGGTAGGGCCATTCGGAGTAGAGGCCATTCCGGTCACACACTCGATCATGGATGCGATGTCTATTGCTCTGCACACACCATACGGCATTGCTATCCATACCGGGGATTTTAAGTTCGACCCGGCCCCTATTGATGGTAAACCTACCGCCCTGCATCGCTTCTCGGCGCTTGGTGACCAGGGCGTGCTACTGCTTGCATCAGACTCTACCAATGCCACGCGTGCAGGGGTCGGGCCCTCCGAACGAGTGGTCGGCCCTGCACTGCGCCAGGTGATCGCCGATTGTGTCGGCAAAGTGGTAGTGACGACCTTTGCTTCTAATATGTTCCGGATTCAGCAGATTATCGATGCAGCGGTGGCCAACCGGCGCAGGGTGGCGATTGCGGGACGAAGCCTCGAGCGCAATATAGGCATTGCCAGGGACCTGAATCGTTTGAATGTGCCGGCCGGGGTACTGGTGAATATCAAGGAGACCAAGGATATCCATTCGCAGGATTTATTGATTATTGCCACAGGTTCACAGGGCGAATCCCGTGCCGCTGTGGCGCGCATTGCGCAGGATCGTTTCACCGGCATCCGTCTTGATCCGGGTGATCTGGTGGTCTTCTCCTCCTCGGCCATTCCCGGTAACGAGAAGATGATCGCCGGGCTGTTCAATCACATCTATCGACGCGGTGCGCGCGTGATTCATGCAGGGCAGGCGCCACTACATGTCTCCGGCCATGCGCAGGCGCATGAGCTGAAAATGATGATGCACCTGACCCGTCCGAAGCACTTCTACCCGGTGCATGGCGAGTATCGGAATCTCATCGAACACAAGCGGCTGGCGACGGCTGTTGGTATTCGCGACGAGGATGTGGTGATTGCCGAAAACGGCCAGAGCGTCGAGGTGGATGCGAATGGTATTCGCCTTGGTGAAAGCTTCGAAGTCGGTGCAGTATTCGTGGATGGCATTCATCATGAGCTCGATGATCTGGTGTTGCGCGATCGCCGTCAGCTTGCCGGTGACGGCATTATGACTGCTGTGGTGGTGGTCAGCCGTCATGAGGGGCGGGTGCTTGGACTGCCCGAACTCATCACGCGTGGCGTCTACCAGCAGGAGGCGGGCGAGGCGATATTTGCTGAAGCCGCTGAAGAGTTGCACGATCACCTCGATTCCGCCGGTAAAGAGTTTCTTTCCGATGAAGATGCGGCCAAAGAAGAGATTCGGGTGTGGCTGCGTCGCTGGTGTAAGCGCAAGATTGGTCGCAGACCGATGGTTGTGCCGGTGGTCGTGGAGGTTTGATGCAGGTTCGCGATGTAATCCGTGAAGCAGTTGCATTCGCCTTGCTTGCTGTGGTGGGCGTATGCGTGCTGTCCTTGTTCAGTTTTTCTTCCGCCGACCCTTCCTTTAACAATCAAACTTCGGCGGAGGCTGGCAATATGGCGGGTATTGTTGGCGCTTATGTTGCCGACTTTTTCTATCAGTTGTTTGGATTCGCTGCCTGGTTGATTGTTGCATTGATCGTTGTGCTGGTTGTTCGGCTCGCACTGAACAAGATGCCCTATGCCGGCCATCTCACATCGCTTTTCTGGGTGCCGTTTGTGCTTGGTGTTTCAGCGTTTTTTGCCGCGCATCACGCCACCGTGAGCGGCTGGTTTTCCGTATTACCCGCAGGCTCGGGCGGCGCACTCGGCGTGATGCTGGCCGATGCTCTGGATCGGGCACTCAATCCGCTTGGTCGTGATGTGGTGCTGGCAACGCTGTTACTTAGTAGTTTCGTTGCAGCATCTCACCTCTCTTTGCTCGAATTGCTGCGCCGTATTTCACGTCTGACCGGGATTGTTATGGCATGGTTTGGTGCAGGTGTGGTTACCATGCGCACGAAAATGGAGAGCCGTAAAGATCGCATGCAGGGGCGCGAGGTGCGTAAACGGGAAAAAATGGAGCGCGTCGAGAAGCTACCGCCGCATTCAGAGCCCACGATTGCCCCGCAGGCTGAGGTGGTTGTCTCCAGGCGTGCCCGGGTGGAAAAACAGGCTGAACTTGGCTTTAAGGAGCCGTCAGGGGCAGATTTCCGCCTGCCCACTCTGGCTCTGTTTGATAAAAAGCCGGTGCGTACCAAAGCACATAATCCCGAAGCACTGCAAGCGATGGCGCGCATGCTGGAGAGCAAGCTTCTGGACTACCGGGTTGAGGGCAAAGTGGTGGCAGTGCAGCCCGGGCCTGTGGTGGTGCAATTTGAGCTTGAGCCAGCTCCCGGCACCAAGGCCAATCGTATTATTGCTCTGCAGGATGATCTGGCCCGCTCCATGGCGGTGGTTAGCGTGCGTGTGGCAGGGAATATCCCTGGCAAGAATGTGATCGGCATTGAAATTCCGAACGAAGAGCGGGAGATGGTGGTGATGCACGAGGTTCTTGCCAGCTCCGAGTTTTCCGATAAAAAACGCAAACTGCCTCTGGCGCTCGGTGTGGATATCGCCGGTCATGCCGTGGTTGCCGATCTGGTGAAGATGCCGCATCTGCTGGTGGCAGGTACTACCGGTTCGGGTAAATCGGTCTCCATCAACACGATGATTTGCTCCATGCTGATGACGCATACGCCGCAGGATCTGCGTTTGATTATGGTTGACCCGAAGATGCTGGAACTCTCCATGTATGAGGACATTCCCCATCTGTTGGTGCCGGTGGTCACCAGTCCGCACAAGGCTGCCAAGGCGCTGGCATGGGCGGTGTTTGAAATGGAGCGCCGTTATCAGCTGATGAGTCAGGCCAAGGTGCGCAATCTTGAGGGGTACAATCAGGCAGCCAAGGGCGGCAAGATCAAGGATGACCCCAATGCGGAGCCGCTGCCACTAATCGTGATTGTGATCGACGAACTTGCCGATCTGATGATGGTGGCGGGCAAGGAGGTCGAGCAGTCGATTTGCCGCCTGGCGCAAAAGGCGCGTGCGGCCGGGCTGCATCTTATTCTTGCCACGCAGCGGCCGAGCGTGGATGTGATCACCGGTTTGATTAAAGCCAACCTGCCGACGCGAATCTCTTTCCAGGTCTCCTCCAAGATCGATTCCCGTACCATTCTCGATCAGATGGGTGCCGAGCAGTTGCTGGGCTCGGGCGATAGCCTGATGTTAAGTAGTGGCCGGGAGTTGCGTCGTGTGCATGGGGCGTTTATTTCGGATGCCGAAGTGATGGGGCTGGTCGACTTCCTGCGTATGCAAGGTGAGCCGGATTACCGCGAGGAGGTGTTCGAAGTACCGGATGCCGATGCACAACAGGGTGGACCAGGAGGCGGTGACGATAGCGATGATAAATATGATGAGGCGGTAGATCTGGTAATCGAGAAGGGGCAGTGCTCGGTATCGATGGTGCAGCGCTATCTGCGTATCGGTTACAACCGCGCCAGCCGCCTGGTAGAGCGTATGGAGCGTGAGGGGCTGGTAACGCCACCAGGCTCAGGCGGTATGCGCAAGGTGCTGGCTCGCAGTCAGGAGAGTGGCGGCGGAGTGATCGAATAATGCGGCGGATAATAGTTGGTCTGTTTTTGCTTTTTTCCTACGCAGGTGTCGCTGAGAGCGCAAGTTCTTTGCCTGTACCATTGGAGAAAGCCCTGGCTAAATTGACCGCGACACAGGGTTTTACCTGCCGATTTGAACAGAGCGTTGTGTTTTCAGATGGCAGCAGTCAGCAATACAGCGGCACCCTTGCAGTACTGAAGCCAGGGCGTTTTCGCTGGCATTACAGCAAACCGTATGAGCAGCTCTATGTCGGTAATGGCAAGCGTATCTGGCACTACGAGCCCGATCTGCTACAGGTGCGTGTATTAAAGGATCTGGATGCGGTGGACCCTCTGGTAATGCGGCTGCTTCAGGGGCAGGTCAATGCCGATGAAATTACCGTGCTTGATAAGTCGAAGGAGAGTGGGAAAGAGGGCAGCGGCCTGCGTTATCACACCCGTTTTCTCAATGGGCCGGAAGTATGGCTGGGTGTAAAGAGCGATCGTTTGCAATATGTGGAGAGCCTTGATGCGCTGGGTAATCGCAACCACATGCGTTGGATCGGTATCAGCTATTCGGCACCGGCTTCCGGGCAGTTCGAGTTTAAGGTGCCGGAAGGCGTTGATGTCGTCGATGCGCAGTTGTGATGGTAATAATGACGGCAGGAAATATCAAAGAAGAGATGGAGCGACTATGAATCGTTTGGCAATGATGATCGGTGTGGTGGCATTGGCACTGATGCCATGCGGAGCATTTGCAGGCGCCTTTGCCCAGCACGGGTTTTCCGGTGAAGGGGTTGGCGTTGCCAACGCCTTTGTAGCGACTGCGGATACACCGTCAGCCATGGCATACAATCCATCCGGCATTGCATGGCAGCCGGGATTTACGCTTGAGGCGGGGGGCGCTTATCGCTATCGGAATTCGACGGCGAGTTCGAGCACGGCAACCACCTCCACTATCGGAGAGGAAGATTCGACCGGCCATCTATATAGCACCTGGATGCCGCGCGGCAGTAACTGGGGCGTTGGTATGGGGCTGTATCAGCCTTATCAGCAACGCAACAACTGGAGTGCTGCTTTGGGCGGCAGCGAAAGTGCGCTCAATATTCAGGTGAATCGACTGTCGGTGGATGTTGTGCATGCGCTGAGCAGCAGCCTGGCAGTTTCTGCAGGTGTGGATAGCTACTTTTCACGCTTGGCGATTCGGCGTGGAGCCAGCAGCTTCGCAGGGCGTGACTGGTCGGCAGTCGGTGGACATATTTCCGCATCGTGGCGTCCTGTTTATGGCTGGTCGTTCGGAACCATGTTACGCATGGGTGCCAGACTAAAGCATGTGGATGGCCTGCAAAAAACCGACCTGCAGCTTCCAGATGAGGTCTCAGTGGCTATTGCACACAATATCTACGATGGGCTGAAGCTTGAAGGCGATGTGAACTGGACACGCTGGTCAAGGCTCACAAGCATGAATATTACAGGAGGCGCGGCACCGCTGACGCTGCCTCTCAGCCTGAAAGATACGCTTGATTTCAGGCTGGGACTGACCTGGACCTGGCGGCCAAACACGCAGCTTCGGTTCGGATATGCCTATGAGCAGGGGGCTGGGAAGGATACTGGCTTTGATGCTCTGATTGCTGACCAGAGCGGGCACCGCTTCTCGATCGGTGCCGGAGGCAACGTGCTCGGCACGCATGCCGATCTTGCCTACACTTATGTTTACTATCCGCATAGTACTGTGCCGACCGGCAATTACGCTGCAGTGTATAGCGGCCACACCCAGGCCTTGATGCTTTCGCTGACCAGTCGCTGGTGATGTGTGATGGGGCAGCCGGTCGCTGACCTCTTTTCCGGGGGCTCTTCCGAAGCCCCGCTGGCGCATCGGCTGCGTCCGAAAACGCTGGCCGATGTAGCCGGCCAGTCCGAGCTTACGCAATCCGGTTCATGGTTCGCCAAAATGCTGGCGGAAGGGCGTGCGGTCTCCTGCGTATTCTGGGGGCCGCCGGGCGTTGGTAAAACCACGCTGGCGCGTATCATGGCTGAAGGGGCCGGGATGCCATTTGTGCAACTCTCCGCCGTTTCGGCAGGCAAGGCGGAAGTGCAGGAGGTGGTGGCTCGTGCCAAGGCGGAGGGGCGCCAATATCTGCTGTTTCTCGATGAAATCCATCGTTTCAACAAGGCACAGCAGGATGTGCTGCTACCGTATGTGGAAGATGGCAGCCTGCTACTGGTCGGAGCGACCACCGAGAATCCATCTTTTTCACTGAATAATGCACTGCTTTCCCGCTGCCGCGTGATTGTGCTGACGGCTCTGGATACCGACGACGTGCGCAAGATTCTGATTCGGGGCCTGGCGTTACTGGCGAAGGATGCTGGCTTCGGCGTCGATGATTCTGCGCTAGAGTGGCTCGCTGCTATGGCCGATGGCGATGCGCGCTATGCGCTGAATGCACTGGAGAGTCTCTACCAAGCTGATCCTAAGCGTGTGTGGGATGAAGAGGCGGTACGAGCCCAGTGGTTGCGGCGACAGGCACGTTACGATCGCGATGGCGATGCGCACTACGATCTGATTTCGGCGCTGCACAAGAGCGTGCGGGATTCCGATGATGATGCGGCAGTCTACTGGCTGGCACGCATGCTGGAGGCAGGTGAAGAGCCTTTGTATTTGGCGCGTCGCCTGATTCGTATGGCCACCGAGGATATTGGGCTTTCCGACCCGAATGCGCTCAGTGTTTGCTTGAATGCACACCGCATGTATGAAATCCTCGGTTCTCCGGAAGGCGAGGAAGGACTGTTCACTGCGGCGATTTACCTTGCATTGGCTCCGAAGAGCAATGCTGTGTACGTTGCCGAGAAAGCGGCCCGGCGGTCGGCGAAAGAGACGCAGCATCTGGATGTGCCAGTACACCTGAAGAATGCGCCGACGAAACTGATGAAGGAACTCGGGCACGGCAAGGAGTACCAGTATGCGCACGATGCTGGCGATGCAGTGGTGGTGCAGCGGCACTTTCCGGAAGCGATGGGCGAGGAGAGTTTCTATCATCCGGTGTCGCGGGGATTCGAGCGCACCATGATCGAGCGTAAACAGTGGCTGAAGGAGCGCAGGCAAGAGGTGAAGAAAAAGTGAAATTGCTGGCGATCGCCATCGGGGGGGCTGCAGGATCGGTGCTGCGCTTTGTGCTGGCCGGTGCAGTGCAGAGGCTGGCCGGCTCAAGCACCGTATTTCCGTGGGGAACACTGTTTGTGAATGCCTTTGGCAGTTTTTTAATCGGCTTTTTGTTTGTGATATTGATTGAGCGCTCCACCGCCAGCGAAGCAGTGCGTTTGGCTGTTACGGTGGGCCTGCTTGGCGGCTTTACCACATTCTCCACCTTTTCATTGGAATCGCTTCGTCTGTTGCAGGCGGGCGATATTGCACTGGCAGCAACCAACGTGTTAGGTCAGATGGCGGTGTGCCTGGTGCTGGTGTGGCTGGGCTGGCAATTGGCGAGAGCGATTTAATGAGCCAAGACGGCTGGTCAGGAAGGATTGTACGTAACCTGATGAGTTTGTATTTGCAGAAACAGGCGAGGGAGCGCTAGGCATGTATTACGATGTGTTCAACGGCGATGCCGATGGTATCTGTGCCCTGCATCAGTTGCGGTTGGCCGAGCCGCGGCATAGCAAGCTGGTTACCGGGCTGAAACGCGATATTGAGTTGCTGACCCGCATCGACGCAAGCAGTGCGGATGTGATCACCGTTCTCGATGTTTCATTTGATAAAAATCGGGATGATGTCGAACGGCTGCTGGAAGAAGGCGCTACTGTGCACTACTTCGACCACCATTTCGCCGGCGACATACCGGAGTCCGAGCACCTGTATAGCCATATTGATACGGCTGCCGACACCTGCACCAGCCTCATCGTTGATGCATTCCTGAATGGAAAATATCGGATGTGGGCTATTGTAGCGGCATTCGGAGACAATCTTCACGATGTTGCTCTCAAGGCCGCCGAGGGACAGGGGCTCTCCGACGATCAGATGTCAGCACTGGAGTTGCTTGGCACCTGCATCAACTACAACGGCTACGGGGTATCGCTGGATGATCTCTTTTTCCAGCCTGCCGAACTTTATATGGCGATTCATCCGTTCGAGAATCCATTCGAGTTTATTGAGGAGTCGGAGGCATTTAATACGCTGAAGAATGGCTTTGAGGGCGATATGGCCACGGCTCGTGCACAGACTCCCGAAATCGAGGAGGCGGCCATTGCTGCTTATATCCTGCCCGACGAAGCATGGGCGAGGCGTGTCTCAGGCGTGTTCGGCAATGAGCTGGCACGCGAAAATCCCGCTCGGGCACATGCACTGTTTACGAAGCTGGCCAGTGGTGACTACAGGGTGAGTGTGCGTGCGCCATTGTCGAGTAATGCTGGTGCAGATGAGCTCTGCATGCAATTTCCGACCGGGGGAGGGCGCAAGGCTGCAGCGGGGATTAATTCGTTACCTGCAGAATCGTATGATGACTTTATCGCAGCATTCCGAAATAAGTATGGTTGAAGCAACCGTATTTATAACATCGAATAATTAACACATCGGAATTATAAGAGGTAACGCTAATGCGGAACATTCTGCCTGTATTCATGCTGCTGGTTTTTATCGCACAGCCTTTATGCGCAGAAGAGCGCGCTTCATGGCAAGAAAGTAGGGCATATATCGAGAAGCAACCCTGGGTCGTGCTTTCAGATGATGGCATTAATGTAGCACTTACAAGCCGACATATCCTGGCGGCTAAACTATTCATTTCAGACGTATTGGCTACATGTGGGGATGAAGATGTCAGACTATTGTCTCATATTGCGAATTTAACGAGCCAAATAAATACTGAAAATGGACTGAGCGAAGACGTTGCACTTGTTGGCAAGACCGCCCAAATTCAGGCTGTTAAATGTGAAATAAGCAGAATGGAATCCGGCCTTCCCTTGTCGCCGCGGTATTCAGATAGAGAGTTCAAATATTACGGTGAACAAACGATATCACCTGAAGCTACAGCCCAACTGGAAGAGCTGGATCGGGAACATTCCGTAGCGAAGAAGGCGCGTTGTGACTTTTCCATCAAACAAAACCAATATGTTTGGCGCAATTGTTATGATGTAAGGCCGCTTGATGAAGTTCTTTCCATAGTTTCTACTCAGAAAGAGATCATGGGGCTTCCAGCAATTACTCCAGACTATGAACTTTTTGGAGATAGGGATCCGTTCGCAGGCTCTCGTTATGGAGTTTATCGAAGCATCATGATGAACCCGGGTGGAGACGCGGCAGCCGTTCAGGCAAATAATTTTTCGCCCATTCGCTACGCCTATGAAATTTACAATACTTTCCCTGCAGATATGGAAAAATGTCCTGATGATCTTGCTGCCCGACAGCATGATGGATGCTTTGGAAAGGCAGAGATCTACAGAGGCTTCCAGTACTACAAAAAGAAGATGAATGCTAATGGCTTTGATGTCTCAAAACTAAGTAAGTCTGAGTTGTTACATATCAGGATGCTTGAGGCTGGAATGATCGATGAGCCCGATCAGCCGCCTTCAGTCGAGTTTGCCAAATACCCCCCTCCATTGGTGCCCAGCTGGAGTGAATATTTTGAACGTGACCGCTACACGGCAGAAACCGGAATCATATTACCCGAAATATCACTTGAAGAGACCTCTGCTCCCAAAACTATTCCACAAATGGAGAAAGCTCAGGTTGAAACTCCGAAGGCTGCACCAGTTACCGAAGTATCCCAGCCCCCACAACCTCCACAGGCTGTGCCATTACGAGAGCGGTTGACTGTTATCATCATCGGTATATTGGCGCTTTTGTTCGGCTGGTATGCTCTCCGCAGCGAGCGCAAGTTGCGAGGGGTTCCGATACGGGAGGGCTTCAAGCCTTTGCCGTTATCTGCAAAAGTCGTGGTGGTGGTTGCTGCCTCAACGGCACTTATGATTCCGGCAGCTCCCCTTGTTGATGCAGTGTATGAGTCGGTTCTTACTGGCGCTTTCAGCGAAGTCTTTTCAATGTGGGAACTGATTCTGATTCAAATGTTGTTTTGCTTAATTCCTGCAGCGATTGTGTTGCTAGTGCCCTGGGGTTTGCTGCGGGCATATCGGCTTGGCTGGGGATGGGGTGCGTTACTATTCGGTTCGTTTTCGTTTTTCGGAATTCAGCAGGTTTATGCATATCTACAAGGGCACATATTGACGCTAAGTGCCATTCATACTTTCACAGCGCTTTCAATACTTATGCTAGTTGCACTATGTATGCCGGGAAGTATTAATGCTTTACGTAAACGTGCCAGTGATGCCACGAGGCCTGCAGGATTTCACTGGCTCCAGATTGCAATGCCTGCACTGGTTGCTGGCACGATGGCTTTAATGTTTGTCCGTACGCTACCGAAATTTGAAATTTTGATGGTAAGCAATGATGTTACGGAGGAGTTGCGAATGGTTGGGAATTTCGTTGCGGGTGAGAATCAATACCGTCCGGAAGGGGATCTCAGCACAAGGTTGTATAAGGTTGGGGGGCTTCCTGTTTCGGTCGCGCCGCAAGGAGGCGGCGATATTGTTGTGACCTATTCATCCAAAGTCTATCCGGGCGGCTCGATGCGGATGATATTTCGGGGTGGGCAGCTATATAAATGTCAGACCAGCACGATTCCGGATGAGTTGATTAACCCTAACTGTGTTAACTGTGTTTGCGATACCTCCTCGGATACCCCTGAGTCCGAATTAACAGAAGCGGTGAGCTCTTCAGGCGAAGTTGACCCTTACGCGGTTCAGGAAGAGACCCTCGGCATGTCCCAGCCAAAACCATCATTACCAAGACTGGAAGTGTTTATGGCGATGCCGCCGGGGCAACAGCGCAAGATTTTGCTGTGGGCTGGCAAAGATGGAAGTAATGAGGCGGATATGCCTGCTTTGCAGACTTATGCCAAAGCACTACACCAAAAGTACAATGGTATTGATCCTAGCGTATTGAGTTCGGAAGAGGTGGCTCTACTGGTCATGCTGGAGGAGGTCGACAGGATTCTTGGTAGTGTGTCAGGTCCCGGCCTGAATCCTATCCTGCAATAGACGACACTCATCCCGGATAAAGAGCAAGCGGGTGTGTTTCGACTAACGCCAGAACTCCTCGTCACCCCACTCATCTTCTTCGTCAGGTTCAATTGCCGAAATACCGAGCATGAATTCAAGCTCGGTTCGCGGGACGTGTAAATTACGTTCGCTGACCCATTTCAGAAATTCGTTCAAGTTTGAGGCAGAATTTAATGCAAGTGAGTCCATAAATCGCTCCTGTATTTTTCGTGGAGCGGCAGTCTTGCAAGACAATAAGGCAATTTTGTGTCATCCGGGTGACAGAGCTGTGACAGAAGTAAATAGTTCAAACGGCCCCTGAACGTTGCCTCAGAATATAGCCAAGCTCGAAGCGACCGTTGTTGTGCGGGCTGATAATCGGAGTAGTGGTCGGCCACTCCCAGCGGGTATCAATGAAAAGCTTGCGCATGGCAAGTAGGTCACAGTGATGCGGTGGGCCGCCATCCGCACCGGTCTGCATGAATAGCACGAAGAGTTTTCCACCAGGTCTCAGCCAGTTGTATAGCTGAGCTTCGTAAGCCTCCCAACTATCCGGTGGCAGGGCGCACAGGCAGGTCTGTTCGTAAACGGCATCGAATGGTGCATCCGCCTGCCAGTGCAGTACATCTGCTTCGATTACTTCGGCAGCTAGCGCTCTGTTTTCGAGTTCGGTTTGCAGGTGTGCGACAGCCGAAGGTGCGAAATCCACTGCTGTAATGGCGAAACCGAGATGGGCGAGGTGTGGAACCTCGTGTCCGCGTCCGCAGCCGGGAAGCAGGATACGACAGGGGGCCAGGTCGCCCGATTCGAGCCAGTGTAGGAGTGCCGGGTTGGTATCTCCACGGTCCCAGCCGGTGCTGCCCTTCTGGTAACGGGCTTCCCATTCGTGCGAGTGGCGCATTATTTGACGGTCGGGTAACCGTGCTCCTGCCAGGCTACGATGCCGCCCAGCACGTTTTCGATGTTGGTGAAACCTGTGCCGGCCAGGATGTCGGCAGCCTTGGCTGAACGTTTACCGCTGTGGCAGTAGACGTAGACCTGTTTGTCTTTCGGCACTTCGTTGACGCGCCTCTCCAACTCCTGCAGCGGAATCAGTTTGGCACCTTCGATGTGGCCCTCGACATACTCCTCGGGTGTGCGCACATCGATAAATACGAAGGGGGTAGGGGATTTAGCGCCCTGGCTCCAGTGCTGATAAGCGTGAGTGACCTCGGCATTCTCATAACCGGCAGCGGTTTTTTCATTCAGGCCGCAGGCGCTAGCCGGCATGGCCGAAAACAGCAATGCAATCAACGCGAGCAGGAGAGGAAACTTTTTCATCGGGGCTCCTTATGCGGTCCGGATCGTGGTATTCAGGGTCGGTGCATGCATAAGTGTAGCATGCAGCAGGCAGGACTCGGCCACTTTACGGATGGCGTTCAGTCGATTTTCAGGGAGTCCCGGTAGCACGATCTGCATGTCGATATTGCCGATGCGGTAGGGCTCCTGCGCCATCTTCCAGTCCATATCGACCCTCAGCCCTTCTGTTGGAAGGCCCGCCTTTTCGCAGTAGCGGGCAATATAAAAGCCCACGCAGCCTGCCAGCGAAGACGCGAAGATCTCCGGCGGCGTCATGCCGCGGTCGTCGCCATGGTTGTCCAGCGGTTGATCCATGGTGATCGCATGCCCACGGCAATTCACCGTAAAGCATGCATTTCCTTCGTGTTTCACTGACAGGCGCATTACGGACTCCTTACTTCAGGCGTTCGATGCCGAGCGTTTTCAGGAAGGCCTTCTCGTAGAAAGGCTCGGAGACGCCGGTCTTCATCTTGCGCATGAAGTATTTCTCGAACATTACCTTAGCAGTATGCACCCACTTGCCCTTCTTCATCCACTGCACGTTGCGTGGCGGAATCTGCGGAATCGCCACGAAGGCGGCCCCCATATCACCCATGTCGGCAAGGCAGATGGCGTTCCAGGTACCGACTTTCTCCGGTTTTTCGCCTTTGATGTCGTGCACGATGTTGTGCACGATGGCGGTGACCATCGATTCGATCAGGTAGCCGGTCTTCGGCGTTCCACAAGGTACCGGAGTCGCTTCCACCGGCGGAATCGCCACACAGACGCCTGCCGAATAGATGTTGGCATACTTCGGAGATTGCTGGAACTCGTTGGCCAGAGTGAAGCCCATCGGATTGCAGAGCTCTTCGGTGCTGGCCACAGCAGGAATACCGCGGAAGGCCGGTAGCATCATCGAGTATTTGAACGGCAGCTCTTTCTGCTCGATACCTTCGCCCTTGTCATTGCACAGCTCGATATGCATCGAGCCGTCCTCGACCTTCAGGGTTTTGGCATTGGTCTCCCACTTGATGTGGCGCTGACGCATTTCGGACTCGAGCAGCCCCTTGGAGTCGCCTACACCGCCCAGACCGAGGTGGCCGATATAGGGTTCGCTGGTCACGAAAGTGATCGGGACCTTGTCGCGAATCTTTCTGCGGCGCAGCTCAGTGTCGAGAATCATCGCGAATTCATAGGCCGGGCCGAAGCAGGATGCGCCCTGCACGGCGCCGACGATAATCGGGCCGGGATTTTTGCAGAACTCTTCGAAGGCGTTGTATGCCTCTACGGCATGGTCCACGTGGCAGATGGAGTGGGTGTGGCCGTCGGGCCCAAGTCCATCCACTAGTTCGAAGGCCAAACGGGGGCCTGTGGCGATGATGAGGTAATCGTAATCGAGGTTCTGCCCGTTACAAAGCGTGAGCGTGTTGTCATTCGGATGAATTTCACGCACACCTGTGCTTACGAAGTTGATGCGTTTCTTGTTCAGGTAAGGCTGCAACTGGATGATGATGTCATCGCGTGTGCGCCATCCGACCGCGACCCACGGGTTACTGGGTACGAAGTGGAAGTAATCCACGTTCGAGATCACCGTTACCTCGTGTTCACCGCCAATTTTGTTCAGGGCTTCTTTCATTTCGTAGGCTGCAGGCAAGCCACCGATGCCTGCACCCATGATCACTACATGTGCCATGTCGTTTCTCCTCTTTCTCTCTTGGAATAGCCACGCAGGGTGGCGAATGGACGTTGACCGCCCTGAAAACCGGTGAAGCAGTAAAAGTTTGTTTTGTGTTCCACCAGAACTGTTGTCATGAGATATCGCCTTTTTTAATTGGCATCTTCGCCTGTATCCAGGCACCCATACCACCGGAAAGGTTATAGATGGGCTTGATCCCTTTTTTGGCTAGTGCCGTTGCGGCAACTGCCGAGCGGCTGCCGGAGGCGCAGATGCAGACCACGGGTTTGCCTGCCGGCATGGTTTGCACGAAATCGTGAATCTGGCGTGCGAGCTTGTCGCCCGGAATCAGTTGTGCCCTGGGGGCGTGCCCCTGGGCGAACTCGTTTTCGGTCCGCACATCAAGTAACAGATGCGGAGTGCGGTGAAAGCGCTCCTTGTATTCTGCCATCGAGATGTTCTTCACACCTGCCAGTATCGGCGAGAGCCAGCGAAGCCAGACCACCCAGCCGACAAGCAGCGCACCAAAAAGCAGATACCAGTATTGACTGAAGAATTCACCCATTGATTAGTTTCCGTACTCGGATTTCATGCCGAGTTTGGCCAGGATCTTTTCCATCAGGCACCACCTGGTGAAACCGGACTGCAGCAGGTTGGCGCCGACAAAAGCGGTGAACCAGAGCCAGGTCGGCCCCTCGAACAGGGATACCCCGTTATAGAGATGCGACAGATACAGGCTCAGCAGGATAAAGCTGCCGGCAATAATGCGAATCATGCGTTGAATAGTCATAGAAATGAGATACTCCTCTTCTTTTTATCTGAATCAAAAAGTCCATTTGGCATTGGTATAGACGTTATCGTCGTTTTTCATCATGCCCAGCATCCAGCTGTTCGGTCCGCCCCAGAACACGTGTGCGCCGAGGTTGACTGAGAATTCGTCGGTCACGGCATAGTACAGGTCGGGGACAGCCATACGTCCACCACCTGCTACACCCATGGCGAACAGTGAGGCGGTCAGCGTCTGGTTCATCCACAGCGAGCGGATATTCACAGTGCCGATCTTGCGGTGTCTGGCAACAGGCTTCGGCCCTGTGCCGGCAAGAAACGCTGCCTGTGCGGCATTGTAGTAGGCGGTATAGTTTTTCATGATTTCGCCATAGAGCTGCAGGCCCAGTGTGATATCGGTCCAGATATCGTGCTCATAGCCAACCAGATAACGGTATTGCGAATTGGCGATAAAGGGATCGGTGCCGGCCTTGTCGTCGATTGAGTCGTAATAGCCCGTTTCAAGGGAGAGCACGCCGCCCAGCAAGGTGTCCTGCACGGTGGCGCCAAAACTGTTCAGGCGCGGATAGATGGTCGTCATACCTGTGGGGTTGGTTGCCGTGATATTTGCTGTCACCATGGTGTAGCCCTTGTCCGGCTGGTGCCAGAAGCCCTTGAATGCGTAGAGGGCAATGTCTGTATTGCCAACTGCCGTGTGCAGGCGGATGGCAGCTTCGCCACCTGATAGGCGTTTTTCGCGTGCCTGTACTGGCAGCATCTGGTTTCCTGCTAACTGGTAGCGGGTGGTGCCCGGCACCACGTCGTATTGTGCAACCGGAATCAGCGCGATTTCAGTATCCCAACCATCGCCAAAGACCGAGGTCTTCACCATGTCGGAACCGATCTTCATGTATTCCAGCGGCTGGCCGGAGTAAAAGGCCGACCAGTTCTTCGGGAATACATCGTTAATGAACAGGCGGTCGGCCACACCCCAGGTGGCCATCTGGCGACCTAGGCGAAGCTCGAACGAATCAGAGAGATATTCGCCGTAAAGTTCACGCACCTCCAGTGAGGTGTTGGAGGATACGCTATCCGCTAGCGCATCGATCTTGGCGACCATGGCGGTCTTGCCCGAATCGGAATCCGCATTCAGATCGAGACGCAGGCGGGATTCGGTCAGCAGATAGCTGCGTTTTTCTCCAGTCGCCAGCGGTACGCTACTGGTGCGTACCGAGGCGGTGCCGAGCAAAAAGCCATGCACGTCGATCTCTGCTGCGCCGGCAGGGCTCGCAAACAGCGAGATGCCGGCAGCCGCGAAGGCAGGGAGAGTGAACCTTTTCATGTTTAGCGCACCCACTGTTTCGGCGCGGACTTCAGGCTGCGCTCGGTGAAGACGCTATCTGGAAGACCAACATCCAAAGCGACATCCGAGAACTGCACGGTGGTTTTGTGGTTCAGCTCCAGATTCTCCATCACGCCGGCCATGCCGATCCAGAAGTTGCCGATCTTTTTGAAGTCGGTGGTGGTGAAGCGGCGCACTTCGGTGCCGGCGTCGTCATAGTACGACTCCTTCATCACCAGATTGGTCTCCTGGTCCACCCAGGTCTTGCGCCAGGCGTAGTCGTCTACTGCCTCTTTCGGGGTGTTTTTGATCATCCAGCTCGCACGCCCATTTAGCTCTTCAATTCCTACGAACTCAGAATTATCAGCCGAAGGATGACGCCCCGAGATATCCTCATAGGTATAGTCGGAGCCAACGAAGGCTGCGCGTGCGTCGGAAGCAGCGATGCGCTTCACCATCTTGATGGCCGGGATGAATAGCCAGCGGTCGTCGGCGCTCTTCGGGTGCTTGTTGACCAGGAAGGTCATGTCGCGCACGTCGTTCGGTTTGTCGAAATAGACGTAGAACCACTGGTCGCCACCGTCGACTACATCCTTGCGCAGGATGGTGAATTCTCTAATACGGGTACCCCCGTCCGGGTTGATGATCTCCATATGTACCTTGGCCTTGCCGTCGTTGGCGGCGTAGTAGCTGGCCAGGTGTGCCTTTTCCATGATAGCGGCCGCATCCTCGGCGGACGCCTGTGCGATAAAGCCAAATAGGGCGGTCAGAACAGTCAGTGCAAAGGTCTTTTTCATATCGTTCTCCTTTCGAATTCTTTATTTTAGATGAGGGCGAGGTTCGCCGATTTTGAACAGGTCGATCAGTGCCGGTAGCAGCAACACGGTGGTTGCCCACGATAGCGCCATAATCGAAGCAAGTAGCACGCCGACAGTGATGTAGGGGACGAGCGGGGCGAACAAGAGCGGGGTGAATCCGATCGAAACGATCAGGGCGTTCTTGGCCAGTGCGCGGGCCGATTCGCCGAACATCTCATCCATGGCAGCAGCACGGGTCGGGTGGTGCGGCCTCGTCTCGCGGTAGCGGGCGATGAAGTGGATGGCAAAGTCCACCGATAAACCGAGTGCGAGTGCGGATAGTACCGCTACCGGCATATCGTAGTTCTTGCCGATCAGTCCGATCACGCCATACGAGAACAGGATAGTCACGGTCAGCGGCAACATGGCGAGGATTGACCAGACCAGCGAACGGAACAGCACCAGCATCAGGATAAAGACCATGATGTAGGAGCCGGCCAGCGAGTCCATCATGCCTCCAACCATTTTGTCCTGCCAGACGGTATTGATGTAGGTCAGGCCCGACCAGAGGCTGGAGACACCTTCCGGCATCGGGTTCGCCTCGATGTATTCGTTCGCAGCCGCAATCACCTGCTCCATGCTCTGGTTATCGCCGCTGGAGAGCTGCAGCCAGAGATCGGCGCTCTTCTGGTCGTAGTCCAGGAAGTGGTCTAGGTCGCGCGGGTTGCCGCTCATGCCGAACAGGAACAGGTACTGTGCGATCTCCTCGCGTGTTTCAGGTACTGCCGAGAATTTCGGGTCCTCTTCATGCATCGCCCAGTTCACGCGCTTGACCAGATCGACATAGGAGGTGGCTTTGCCGACGGTCGGTTGCGCTTCAAGATGCTGCTGCAGACCGTCGATCCATTTGGCTACCTTCGGATCCTTCATCGATTCAGGAGCGCCATCGAAGCGCATGAAGGCCATGTAGGTGCCGGCGAAGTGATCGTTCATCACTTTGTCGGCCACACGCACTTTCTCGCCGTCCTTGAACCAGTTCACCGGATTGTCGTTGATCTGAATCAGGGAGACGCCATAGATGGATACCGCCGAGATGGCGCCCATGGCCAGCGCGATCAGCATCGCTTTTTTCTGCGCGAAGCGGCCGATTTTCGGCAGTGTGTTGCCCAGCGCGCTCTCTTCAGCGGAGCGGGTATTCGCGACCATCTCTTCCAGTTTCTTGTCTGGATAGATGAGCAGGAATGCCGGGATGAAGATGATGGTGACCAGCCAGCTCAGGAAAACGCCGAAGGCGACGAACAGGCCGAATGCCTGCACCGGCGGGATCGGGGTGAGTGCCAGCGAGCCGAAGCCGATCATGGTGGTCAGCGAGGTGTAGATCATCGGTTTGAACAGGTGGCCCATTACCTTGGCCAACACGCGGCCGGTATGGTTGTGGTGGCGGTAACGGTCGTAGAATTCGGAGATGATGTGCACCGAATTCACCACGGCGATCGGCATCAGGAAGATGGGGATCATCGACGACATAATGTGCACGGTGAAGCCCATGCCGATCAGGGTGCCCATGGTGATGATCACGGCGACCATGGCCACGATCATGGGGGCGGCGATGAATATCCACTGGCGGAAGAACCACCACAGCATGATCATCAGCACGAGACCTGCAAGCGGGGCGGAGATCGCCATCTGCAGGAACATGTCATGCCCAAAGGTGTCTTCGGCGACCGGCAAGCCTGCAATGTGATACTGCTCGCTGCCTTCACCCTTGGTGATGTCGGCGACCATGCCCTCGATTTCGGTGGCAACACGATAGGAGATCATCTTGTCTTCGATCGGCACGTAAATCGCCAGCCCCTGGCCATCGGAAGAGGCAAGTTTCTCCACCAGCAGCGGATTGCCAAGCACCTGTTCTTTCAATTTGGTGGCAGCCGCCTGGGTTTTCGGTGCGCGCTTCATGATGGTATGGATATCCAGCATGCCGCCGCCCGCCTCGATGGTGTCGGAGGCGGTTAGCGACATGACGTCGACTTTCACCACGCCCTTGATGCCAAGGATTTTCTTGGTCAGCTTTTCAATACGAGAGAGTACTTCGGGACGCCAGACACCGTTCGGGTCTGTTTCATCCACCACGCCGACCACAATCATGTCGGAGAGTTTGAAGTCTTTTTTGAGCTTGTGATTATCGACGCGCACCGGCTCTTCCGCGCTGAGCATGTTCTCCGGGTCGGTGTCGATCTTGATATTCGGGAACTGGTAGCCGGCCACGGCAACAGCCGCCAGCATGATAATGAACACCCATTTTTTGAATCGATCAATTGCACCAATCATTGATTGCATAGTTGTAATTCCTCTATCCTTATATTCTATTAAAATGATACATTGGTGTAAATTTTTTTTGAGGAATTACTCCCTCGTGCAGAGCTCCGGACAGTAAATTTGTTTCAGTGCCTGCACCAGATCGGCAAAAGCGGGATCTGCAAGTTGGTAGTAAACCTCCTGACCGCGCTTCTCATTAGTCAACAGCCCCATCATGCGCATCTTGGAGAGATGCTGAGAGAGGTTGGATTGCGAGGCGCCGGTGGCCTGCATCAGTTCGTGCACGCACATCGGTCCGTTCATCAGGTGGCAAAGCACGGAGAGGCGAAGCTCGTGCGCGATGGCACGCAGGCCTTCGCTGGCTGATTTGATGCGGTCTTGTGGGATTCCTTGTTCCATGCGGCATACAGTAATGGCGAAAATCAGGAGTGTCAAGCATTATAATATGCTAATATAAAAGCGTGAGAATTCAGCAAGAAACTTGTCATATCGAGGCACCAAGTCCATGCTAAGAAACATGAATTTAAGATATTCCATCCTTACCTCCGCTCAAATGCAGTGGGCTGATCAGGCCACGATCAAGTCCGGCGTATCCGGTTTTGATCTGATGCATCGAGCGGGTTCCAAAGCTGCTGAGCGGGTTCTGGAGCAGGTTGGCAAGGGTGGACATGTGCTGATTGCCGCAGGCCCCGGCAACAACGGTGGCGATGGCTTCGTGATTGCACATGAGTTGCGTGAGTCTGGGGTGCATGTCGAAGTGGTGTTTGTCGGTGATTTCACCAAACTCAAAGGCGATGCCGGAGAGTGGGCCGTCAAAGCAAAGGAAGCGAAGGTTTCGATTCGTACGCCGGAGCACCTTTCCGAATTACTTACGCGCGCCGATCTGGTGGTTGATGCGCTGTTCGGCACTGGGCTTGGCCGTGAGTTGACTGGTGAGTACGCAGAAATCGTCCACTCTATAAATGCCAGCCATAAGCCCGTGCTCGCTATCGATATCGCCAGTGGCATTCACAGCGACACAGGTGAAATCATGGGAGGGGCGGTAAAGGCGCAATGGACACTACCGATTGCTGCCTGCAAATGGGGTCACTTTCTGGGCGAAGGAAGGGCATGCGCCGGTGAAATTCTGCCGCCTGCCGATATCGGCATCAGTGCGGACACATTAGGAGAGGCTACGGGTGGGGATATGCCGCGGGCAAGCACCATTCCGCAGTCAGAGATTCGTGCTGTTCGCCGTCCGCTGCAATATTCCGGCCATAAGAAGTTGTTTGGGCATGTATGGATTTTTGGTGGTAGTCCGGGTTATGCCGGTGCGCCGCAGTTGGCTGCTGGCGGTGCCATGGCTGCGGGTGCGGGGCTTGTTTCTATCGCCTGCCCGAAATCGATATGGCAGATCATTGCCTCCAACGCTTCCGATGTGATGGTGCATGAGGATGCGCATGCACCGTGGCAGAACGCGGACGTCTTGCTTGCTGGCCCAGGTTGGGGGCAGGGGCGCGTGCCAGTGCTGGAAGAGCTTCTGGATGCCGATGTTCCTCTGATTCTGGATGCTGATGCGCTTAATCTGGTGGCGCTCAGTTCCGATCTAAAGGGGAAAGTGAAGGCTAGAAAGGAGCTTACAGTGCTCACGCCGCATCCGGGCGAAGCGGCCCGCTTGCTTGGGAGCAGTAATGCAGAAGTGCAAGCTGACCGCCTGGGTGCCGTGTTGAAGTTGTCCGCTCTGTTTGGCGCATGGGTAGTGCTGAAAGGAGCGGGTACGCTGATTGCCGGGCCGGGCGTTGGCGAAGAAATACGGGTATCTCCGTTCGGTTCCAGCAGGCTGGCGCGCGGCGGCACCGGTGATGTGCTCTCCGGCATGATTGCTGCGCTCCTTGGGCGCAGGTTTACTCCGGAAGTGGCTCTGCCTGCCGCAGTTGGCTGGCATGCGCTGGCTTCCGAGTCCGACAATTGGTATCGCGTCGAGCAGCTCCCCGACGAAATATGGAGATGGATGGAGGAACATGTCTGAAGTAAAGACTTCGAAGAAACCTAGGTTAGCATTTGTACTGGCCGGCATCTTTATTGTGGGTACAGGGGTTAATTGGTATTTTTACTTGAATCCTGAGGCAGATGTGATGATAAGAAGGGAGCTCAGTTTATATGATGTCGGCTTTCCCATGCTGTTCACAATGTTAGTTCTCGCTTTTTTTTATTTCAAAGTGCAAACAACCTTCGGAAAAACATTTTGGGCTCTCTTGTTTGTTGATTCCCTACTGAATCTCGTCTGGGAGTTTCTTTCGAAAGGAATGTCTGTAGAAACCTATGTGCTGGTTACTAGAATAGATTTAACGATAGTTGCTTTAATTTGGTTAGTGTTTGCGTATTTAGAGAGAATCAAGAAAGAAAGTTTGTTTGGAATAGAATAGTCCAGTTTTCCACCAGATTTATCCATATATCAGCACCATAATCAAAGCGTGCGTCGGCAGGTAGATGAATAGCGGAAACCCAAGCATCAACAGCACTAGGTAGAAAAGCGGGTGAAGCCGGGTCTGCGGCTTTCCTGCGGGGCCGTGCACCCAGTTTACATTCTCTTTCGGGTCGGTGAGGAGGTAGGAGAGTGGCAGCACAATCCAGCAGAGCAGCGTCTGCCAGAAGAGGGCGTGCCCGTCGTAGCCGAGGTGGTAGACCATCCAGACCAGCATTGGCGGCAAAAAGATGTGGAAGAGGGAGATGGCGCGCAGGTAAAGAGGATATTTCGGGTCGAACATGTAGTCGGCCAGCCCCCAGATCGGCTTGCCAGTAATAAGTCCGGCAAAATAACCGATATTCCACACTAACTCTGGCAGCAGAATGGCGAGCAGCATCATGCCGGAGAGCAGCGGGCTCTCCAGCCACAGTGCGGGCACGGTGAGAATCAGTGCGATATCTGAGAACCACAGGTAGTTGCCGGGGCCGTATTTGAACCAGTAAATAGCGAGGGTGATCGCCACGAACAGGGAGTAGGCGATTTTCAGCCACAGTGGCAATAGTTCGCTCAAAGGGGAGCCTTTCGATACAACACAGCCATAACTGCACCATAGACGCTGTTACCTGCTTTGTGCCAGTTGTCGTTGAAGTTGATTCCGGTTCGTTGCTGGAGTGTAATGACAGAGCGTATGGCGTTTAGCAAACCGACAGGATGGCAGACATGACAAAGAAACTTCAATTGATAATGCTCCTATCTATTTTTATAGCTTGCTTGCAAGTTGCTGTTGGCGGTGAGGCGAAAAGCATGGTTTTTGAGCATTCGCTGACAGGGAAAGAGGCACTGGCGATCTCCATAGCGGTTGAAGAGATGAAGAAACGGGGTATCGATCCTTTGGGCTACGAAGTCAGTCTGTATCGATATGGAAAGGAGTATGTCGTATTCCTGGATGATCCGAAGGTGGGGAGGGGTGACAAACGCTCCGGTATTTTTGAGGTTCGAATTGACGAGGCGTTAAGGGTTGTACCTCTCCGTTAATTGGGTACGCAGCGGCCACTTTTTACTCGGGCGGTTATTTTGGACGGTGTGGACGTTTTTTACTGCTTCGTTTAACCCGGTCGAAGAGCTTGCTGCCGTGCTTTTGGATATGTTCCCTGATGGCTTCGTCGAGAAGCTGGCTCTCGGCGGCAGCGCTTTTCATCGTTGTCATATCGAGCAGGGCCAGTGAGTAGAGGGAGCCGGTTCGCGGGTCTTTCCAGCGTGCGGCAAGGTTCAGTCGCTCTTTCATCGCGTTAGCAAAGCTCTTGAGCTGGTTTTGCACGGCGGCGCTATCCGCATGGTTTGATTTCGCCGCTTTCGATTTCAGGTAGTCGGCGGCCAGCGCATCCAGCCAGGCGGTGAGGATGCGCTTAGCCTCACTCGTGGCGCGGCTCTTGGAAATCGCTTTCTGTAGATCGGGATCGCCCACGACAGGAGAGGAGCCGACACCGTAAAAATATCGTTCGCCCTGTACGGTGGTGTAGATAGTGCCGTCGTTGACCCAGTTTGGGGCATCCTTGATTCGCAAATCGTAGCCGAAGCAGGGGGCGGCCAGAGTGATGACGATAAATGTTGCCAGCAGATTTCCTGATAATGTTGCAAATCTCATTCCAGGCTCCTTTTCCGATTGATGCTCTCTTTCCTGTCGGATATCAATCATTGAAGTGGAGAAGTCACGAAACTGCAAGGCACACTTGGGACCTGGGCTGTCCCGTAAAAGAAAACCGGCGGCCCATGTTCAGGAGCCCCGGTCTCTGCATCAATTGGGTTTCCCTTATTTTATTATTCAGGGCAGAGGTGATCGAACCTCAATTGCTTCAACTCTGACCAGTTCGCAGGCGCCAGCGCCGCTGTCCTTCCGGGTGAGGGATGATCGCCAGTGCCATCCATCAGAGTCACGTGCTTCAACCAGTTGCCCAACGATATGTACGATTTGACCCACACGCGCATTTCTTATTTGTTCTTCGATGTCTGAATCAGCAGGAATTAAGTGCATGTTGGCACTGTGTTGTACGATTTCATATGGAGGGATGGGAGGTTGGTTGCTCCAGCGATAATAATAAAAGCGTTTGTTTTGGCTAATCGACAACTGATCTAAAACCGCGGAATCCGACATCGCCCCCCAGCCCAAAGCCAGATCGACAGGGACCAGCTCTGACTCTCGATCACTGGAATACTCCTTTGTACTAAGCACGCGAGCTTCGATCTCAAAGCTGGCCAACGTTTCGAGCATATGTGTTCCGTGATCGTAAGTTCTGCCTTGTCCCAAGCCCGTTTGTATCGGGTCGTCAGGGGCTAATATTCCGGCAGGAATAGAGTTATGGTCATCCCATAGCTTCCAGCCGCCCAGCAAGATCAGGCATATAAATATCCACCCCCAGGGAATTGATCTCATGGAGTGCTGTTGACCGGTTAGCGAGGCAGGTCGGAAGAACCCATCAGGTATTCATCGACTGCACGGGCAGCCTGACGCCCTTCACGAATCGCCCAGACCACCAGTGACTGACCGCGACGCATATCGCCGGCGGCGAAGACCTTGTCGAGGCTGGTGCGGTAGTCGTTGGTGTTGGCTGCAACGTTGCCGCGGGCATCCTTTTCTACGCCCAGTTCCTCAAGCATGCCTTCGTGCACCGGATGCACGAAGCCCATCGCCAGCAGTACCAGGTCAGCTTTGAGAGTGAACTCACTACCGGGGATTTCGGTCATGTTCCACTGACCATTCTCCTGCTTCCACTCAACGCGGGCGCACTCAATGGCAGTGACTTTACCATTTTCACCGACAAAGCGTTTGGTAGCCACTGAGAAATCGCGCTCGCAACCTTCCTCCTGCGAGGTGGAGGTGCGCATCTTCATCGGCCAGTTCGGCCATGTGGTCAGCTTGTTTGGCGTTTCGGGCGGAGCCGGCATGATCTCGATCTGGGTGACGCTCTCGGCGCCGTGGCGGTTGGAGGTGCCGATGCAGTCGGAACCGGTATCACCGCCGCCAATCACCACGACATGCTTGCCTTCGGCAGAGATGAACTCCTCTTCGGGAATTTCATCGCCGAGAACGCGCTTGGTATTCTTGGTCAGCAACTCCATAGCGAAGTGAATGCCCGAGAGGTCACGGCCCTCAATTGGCAGGTCGCGCGGCTTCTCGGAACCACCTGCCAGTACCACAGCATCGTATTCGGTTAACAGCTCTTTGGTGGAGATATCGACACCGATATGGGTGTTGATGCGGAAATCGACACCCTCGGCACGCATTTGTGCCAGACGGCGATCAATGATGTGTTTCTCGAATTTGAAGTTCGGGATACCGTAGCGCATCAGGCCGCCGAGGCGATTCTCTTTTTCAAACACCACTACATCATGGCCCGCACGCGCCAGCTGCTGGGCCGCCGCCAGGCCCGCAGGGCCGGAGCCGACGATGGCGATCTTTTTGCCGGTTTTATGGGCAGGAAGTTGCGGAACAATCCATTTCTCTTCCCAGCCTTTCTCGACGATGGAGAGCTCGATGTTTTTAATGGAGATCGCATCACCGATCAGATTTACCGTGCAGGCCTCTTCACATGGAGCCGGACAGATACGGCCGGTAAACTCCGGGAAGTTGTTGGTGGTATGCAGGATATCGAGCGCCTCACGCCAGTTGCCGCGATAGACCGCATCGTTCCAGTCGGGAATGATGTTGTTGATCGGGCAGCCGTTGTGGCAGAAGGGGACTCCGCAATCCATGCAGCGGGCACCCTGCGTGCCCATATCGGCAGGCAGTTTCGAGAACTCGTTATAGTGCGTAATACGATCGGCTACAGGCGCGTAGCTCAGGTTTTCGCGTGAGTACTCCTTGAAACCGGTTGGCTTACCCATTGGACCGCTCCTTCCCGGCTTTGGCATCTGTGCCGGCTTTCATCTCTGCTTCCATCTCCGAGAGGGCACGCTTGTAGTCTACCGGCATCACCTTGGTGAATTTCGGCAGAAATGCATCCCAGCTTTCCAGGATGTTCTTACCTCTGGACGAATTGGTGTAGTGGACATGTCGCTCGATCAGGGTGCGCAGAATCTTCTGGTCGTCCTGAGTCAGTGAGTGCTTGATATCAACACGGCCATGTGTTTCAAGGTCAGGCCCCTGATGATCCAGCTCTTCAAGTGCCGCAGCTTCCGAGGCAATTGGCTCAAGCTCAACCTGAGCCATGTTGCAGCGATGCTCGAAATCACCGGCTTCATCCAGCACATAGGCGATACCGCCGGACATGCCTGCCGCGAAGTTGCGTCCGGTTTCACCCAGGACAACAACCGTACCACCGGTCATGTACTCGCAACCGTGGTCACCCACGCCTTCAACCACGGCAGTGGCGCCTGAGTTGCGCACGGCAAAACGTTCGCCGCCGACACCGTTGAAGTAGCACTCACCGGCAATGGCGCCGAAGAGCACGGTGTTACCGACGATGATGTTTTCATCCGCGTTGATCTTGCTGACCTCCGGCGGATAGATGGCGATACGGCCGCCGGAGAGACCCTTGCCGACATAGTCGTTGCCTTCACCGGCCAGATCGATGGTGATACCGCGAGCCAGCCATGCACCGAGCGACTGACCTGCCGTGCCCTTGGCCTTGATGACAATGGAATCTTCCGGCAGGCCTGCGTGACCGTATTTCTTGGCCACCTTGCCGGAGAGCATGGTGCCGAAGCTGCGATCGACGTTGCAGATGTTGGTCTCAATGACGACTGGCTTCTTCTCTTCCAGAGCAGGAGCAGCTTCAGCAATCAGTTTGTTATCGATCAGTGTAGCCAGACCATGATCCTGTGTTTCGCAGTGGCGAATCGCTGATTCAACACCGGTGACCTGATGGAACATCGGCGAGAGGTCTAGCCCCTTGGATTTCCAGTGACGAAGTGCATCGTCGGTATCGAGCATGTCGGCACGACCGATTAGCTCATCGAAGGTGCGGAAGCCAAGTTCTGCCATGATTTCACGTGCCTCTTCGGCGACGAACATGAAGAAGTTGACCACATCTTCCGGTTTGCCGACAAACTTGGCACGCAGTTCAGGATCCTGAGTCGCCACTCCGACAGGGCAGGTGTTGAGATGACACTTACGCATCATGATGCAGCCCTCTGCCACCAGTGCGATGGTGCCGAATGCAACCTCATCGGCACCGAGAAGACCTGCGATGACCACATCGCGACCGGTACGCATCTGGCCATCGGCCTGCAGGCGGGTACGTCCTCTGAGACGATTAAGTACCAGCGTCTGTTGCGTTTCGGCCAGACCCAATTCCCACGGGGAACCGGCATGCTTGATGGAGGTGAGCGGCGATGCACCGGTGCCGCCATCATGCCCGGCAATCACCACGTGATCGGCATGCGCCTTGACCACACCGGCAGCAACGGTGCCGACACCGATTTCGGATACCAGCTTCACCGAGATATCGGCATCGGTGTTGGTATTCTTCAGGTCAAAGATCAGCTGGGCGAGGTCTTCGATGGAGTAGATATCGTGGTGCGGCGGCGGCGAAATCAGGCCGACACCCGGAGTAGAGTGACGAACACGACCGATACGCTGATCCACCTTATGCCCCGGCAGCTGACCACCTTCACCCGGTTTGGCTCCCTGCGCCATCTTGATCTGAATCTGATCGGCATTGGCAAGATACTCGGTGGTGACACCGAAACGACCAGAAGCCACCTGCTTGATTGCAGAGCGCATGGAGTCGCCGTTTTCCATCGGTGAGAAACGCTCAGGCTCCTCGCCACCTTCACCGGTGTTGGATTTGCCGCCCAGACGGTTCATGGCAATGGCAAGCGTGCTGTGTGCTTCGTGTGAGATCGAGCCGAAACTCATAGCACCAGTGGCAAAGCGCTTCACAATCGATGTGGCAGGCTCCACCTCATCGATGGAGATGGGTGAACCGCCCTTGAACTTGAACAGGCCACGCAGCGTGGTCAGGCGGCCATTCTGTTCATTGATATGGTTGGCATACTCCTTGTACTGCGCGTAGTTGCCGGTGCGAACCGCATGCTGGAGTTTGGCAATGGTGTCGGGGCCTAGCAGGTGCTCTTCACCTCGAACACGCCATGCATATTCACCACCAACATCGAGATGTTTGCGATAGATCTGGGAATCGCCATAGGCATCACGATGCAGGCGAACCGCCTCTTCGGCGACCTCGCTTAAGCCAACACCTTCGATCTTGGTCGGTGTGCCGGGGAAAAATGCATCGACAAATCCGGAGGAGAGACCGACAGCCTCAAAGATCTGGGCGCCGCAGTAGGATTGATAGGTGGAGATGCCCATCTTCGACATCACCTTGAAGATGCCCTTATCAATCGCCTTGATATAGCGCTTTTTCACCTCTTCAAGCGACAGCTCTTCCGGTAGCTGGTTGTTGCGCTGCAGGTCGAACAGGGTCTCAAATGCCAGGTACGGGTTGATCGCTTCAGCGCCATAGCCTGCCAATGTGGCGAAGTGGTGAACCTCACGGGCAGAGCCGGTTTCAACGACCAGTCCAGCTTCGGTACGCAGCCCTTTACGGGTCAGATGCTGGTGCACAGCCGAGGTGGCCAGCAGGGCAGGGATAGCAATGTGATCGGCATCCATCTCGCGGTCGGAGAGAATGATGATATTAAAGTGCTCCTTCACTGCCTCTTCGGCTGATTTACAGAGCGCTGAGAGCGCGCCTTCCATGCCTGCAGCACCCTGATCGGCTGAGTAGCACATCGAGAGTGTGGTGGTGCGGAACTTGCCATCTGTATAACGCTCGATGTGACGAACCTTCTCCAGATCGACATTGGTCAGAATCGGCTGGTGCACTTCCAGACGCATCTGCGGCTCATCCGCATCCAGACCCAGCAGGTTAGGGCGCGGACCGATGATCGAAGTCAGGCTCATCACCATCTCTTCACGGATTGGATCAATTGGAGGATTAGTTACCTGTGCGAAGAGCTGACGGAAGTAGCCCGAGAGATGTTTGGAGCGGTTGGAGAGTACAGCCAGTGGAGAGTCGTTACCCATCGAACCGATGGCTTCCTGACCGGAAACTGCCATTGGCGTCATCAGGAATTTTAGATCCTCCTGCGAGTAGCCGAACGCCTGCTGACGATCCAGAAGGTCGGAGTGCCCCGGTGCCATGGTTGGTACCTCTTCAGGCAGCGCTTCCAGCTGAATCTGGGTTTCGGCGAGAATCTTCTCATACGGTTTAAGTGAGGCCAGTTCACTCTTCATATCGCCGCCCGGAATGATACAGCCCTTCTCAAGATCGATCAGGAACATCTTGCCCGGCTGCAGGCGCCACTTCTTCACGATTTTCTCTTCCGGGATATCGAGGACACCCATCTCCGAGGCCATAACGACCAAATCGTCGTCGGTGACCAGATAGCGGGCAGGGCGCAGACCATTTCGATCAAGCGTTGCACCGATCTGACGACCATCGGTGAAAGCAACCGCTGCCGGGCCGTCCCATGGCTCCATCAGCGCAGCATAGTATTCGTAGAATGCCTTGCGTTTCTCATCCATCAGGCTGTTGCCCGACCACGCCTCGGGGATCAGCAGCATGGCGGCATGGGCAAGCGAATAGCCGCCCATCACCAGCAGCTCCAGAGCATTGTCGAAGCAGGCGGTATCGGACTGGCCCTCACCGATGATTGGCCAGATTCTGTTCAGGTCTTCTCCAAGCAGTTCTGACTTCATTGAGTGGCGACGTGCGTTCATCCAGTTGATGTTGCCGCGAACAGTGTTGATCTCACCATTGTGCGCCACCATGCGGAATGGATGTGCCAGCTCCCATGCCGGGAAGGTGTTGGTGGAAAAGCGCTGATGCACCAGGGCCAGTGCCGAGGTCATACGGGCATCGTGAAGGTCTTCATAGTAAGCACCCACCTGATGCGAGTGGAACATGCCTTTGTAGACCAGTGTGCGGCTCGACATGGAGACAAAGTAGAACTTGGCCGGATCGTCAAAGCCGAGGGCATCCACCGCATTTTTAGCGACGCGGCGCAGCACGTAGAGTTTGCGTTCAAAGGCACTCTGATCGGCGCAGTTATCGCCACGACCAATGAAGACCTGACGGATGAATGGCTCACAGGTGGTAACGCTTTCAGGCAGGTCGGCACGAGCCGCATCGCAAGGCACATCACGCCAGCCGAGCAGCTTCTGGCCTTCAGCGGCAATGGATTTCTCCACTTCGGTTTCGCAAGCCTTACGGTGTGCTGCATCCTGAGGCAGGAAGACCATGCCAACGCCATATTCGCCTTCGGCAGGAAGATTGATACCGAGTTCTGGCGTGACAGCGCGGAAGAATGAATCGGGAATCTGGATAAGTATGCCCGCGCCATCACCTTCGCGCGGATCAGCGCCTGCTGCACCACGGTGGGTCAGACGCAGCAGGATCTCCAGGCCCTTCTCAATAATATCGTGGCTCTTCTGGTTTTTGATATGTGCAACAAAACCAACCCCGCAGGCATCGTGTTCGTTTCTGGGATCGTATAAGCCCTGCTTGGCCGGACGTGGCGACTGACTCATGCTCTTACCTCGTACTTCTCTCGAAACCGCGCACAGCTTCCCCATGCTCTGGGCCTGGCTTGACGGCTCATATTATTCCTTCTGTTTACATCGCAACCGGGAGCGGCGGACGTCCTCCTTCAAGAGGCCTGAAAGGATTGCGCAGCCTAGCGAAACTTCCATAAATTCTCTACCCCTTGTCACAGGGGTTTTGCTTGCTGCTATGATCGCCGTATGACAGATCGTTTCGCATCCATCTCGATTCAACAAAATATCAAGTCTTTACTTGAAAAAACGGCTTATCCGATGCGCTCCACCTATGCCGTGGCAGCGCTGGAGGATGTGTGCTCCTTCTTTGGCGAGGTGCCGGAAGAGGCGCTGCCGGTGCTCTGCGAGTACTTTAAGGTCGATACCGATATCGTGCGTGGTTATACAACGCTGCTGAGAGATTCGGTGCGCACGGAGACCTCAGCCGAGATGAAAATCTGTTGCGGTCCGGTCTGTTTGGCGCATGGCGGGGCAGAACTGGCCGCACAGTATCGTGAAAGCGTGTCCAGCAATTGCCTCGGTGCCTGCTCCAATGCTCCTGCCGCGCTCGTGGATGGCGAGCTGCTGGCACCAGCCACTTCGGAAAACATCAGGAAGAAGCTCGATTCATGACGCTTTTCATGAACCTCTTCGGTGGTATCGGACTGTTTTTACTGGGGATGCACATGATGACCGAGGGGCTGAAAACTTCGGCGGGGCAAGGATTGCGGACAATTCTGGCTCACTCGACCAAAACCCGTCTGCGCGGGGTTTTTTCAGGCATGTTCATTACCTCATTGGTGCAATCCTCGAGTGCGGTCACGGTCGCCACCATCGGGTTTGTTAATGCAGGGCTGCTAACGCTGGCACAGGCACTGGCAATTACTTACGGAAGTAATATCGGCACCACCATGACCGGCTGGCTGGTTTCAACCATTGGTTTTCATTTCAAGATTCAGGCCTTTGCGCTGCCGGCCATTGGCATTGGCATGTTTATGAAGCTGCTATCGAAACAGCCGCGGCTTGCGGCACTCGGTGAGGCCATGGCCGGGTTCGGTATCTTTTTCCTTGGCATCGACCTGCTTAAGAATGGCTTTACAGGTCTGGAAGATACCTTGCCTTTATCCCCCGCCAGTGATTTGGGAGTAGGCGGGCTGCTGCTGTTTCTGGGGATCGGCACGCTGCTTACTGTGTTAATGCAATCTTCGAGTGCGGCCATTGCCATTATTCTGACCGCGACCGGCAGTGGTGTGATGGCAGTAGAAGCCGGAGCGGTTATGGTGATTGGCGCCAATATTGGCACCACTTCCACTGCCGTGCTGGCGGTCATTGGTGCCACTTCGAATGCCAAGCGAATGGCTATGGCGCATGTGCTTTTTAATGGCATTACCGGTTTTGTGGCACTATTACTGCTGCCGATCCTGCTAATGATTCTGGGGAGCATGCAGTCTCAGTTGCAGCTCGAATCGGGCCCTGCGGTGATGCTGGCACTGTTTCATACCGTGTTTAATGTTTTGGGGGTGCTGCTGCTATGGCCGGTCACGGGGCGGCTGGTGCGTTTTCTGGAGGGGCGCTTTCGCCTGGCTGAGGAGGATGAGGCCAAACCCAAATATCTGGATAGTACCACACTGCAAACGCCATTTCTGGCCCTGCGAGCGCTAACTATGGAGCTGGCCCGGATTGGTCGCAAGGTTGCAGCGCTGGTGGAAGAGGTGTTTAGCAGCGAAGTCTCCTCTGCGGTACGGCTTGGCAAAGAGCGGGCAGTGATCGAAGCGTTGATTGAGGCTGTTGGAGATTTTACCACCCAGCTTCGTCAGCAGAATTTGCCGGAACATGTTTCCGAGGTGTTATCCAATGCCATTGGTATTTCGCGATATTACAGAGACAGCGTGGATTTCGCGATTGCTGCGAGCAAACTCAATTTGATTCGGCCAACGGAGAAAATTGCTGAATCGGCGGCGCACTTTAAGAGTGAAGTGGTTGCGCTGATTGAGTTGGCCAATGTTGAAAGCCCTGAGTACTCCTTTGAAAAGTGCGAGCAGAAACTGAAGCAGGTCGTACAGCACTATCAGGAGCTGAAAGCACAATCCCTCAAGGTGGGGACGCTCGGCAAGATGCCGGTGCGGCAAGTGGTGGAGCTGATTGAATTATTGAAGGATATCCAGCGCATGGCCGATCATATCGTAAAGGCTTCGCAGGCGCTGGATGAGATGCGCGCCATCGCCGAAGATAAGCAGAGTGATGCCGCCGAAAATGAGGAGCTCGTCGAAGCGAAGGATGATCTGATCGAAAGCGCAGAGGCAGCTTCGTCAGCAGAGCATGACGAGGATGTGGTTGAAGGAATTCGGAAGGGGTAGTTTCAAGGCCTAAGCTTCATCTTCAGATGGGAGATTGACTCAAGCCCGTTTAAAAATAGTATGCTGCATAGCGATCTCAGTGCAGGGGAGCTTCGCGTTTCGCTGTTGATACATATGAGTTCCGTGTGGATGGGTTGCCCAAGGCTTGCCTGTGATGGTTGGTGCAAGCACTTTGGGCTTTATTTTTTTAAATCAAACAAAAAGGGGAGAGTTAAATAATGAAACGAATAATGATGACTGTAATGCTGCTGATGGCGATGCCTGTGGTTGCTCAGGCGGCGGATGGTGCACCGGATGCGAACACCGTAAAGCAGGTGCTGAGCTATTATCAGAACGGCAAGCTGATTACCCTGGTGGATTATAAGTTTTGCACCGAAATTGAAAAAGAGGGCGACAATAAAAATGAGTGTGCTGCAGTGGTTGATAGCAACCAGATTGAGAAGGACAGCAAGGTGTATCTCTGGATGAATTTTTTCGTGCCGGGCGATGATACCGAAAAGGCAAATGTACTGATTCAGTTCAAGCATAAAGGCGCAGCCATTGGCAGTAAGGAGATTTCGGTGTCGCAGGCGATCCGTTTCCGCACATGGCGCACAATTCCAACTGGTAAGAGTGGCGGCTGGACGATTCCGGTTAAGCAGGAAGGTGAAGCCGGTTATGTCGATATTGACGATATTGGATATACTGTGGTTGAGCCGGTCGCGGAGTCGGTTGCTGAGCCAGGAACAGCCAATATGGGCGGAGCGGCCCAATAACGGCACTGTACGCTTTTTAAGCAGAAGGAGCCCGGCCTTGGTCGGGCTCCTTTCTAATTGGTGCAAGGTGAGCCATAAATGGTTTGCTTTGCACACAGGGCAGGGGAATACAGCGCCCGTGTCAATTGATTTATTTTGAGCTGTGGTATTGACCTATTTGGTGGCGCTCCTATGGTTGTCATGGTCTTATGATATGAAAGGGAGGGTGTATGGAAGCTGCGGCGCAACACTCACAACAGAATTCGAATTCAGGTTCGAATGGTTATGCAAGAATCTATATCGATGCAGGGGTTGAACATATTCGTGTTCGCTGCGTCGATCAGGAAGGCACGGTTTTAAAGCAGCTGAAGGCCCCCAGTAACGGACGGTTGAAGGAAATCTTCCAGCAGGAGCATCTCTTCAAAGAGGATGGCGCCTGGAAAAAAACGCCTGGTATCTATATCACGGGCAAACTCGCCGGGGTGGTTCGTGATGATCTGGGCGAAGGAAAGATCATTCTTCCTGCAGCAGCCATGTGGGCGGGCCTGCATGGCTTGCTGCGGCGCGAGGAAAACGCTGCGGTTCAATCCCTGGCGGCCATCGATCTCTCTGCATCCGGCTATCTTGTCATCGGTATCGATGCCGAAGGGCAGCTTAAAGACGATCTGCTGGTGGTTAATCCTCGCTGCGGGGCGGGATCGGGCGTCAATATCGATCGTGTGCTGCAGAAGCTATCGATTGCGCGTGAAAAAGTAGACGGTTTGCTGCAGACCTATTTGGGAGATGCCGGCAAGGCGGCACGGGCCAAGGTGAATATACGCGCGGATCGCTGTGGTGTATTCAGCTCATCAGCCACCATTTCGGATAAGAATCAGGGCATCCCGCTGGAGTTTGCGCTGGCAGTGACGTTGAAATCCGAAGTGATGAAGACCTGCAAAAAGCTGCCCAAGGGGTTTGAGAAGGTCTATCTGACCGGCGGTATCTTTTCCTGGCAGTATGCACGCGATTGCGCGCGCGACTATTTCGATGAGCTCGGTGTGGAAGCGGTTGTGCATGATGCCGAGCAGTCGCTGGTTTTCGATGGTATCAGCAACCTTGTCGATAAGGTGGGGATGAAAAATTTCGTGCAGCAGGAACGCAATCTGCTACAGCGCGGAAAGATGATCGAGTATCCCGGCTTCTCTGAGTTGAAATCGAGCTACGAGGCTGAGCATATCTATCGTCGCCTGCCGGATAAAAAGGTGCAGGAGTGGACACCGGAGGAGCTGGAGTCGCTGCCGGTCATGATCGGCCTCGATGTCGGTTCAACCATGGCGAAAATCGCCATTGCCAATGCCAATACGTTGGAGCCGCTGTTTATCGACTCCTACAGCAATAGTGGCGATACCATTGAAACCATTAAACATATTTTCCGTGATCTCGAATCCCGCGGAGTGTCTCAACTGCTGGTGGAGCGCATCGGCATTACCGGCAGCGCCCGTTATCAGGTGCAGGAGGCGGTTCGTCAGGTTTATCCGCAGTTTGGGGAACGTATTTCTGTGCTGGTGGAAAACTATGCGCATGCACGTGGATCGATCGATTATGCCCGCGACCATATCCGCTCTTTGAAGGAGAACGGCGTGGAGGATGTGAACGAGGATTTCTTTATTCTCGTCGATATCGGCGGCGAGGATACCAAGCTGTCGACTGTGACCCTGAACAAGGAAGAGCTCTTCGATAACGCCATGAACGTTAAATGCTCGGCTGGTACCGGCAGTCTGATGGATTCCCTGCGCGCCATGTTTGGCATTGAGAATGTCGGTGATGCTTCCAATCGCGCTTTCACAGCAGAAAGAGCTTACGCTATCAATGCTACTTGCGCGGTGTTCCTGATGGAAAACGCGCGCAAGCTGCAGGCCAAGGGATACTCCGAGGGAGAGATTCTCGCTTCAGCCAACTGGGCCATTGTCGAGAATATGGCCCGGACACTCTGGAGCCAGGTCGATCTGCCGAAAAAAGCGGTTGTCACCCTGCATGGACAGACCATGCTTTCCGAGCCGCTGCCTCTGGCTGTGACGCACCGTTTGCAGGAGTTCGTGGGTGACATCACCTATGCGCTGGTGCCGCCGAATCCGGGCCATATGGCCTGTCTGGGGCTGATTCGCTCGTATGAGCAGGAGGAGCGCATTGGTGCTGAGGCCTGCAGGCTGAGCGATTTTATACACCGGGAGTTCGCCAAAAAGATTATTGTCTGTAAGGGGGCTGCCTGCGGCGATGACGATGCGCGCTGCAACCGCGTTGCGATGTCCGGAAAGGATAATGAGGGCAAGAAGTTTAATTTTTCACTGGGCGGCTGCACTGCCATCAACGATCTGTTATCCCGCAAAAAGATCGACATCAGGGTGGAGCCAGCTCCGGATACCTACCATGAAATCTGGCGCTTCATTCATGATCGCATGCCGACCTCGGATGACGAAAACCGGCTAGTTATTCCCCGCAGCTTCGCAGTCTCGGAGTGGGCCGGATTTTTTGCCAGCCTGTTTCAGGAACTGGGCCTGCCGGTGCATGTCGACCATGTAAAAGAGGCCGATGTGATCGATGCTCAGCCCGATTTCAATATCGATTCCTGCGCGCCGCAGGTCGGTGCGGTCGGACAGTTCAAGCGTCTGGCCGGTGAACCGCATGGTATGATTCTGGTGCCGCAGATCGACAAGTTGCCGGTGAAAGAGGGGGTGGGAAGCACCTGCACCATCAATCAGGGCGGTGTCGTGGTCGCCAAGAGTATCGCGGAAGTAAAACACCCCGATGCGCGTTTTCACACTTTCACCATCGATCTCAAAACCCCTGATGCCGGCCAGATTACCGATCAGTTGTATGGTCAGCTCGATTCATTATTTGCTCACTACCATATCAAGCCCGGTCGCAAGGGATTGCTGGCGGCTGTGAAAAAGGCGCTGGAGGCGCATCAGAGTTTCAAGGCAGAGGTGGAAGAGAGGGCTGCAGATATTGCTGAGGCGGCGCTGCGGGCTGGCAGAAAAATAGCTCTGGTTGCCGGGCGCGAATATATTCTGAATCCCGGTATTTACGATAGCCATATCGGGCGGCTCCTGCGCGATAAGAACATTACCGCGATTCCCATGTATGCCATGAATCTGGAGGCTGATGGTGTTTTCTCACATATCTACTGGAGAAACCCGCAGCTGATCGTCACCGCACTGAACGCGATCAATGAAAAGCGTTTACACGAAAGGCTGACGCACCCGCGCCTGAAAGAGGTGTTCAGGAGTATCGAAACCGATGCGCATGCCGAGCTGTTGCCTGTTGTGCAGGTTTCCACCTTCCGTTGCGGGCCGGACAGCGTGACAGCGCATACCGTGGCTGAAATCATGAAGAAGCGCCCGTTTCTGCTGATTCAGTCAGATGCGGTGATCAAGGAACTCGCGCATCTGGAGAACAGGGTAAACACCTATGTGAAACAGCTGCAGCTTGGTTTGCACGGTGAGCTGCTCAGCGTGAACGGCGAGAGCTTTGATGTGCAGGTGCTGGAAAACTTTGCGAACGACAGGGGCGTTGATCCGGAAACGGATGTGATCTATTTCCCGACGATTTCAGATAACCGTACATTAACTTCGATTGTGAGGGCATCCGGCTTTACCTGCATCGATAACTATGATGATGAGAGCTATTCGCTTCCCGAGCTGGTTCGTGAAGGGAGCAAGATCGCCGGTGATTCGATCTGCGCTCCTTTTGCGGCGGTCTATGGCGATATCCTTCGTGCCATTGAAGATTTTAAAGCCCGCAAGCGACAAGGCGACCCTCTGGTAGAGGGAAAAAACCGCATTCTGATCTTTAACAATAAGGGTATGGGGCCATGCAGGCAGGGGCAGTACGCAGAGGTGCATAAACTGTTTCTGCACCAGAAATACGGCGATCATCCATCGATTGAGGAGCCAGCGCAGGCGCGCTCCGACTATCAGAACGATGCCATTTTGCAGTTCCTGGTCGCTGAAGAGAGTACAGGCTATAACTTTGGCCTGGAGGAGTGGGCGGTAATCCGCGCCTTTCAGGGCGTGATTCTGCAGGGCGTGCTGCATTCCCTTATGTTTGAAGGTGGAGCCCTGTGCCGGGATTACGACGAGTATCAGGAGTTTCTCGCCGCACACCGCGCCCTGAAGCAGGAGATCTACCAGATACAGGAGCATGGCATGCGCCCCGGCAAAGTGGGGCGCTGGTTCGCCAGGAGCTTTGGCGAATGGCCCAAGATCGGGCCCGTGGTGAAATATTTTGCATATCGTCTCTACGGAAACGATTTGCAGAAGCCGTTAAGGCGCTTTGCCGAACAGTGGATCACGCTGCGTCAGGGAAGGGTTGCAGAGCCTTTGGAGGTGTTTGTCGAAGGTGAGGCCTATATGCGTGCGGCGCAGGTAGAGGATATTTTCCATCTGCTGCTTTCCATTCTTGGCTTCCAGCGTTTCAGTTTCGATTATTCGCCGATTTGGAACTATATGGCGTACCTGATGGACGAAGAGACCTTGACCATGCAGGAGAGAATCCGGGTGGCTGAAAACAAGCTCTCTGGCGCGGAGCCCAAGGAACGGAGCTCAATCTATGCCGAGATCAGGAAAAGCAAAGATGGCATCGCCAGGATTGGCGGTTTGCGTTTTGTGTTCCGGAATATTCTTGCGCGTCCGCTCTATCGGGCTGCGGGGATTAAGATTCCCGATGCGATGCCTGAGGTGCTTGATACTGCCAAAGAGGTGCTGCCCACGCTTCGTCCCTTCGGTGAGCTTGGCCCCTATGTTGGTGAGGCCTTGATGAAGCTGCGCAATGGTTGCGATATCTTCCTTAATGTTGCTCCCGAAGGGTGCATGGTATCGTCGATGGGTGAAGTGATGACATCCCGAATCATGCAGGCGGCAGGTAACAGTGCCGGTAAGGTGCAGAATCTGTTCACGGCCGATGGTGAAATCGACGATGAGCTGCTTACGGCCGCTCTGCTCAAGATTCTCGGGCCGGAGCGCTATTATCGGCAAAATGCCAAGCCTCCTTCAACCAGGCCAGTCAAAACGCCGGAAGGCTCATTCCTTCCTGTCGATCCCTATCCGGTTGGCGCGGAGGGCGTTGCGAAATAAGGGCTCTGACCCGCGAAATAGGTGTGAGTGGTTGCCTGCGTGAGTCAAAGAAGAAAAAGTGACGTGATTATCATCGGCGCCGGGGCGGCGGGGCTGATGTGTGCCATTGAGGCGGGCAAGCGCGGGCGTAGTGTTTTGCTGCTCGATCACGCTGAGAAGGCCGGGAAGAAAATCCTTATCTCCGGCGGCGGGCGCTGCAATTTTACCAATCTGCATGCGAGCGCAGCCGATTACATCAGCAACAATCCCCATTTTGCGATTTCTGCTCTATCCCGTTATACCCCTTACGACTTTATCGCGCTGATCGAGAAGCATCGTATTGCATGGGAGGAGCGTGAACACGGTCAGCTCTTTTGCCGTGATTCGGCCAAACTGGTTGTCGGGATGCTGCTGGACGAGTGCGCTGCGCTGCCTGTGTCGTTTCAGTTCAATTGCAATATCGAATCAGTGGCACGGGGTCATAATTTCGAGATTGCGACGAGCCAAGGACGCTTTTCCGCTGATGCACTGGTGATTGCCACCGGTTCGCGCTCAATCCCGAAAATGGGTGCCACCGGATTCGGCCATCAGGTCGCCAGTCAGTTCGGCCTTGCGGTCACGGCGCTGAAGCCCGGGCTGGTACCGTTCCGGCTCACGGGTATCGAGCAGGAGAAGATTAAAGCACTGGCAGGTGTTTCGTTGAAGGTAGCCGCCAGTTGTAATGGGAAAACTTTCTGCGAGCAGTTGCTGTTTACACACCGTGGCTTGAGTGGTCCGGTTATGCTGCAGATTTCATCCTACTGGAGTGAAGGCGATGCGATTTCCATCGACCTGTTGCCGGGCGAGGATGCCCTTGCATGGCTTATGATGATGCGTGAGGCGCGCCCCAAGGCCTTTCTGCACACTGTGCTGGCGGAGTGTATACCGAAGCGTCTGGCGCAATATCTGTGTGAATCGATGTTTGCAGACGACATGATGCGGCGCTTCAACGATGTGCAGTTGAAAAGCATCGCGCAGGTGTTGCGTGGCTGGGTGCTAAAACCGGCCGGTACGGAAGGTTTCCGCACGGCAGAAGTGACGGTGGGCGGCGTGGATACCGATGAGCTGTCATCGAAAACGATGCAGGCGAAGAAGGTGCCGGGGCTCTATTTTATTGGTGAGGTGGTAGATGTGACCGGTCACCTCGGTGGCTTTAATTTCCAGTGGGCATGGGCTTCGGGTTATGTGGCCGGGCAGTTCGTGTAACCACTATCGAATGTCCGCTGTTGGCCGAAAGCAGACACTCAGCAAGCAATATCAATATAGGCTAAACTCGCCTTCTTGGGAGGAGGAATGTTGGCAATCAAGTTAAGGCTTCTATGCCTAATTATCCTAATGCTAGCGCCCGGATTTCAGGCTGTAGCTGATGAGAAGGAATACACTCTTCAAAGGCTGGAGAATGAAGGATGGTCAATATCTGAACCGCAATCAGTAGAAGAGATAGAGGCAGAGTCTCTTAATCAATTAAAAAAGCTGGGAGATGAGCGCGATGGCATTCCATTGGTTCCTTTTGGGTTTCAGCAGAAATCATGGCTTAGCTTCAAGAAGTTAATTAAAAAGGATGAGAAGTTATATTACATCTCAGCTCCTGAGAGCGATTGGGATCAATTAAGAGGAACAGCAGGCTATGCAATCATCAGGGATGGCAAAGTAATTTATTACTTTAGAACTATGGTGAACTAAAAGCTGACCGATCTGATCTTACTATTATTTACATACCCAGAACGCATGTCAGCTTTTGGCCGAAAGCGGTCATTGAAATCAATCTTTCCACTCCGCCCATATTGGGATGTGTCTTGCAGTGTCATGGCGCAGCGCTTTGCTATGCTGCTTCCAGTCCGGATCGAGCCTTTCAATAAGCCGGTAGAAGGCCGGGGAGTGGTTCATATGTTTGATATGCGCTAGTTCATGCAGCATCACGTGCCGCGCCAGTTCGGGCGACAGGAACAAAAGCTTGGCATTCAGGCTGATATCTTTCTTCGGGGAGCAGCTTCCCCAGCGATGTTTCTGGCAGCGCACGGTGAGTTTGCGGTAGTGCAGACCGCTTTCCTTACTTAGCTGTAGCAGTTCCCGGTTGAAATACTCTTTTGCCACACCTATCAGCCAACGCCTGAGGCTGGCCCGGACTTTACCCGCATCGCTCGTATCGCCGGCGATGACCAGCTCGCCATCCTGTTGCCTGAGCCTCAGTTGCGCTTTTGAGGGCCTGCAGATGATCGGATAGGTGGCGTTAAGGGCGGCAAGATGGATGGTGCCCGGAAGCGTATCTGCTTCCGCCTTGCGCTGCTCGAGGATGGCGCGGCTTGCCTCGAAGCGGGCGAGGTGTTTGTCGATCCAGTCGCGCTGCCGATCCACAATGGCCGGAATACGGCGGTGTGAGGTGCCTTTTGGAATCACCACAGTCACACCGCTCTCCGGCGTGATGCGAATGCGAATATGGCGGGCGCGGGCAGATTCCCTGATTGTGTAGGGAGGGAGCTCCGGCTCGGTTTCTCTTGTTCCTGAAATGGCCTTGAAAAACGAAAGCATCAGGGGCGCAGGCTTTTGTGCATGATAGCCATCGAATAGCTGCGTGGCGTGAGCTTCTGAATCAGCCATAACATCTTGTGGCGAAAGCCTGGCACGCAAAAACCTCCGCCTTTTCTCATACAGGCAAGGGCTGCGCAGACGACGGTTCCCGCTGAATCGCGGAATGCTGCATGCCCACCCTTGTCGATTGGCAAGCCTGACACATCTCGGAAACCGGTGGGGGAAGGGCCGGGCGCAAGGGTGACTATGGCAACCTGCCCTTTCATCTCCTCCCGTATCGCTTCGCTCCAGTAGGTGAGGCCAGCTTTGGCAGCAGAGTAAATGCTCATAAAGGGGAGGGGAGTTTCTCCTGCAAGTGAAGAGACGTTGATAACAAAGCCTTTATTGCGAATCAGGCGCGGCATCAGCGCGTGGGTCAGTAATACCGGCGCGAGCAGGTCGGTGGTGAGCACATCGCGTTGCGAAATGATATCGGCAGCCTCGAATTTCCCCCAAATGCCGAAGCCAGCATTATTCACGAGACCAACCAGTTCATCTTCGCTCTCGATCTGGGCAAGGAGAAATTCCACGCCCTGTTCGTTGGAGATATCCGCTGTGACCAGTTCATGGCGTTCGCGGTGTTTGAGTGCGTCCAGTGTAAGTTGCAGGCGTGGACGGTCGCGACCGTGCAGGATCAGCTTGTGTCCACTCCCCTCCAGTTGCTTGGCGAACTCGATGCCGAAGCCACCGGAGGCACCGGTGATCAGGATGCTTTTCATGCCGGGGTGATCGGCAGCATCTTACGTCGTCGCTGCGAAAAGCTGGCAACTTCACGGATGCCGCAGGCGTGAAGAATGCCAAGACAGGTCTGCATGGCGAAACCAACCTCACCCGGGGCGTGCGCATCCGATCCGAATGCGATCGGAATGCCGAGTTCTCCGGCGCGGGCAAGCAGGCGGGCATGTGGATAGACCTCACCGACCGGCTTGCGCAGCCCTGCCGAACTGATTTCGATGGCGATATCGGCTTGCTTGATGCGGTTCAGCATCTGCTCCTCTGCCTGCCTGACGCTAGCGCTGCCAAGTGCAGGGCGGTGGCCGAATTTTTTGATCAGGTCGGGATGACCAATAATATCGAACAGACCTGATTCAGCCGAATCGCCTACCAATTGATAATAGTCGCAGTAGGTATTCTCGATTTCACGATTGCTCCATTCGGAGAGATTCTCCTCGTTATCGAATCCCCAGTCGTTCAGATAATGTACTGAGCCAATGATGTAGTCCCATTCATGCGTATCGATCATTTCGCGCACATAGGCCTCGGTACCGGGATGGTAGTCCGCTTCAAGCCCACTTTTTAGAATAAGCTTTCCTTTAAGCGATTCCCTTACGTCATTAATTTCATTGATGTAACCGTAAAGCTGTGATCGTTTCATCCGCCAGGCTTCATCATAGCCGTCCGGCATGGGTGAGTGGTCGGATACGCCAATTTCCGGCAGCCCTTGCAGGGTGGCTGATTCTGCATATTCCATGATGCTGCCAACAGCGTGATTACAGCGCGGCGTATGCATATGGTAATCGGGGACAGGCTCAAACAGCAGCATGGGTTAAGATTAAAGGCAGGGGCCTGATTCAGCAATCAGGGATTGTAATCAGGTCGTGAAAGAACGTACCGATCGATCAGTGGTAGTCGAATTCGTCGTCGTTGTCGCTTCGGAGTATTTCCAGTGTGGATTGAAAGGCTTCCAGAGGAATCCAGACGTGGTCCCCCATATCTGATGCTGATTGTTCAAGAGTGTTGGCGGCCTGTAGCAGTTTGCTTTTGTAGCTCTTCTGACTACCGATGGTCTTGAGCATGAAGCTGTTGGAGCGAACATGCAGCAGATCAATTTCTGCCTCCAGTGTCTGAATCTGTTTTTCGAGTTCCTTGATGACCTGTGCCGGCCTTTTGTTTGACAAAGCGTGTTCCTCAACCATGTCCAACCTCCCAATATAAACTGGACGAGCGAAGTTACACCTAAAGTTTCACTATGGCAAATATTTATATTTAATAGGAACTTATGTAGATTTATTAACCCATAACAATAAGATGGTTTTACTGTGTGGATTTAATACTGGAAAGCACATTCACCTTGCGACACACTTTCACGCCATGCTTGAAATCCACAACCTTTCTTTGGCGATTCCGATGTCCGGTCAGAGTGTTCCTGCCGTCAGCGATGTGTCATTGAACCTGAAACCGGGGCGTGTTTTAGGGCTGGTCGGAGAATCAGGCTGCGGCAAGACCCTGACCGCGCAGGCTATTCTCAGGCTTGGCGAATATCAGAATGTTGAGCGCAGTGGCGGTAAGATTCTGCTGGATGAGCAAAACCTGTTCGAGCTCGATGCCGAGAGTATGCGCCGAATTCGGGGAGGGCGCATTTCCATGATTTTTCAGGAGCCGATGACAGCCCTTAATCCTGTGTTTTCGATTGGCGAGCAAATTGCCGAGGTGATTCGCTTGCATGTGAACCATCTCGACAGGCAGCAGGCGCGCCAGCGTGCAATATCGTTATTGCAGGATGTTGGCTTACAGGATGCCGAAGCCCTGCTTTCTCAGTATCCCGATGCGCTTTCCGGCGGTATGCGTCAGCGCGTATTGATTGCCATGGCCATGGCGGCAGAGCCGCAGTACATCATTGCCGATGAGCCGACTACAGCACTGGATGTTTCAGTGCAGAATCGCATCATCCGTTTGTTACGACGGCTGCAAAAGGAGAACGGGCAGGGCATGCTGCTGGTAACGCATGATTTTGGGCTGGTGGCCGAGCTTGCCGATGAAGTTGCAGTTATGTATGCCGGGCAGATCGTCGAATTCGGCAGTGTGAAGGAGATTTTCGATCACCCGTCGCATCCTTATACCCGGGCGCTAATGCATTGTCGTCCTGAAGGAGTTCACTCCGATGAGAAGCTTCAGGTGATACCTGGCCAGGTGCCTCCGCCCGGACGTTGGGGTGAGGGGTGTCGTTTTTCGCCGCGCTGTGCTTTTGCCACTGAGGCCTGCAATGCAGCAATGCCTGCAGCAGATGCATGGCAGACGGATCAGCATATTGCGCGCTGTATTCGTGTTGATGCTGCGACTAAGGAGACTGCAGCATGATTCTGCAGGTTGAGGGGCTGAGTAAATCATTTCGCCGGGGCAGCGCCTGGTCGGGCAGGGGCGAGCAAGTCCGGGCCGTGCAGGGTGCCAGTTTTGATCTGAACGAGGGTGAAACCCTGGCGATTGTTGGCGAGTCCGGCTCAGGTAAATCGACCACCGCAAGGCTGGTGATGCGCCTGCTTGATCCGGACAGTGGCGAAATTCAATTATCTGGCAATAACATCGCCGGGCTCTCCGGGGCGGATTTGCGCGCGATGCGAAAGCAGGTGCAAATGGTGTTTCAGGATCCGTTTGCAAGCCTGAATCCGCGCATGAAGATCGTCGACACGGTTGGCGAAGGTTTGCGGGTGCATGCCCCTGAGTTATCGAAACAGCAGCGCAGGCAGAAGGTGATCGAAACCCTGTCGCTATGCGGGCTGGGAGAGGAGGTGCTGGAGCGCTACCCTCACCAGTTTTCCGGCGGGCAGAGGCAACGTATTGGTATCGCTCGCGCACTGGCTGTGATGCCGAAAGTGCTGGTGCTCGATGAGCCTGTTTCAGCTCTGGATGTGTCGGTACAGGCCCAGATTCTGAATCTGCTGACAGAGCTGCAATCCCGGCTTGGCCTTGCCTATCTGTTTATTTCGCATGATCTGTCGGTCGTTCGCCGGTTTGCTGACCGGGTGGCAGTGATGTTCGCCGGGCGCATTGTTGAAGAGGGTCCGATTGAAGAGGTGTATGGCTCGCCCAAACACCCATATACACTGGAGCTGATGAAGGCCCGCCCCATCGCGCACCCTGATGAACGTAGCACCGAGTTGGCAGCGCCACCCGAACAGGAAGAGGTGGCCGAGTCCGGCTGTCTTTACCGCCTGCGCTGCCCGTTTGCCCAAAGTGCATGCGCCGAGATGACTTATGAGGTTCTTTCACCGGGAAGAGAGCACCGGGCAAGCTGCCTGTTTCCGCAAAGCTGAGGCTTGATGCGCGATTTCCTGTCGCTGGTTGAGCGGGATTTTCAGCCGACCTCCGATCTGGCGCGCGGACTCACCAACTACCGCTACCGGGAAGAGCAGGTGGCACTGGCACGCGAAATCGCCGAAACCATGGAGCACGGCCGAAGCCTGCTGGCCGAAGCCGAGACGGGGACCGGGAAAACGCTGGCTTATCTGATTCCTGCCCTGCGCTCTGATGCGAAAATCCTGATCTCCACCCATACCCGCGCCCTGCAGGATCAGTTGATGCATCGCGATGTTCCTGCTGTGATCAAAGCATTGGGGATTCGTCGCCGGATTGCGCTCTTAAAGGGGCGCAGCAACTACCTCTGTCCGCATCGTCTGAATCGGCATCTGCACGGTCAGGAGGCCGATCTGTGGCATAAGAAGTTACTTTTGCGTGTGCAGGAGTGGGCGGAACAGAGCAAGGATGGCGATCTGGCCGAACTGCCTTTTGACGCGTTCGAGCGAGGTGTGGGTGGCATGGTTACCTCTACCGCCGAACAATGCACCGGCAGCAAATGCCCCGAATACCATCGCTGTCCGTTAATGAAAGCTCGTGCCAAGGCGCAGGAGGCCGATATCGTGATCAGCAACCACAGCCTGTTGCTGGCCGATGCGGCGCTGAAATCCGGGGAATATGGCGAGGTGCTTCCGGCGTTCGATGCTTATGTGCTGGATGAGGCGCACAATCTCCCGCAATTGGCCGGGCAGTACTTTGGCGTACAGCTCTCCCGGCTGAAGTTGATTCAGTGGCTGAATGATATGCAGGCCGAGCTTGAGGGGCTTGGGGATGAGTCGGCTCTGAAGGATGAGGTGGTTGCGCAGGGAAGGCTGGTACTGGATGCATGGTTGCTTCCGGATCGGACAAAGTTGCGCGAAGCATGGCTTCCTGTGCTTGAACTGGCCAAGCGGCGCGAGGAGCGAAGCGATACCCTGTTGCGGCTTTCGGAACGAGCCGGGCTGCTGGCTGAGGATATCGAATCGGTGATTTCGCCTCCGGAAGGCTTTGTGGGCTGGGAGGAGGGCGATGGCGAGAATCGTCGCCATGTAGTGGCACCGGTGGAGACCGGCCCGGTGCTGACCGATAACCTTTGGGAGCGCCCAGCCTCATTTGTGTTGCTTTCGGCCACTCTGCGCGTATCGGGCAGCTTCGAATATGCCCGCAATCGCTTTGGTCTCCCTGATGCCGAGGAGGCATTTCATCCCTCGCCATTCGATTACGGAGCACAAGCGCTGACCTATATTCCGCGGCATCTGCCATCGGGAGGCAGCGAGGCGAGTATTCGGGCGCTGACCGATGAGATGGAGGCCCTGCTTAAACTCTCACAAGGACGGGCCTTCGTATTGTTCACTTCTTACTATGTGCTGAATCAGGTAGCGCCTGAGCTTGCAAAGCGCCTTCCATGGACGGTACTTGAGCAGGGCAGGAGCGGCAGCCGCGATGCGATTCTGGAGGCATTCAGATCGGACACACATTCGATCCTTTGCGGTACCCGCAGCTTCTGGGAAGGGGTCGATGTGCCGGGCGAGGCGCTCTCCATGGTGGTAATCGATAAAATGCCATTCACGCCGCCGAACGATCCGCTGCTGACCGCCCGTATCAATGCGTGCGAAGAGAAGGGTGGAAGTGGCTTTCGCGATATTCAGTTGCCCGAAGCGATTGCTGTGCTCAGGCAGGGGGTGGGGCGCCTGATTCGCACTTCAACGGATCGCGGTGTGATGGCCATTCTCGATTCGCGTATCTATCAGAAAAGCTACGGGCGTGTGGTGGCGCATAACCTGCCGCCAGCGCCGATTACAGCCGATATCGATGATGTGAGGAGCTTTTTCAAATAGTTTTAAGGAGCAACCTTAACACCGGGCTGTTCGGCAAGCGGTTTCTGTTTCTGATTGAAAAGTAATTCCACGGCAATGAGGTTGGGAATCCAACACAACCAGGCAATCACAGGATATGCAGCCTCAAAGGCAATTCCCGAAGAGGTGGCGACCGACATGTACAGGCGCAGGGTCACGGCTGCGAAAGTCAGTCCGAAGTTGCGAACCATCCAGCGCTGATGGGATGTGAAGTTGTGAGCACGAATGGCTCGGTAGGCCCGATAGCCACTATACAGCCAAGCGGTTGCCAGGCATGCGAATCCCAATCGTGCAGGCAGGCCACCGGAGGCATGGAAAGCCATAAACAGCCCTGCACTCCCCCCAACTAAAACGCCGATTCCAAGATAGAGCCGGCCCAGCCAGCGGTGAAGGTGTGGGCGCCAGGTGCGCAGCCTGAATGAAAACTGCAACGGCCCCAATATCAGTGCCACGACCGACCCGAACACATGCGCATAGATGCCGAGAGGATAGGTCGTGAAAGTAGTTCTCATCTCCGCAGGGAGACGAGCGCCGAGAGGAAGAAAGCCATAAACCGCAATGGCATAGCCGGCAATGCATAGTGAAAGAAAAGTGAGCGCGATGTAACCGGTGAGACGCATAATGGTTAACCTAAGCAGCACCCGAAACCTGTCAATCCACGTATCAATGTCATGTGATTACACCGCATGGGTGTGTGGAGCACATAACCTGCCGCCGGCACCTATTACAGCTAGGTTGAGTCATTTTTTCGTGGTGCGGCCTAACAGTGTTGATACAAGGAAATAATTCCTCCCTATTCAATATATCAATGCAAACACGGAATGGAGATAAAAGAAGGTGTCTTAATACCCGCCGCGGATATGGTTGATCGAAACCAGCATAACACTGCGCCAGTCTTCCAGCAGATCTTCGTCCGCTTGCGGATCGAGTTCGCCCACCGTACCGATCAGGCAATCCAGCCAGGCATCGTAGAGGTGTGGCTGGATATCGAGATTGTGCCGGTTGTGTGATTCGCGAACCCTTTCCATGGTATGCGCCGCAGTCTGGTGGTTTTGGTCAACGAAGAGAAAGGACATTACGATGGCGCGGGCGAGGTTGTCGGTCTGTGTTTCCATATCGACACGCTCAAACTTTGCTTTGATTTCATCGTTTGAATTCATCAGTCGATCATAAAAAGCGGCAATGAAAGCTCTGCTACCCGCACGGATATAACTCTCATGAACCCGTTTACCAGCTTCGTTACTCACCATGCCTTCAGACTAGCTTCAAAGCTGCATAGCGACAAGCTGTAAAAGGGGTTGTTTCGCTGCTTTAAGAGGCACTCGTTAGGCGCTGGCGATTTCAGGCTCATCGTGATTTTCGGATACTAGAAATGCATAGCTCAGGGATAGCAGGCCAATTTCCACAACTCCTATGACAAGCCAAACAGCACCGCAAAAGAGTGAAAAAACATGGGAGTCATATACTGGCAGCAGCGTAAACAGAATATCCATAATCAATGGCAGAATGCCGATTAACAGTGTCAATCGCCAACCGTTACCCTCCGAAAGCCGCCATGACCAGATAAGGCTTTTTCCATGGATGTCTATTGCAGAGGAGGGTAGAACCAATGACCATCTGGAAATAATGTATAACAAAGGCAGATAAGCGAGCCCCAGCAGAAGGAAAATCATCACTTCGCTCTCAAGCACTTTGCTTAGTGGTGAATTCATGAGAGGTATAAGCAGGAACGAGTAGGGTATGATGACAAGGTAAATACATATGCCGATCAGCATCCACCAGCCCGCATATTTGATTTCATTGCCTGTCCAGTGAAACAGCTTCGCATCCTCGACTACGTTTGGACTCATCAAAAATATCCGGTGACAACCCACCACAGCCATCACAAGAGAAACAAGAAATATAGTGGTCAGGCCTATGCTGAATATTGCAGGCAGCGTGGCTTCTTCACCCTCTTCGGAAAATTGACCAAGCGCTATGATAAAGAGGCTCCCTGAAATAATGAGGGGCAAGCCAACTTTAAATAGCAGGCGATAGTGTTGGAAAGGGAGAGATATGGCCGCTAAGAAAATGGCTGCAATGGGGAGTTTCTTGTGACCCAAAAGATTACTCCTGTGTGGCGGCGCGATGGTTTCTGATCGCAATTTTTGCATACCATGCGAACGACCAGCGAATTACGACATAGTAGATAAGCGAAACGAATATTGTGACGCCAAAAGTGATTAGGAGGAACGTTTGTGATGTTATGAGATCGAACGCCTCTTTCCTTTCGTCCGGCGACAGGAGTATCGCGATCACAACACCAGCCACAAGCAGTGAAACAATCCATATACTCAGCAATGCCTGCCATGCAAAAGATTTCTTCTCCTCCAGGCTTGGTTCACGCCCCTGATCATTTGCGAATTTCCACGCAGCAAGGGCACTGGCTGCAAATGTTGCCACAATGCCCGAAAAAAGCTCGCCTCCGATTTCCAGCAGTGTCGTGATCACTGCGATGATAATCGTGATCACAAAGTAAGTGATAGTGAAAAGAATCGTGTATTTTCTCATGGTGTGCAGTTTTCTCCCTAGGTGAAAAAACTATAAGCGAGACATCTAACGATGACAAACCTGCTAAAGCGTGCAGCATTTGGGGAATGATTGAGTTTCCAGACCCGGAAGAGGCGAACGAAGATGGCTTGCTTGCCATTGGCGGCAATCTTGAGCCGGAGACATTGCTTGCTGCCTATACGAAAGGGATTTTTCCCTGGTATTCCGACGAGGGCGGGCCAATTCTCTGGTGGTCACCCGATCCGCGCATGGTGCTGTTACCTGAGGAGTTCCATTGCTCCCGCCGGCTGGCGAGAAGGCTAAAGCAACCACAGTTCCGGTTTGCCTGGGATGAGGCATTCGACGAAGTGATTCGTTACTGCGCCGAGGTGCCGCGCAAAGGGCAAACCGGCACCTGGATATTCCCAGAGATGATTGAAGCCTATCAGCAGCTGTATACGGCCGGATATGCGCATTCCGTTGGGGTATGGGAGGGTAGTGTGTTGATCGGAGGGCTCTACGGCGTGTTGCAGGATAAGGTGTTTTTTGCTGAATCGATGTTCTCGCTTTCCCGCGACGGCTCTAAGATGGCATTGGCAAAGTTGGTCGAAAGAGCCATGGAAGAGGGCTGGAGGCTGATTGACTGCCAGTTTCACACCTCGCATCTTGCCAGTCTGGGCGCGCACGAGATTCCGCGGCGGGAATTTCTGCACCGACTGCATTCATCTGCAGATGCGGCTATTCTTGGGGGAAAGGAGAAATCATGAGTATCGATTTTCGCTGGTTGGAGCATGAGCTCGGTGTACCGCCTCAAAAAGCTGCGGTGCAGAAGCGCCTGTCGGAGCTGTTTGAGGTGATTAATGCACCGCCCGATATGCCGATTGCTCATCAGGGGCACCTTGGAAACTCCCTCTATTTTCTGCACTCCGGTAAAATCCGGGTCAGCCGCATTAGCAAAACGGGCAATGTGGTGCCGCTACCGGCCAGCGACCAGATCAAGGTGTTTGGGGAGATGAGTTTTTTTACTGGTGAGCCGGTGAGCGCCAGTGTGGTGGCCGAAGAGTATTGCGTGGTTTATCAGATCACGCGCGAGAACTTCCATGCGCTGATGCAGGAACATCCTGAAATCGCTATGTGCCTAATGACCGTGGTGGTGCGTAATATGGCCAATGTCATCAAAAACATGGATGGCAGATTCTCACGCCTCTACTAACGAACCGGGCTTAACTCCCGACTTCTTTTGGGCTTATCGGCCTAAACGAGCTTGCCCAAATCGTTTTTCTTCTTTAGCCTGCTGATGCTTGGAGGGGTAATTGTGTTAGGTTTACGCATACTTTTTCCAATTCTTTTGCTGTCACTTTTCGTTGGCAACATTTCTTTTGCCGCTGAATCAAAGCGTTTGGATAGTGCTGCTCTCTTGCGGGCGATCGAGGATTATCGTTTTCAGGATTACGATAAAGCGATTACGGCACTTGAAGCCTTACATACTGCCAGTCCATCTAATGTCGAAGTGCTACAATATCTTGCATACGCCTATGAGGAGTCGGGGCGATTTAAGAACGCAGATCGCACATACGCACATTGGAGGAAACTATCGAAGGTTGCTCGCGATGCATGGGTGAGGGGAGCTTCGGTTCTTGGTAAGCTGGGGCGTGACGACGATGCCACAGAGCTTCTTGATGCATGGCTGACGGGTCATTCGGATGACCTGGAAGCCCGTAAAGCTCTCGGAACCTCTTTAGTGAAAATGCGACAAAATACACGTGCTCAGAGTGTCTGGCGGCAGGTTCTGGATGATGCGAGTGCTTCCGCAACCGACGGCGTGGAGGCACATTATTATCTCGCCATCCTCGCCTATCGAGCCCAAGAGAGCGAAAAGGCGGAAGCGCATGCCAAACAGGTCATCAATCAGGATCGGAATGGCGCTTACGGTAAAGCAGCGAGGCAGTTATTGGCGTCGAGTGGGGAACGCCGGCAAGGATTCTCGGGGCATGCAGATGTCGGCGGATATTACACGAGCAA
>JBNLAN010000029.1:0-1698 GCA_050302175.1 Mariprofundaceae bacterium | reverse complement strand
ACCGGGGTGTAGGTCACTGGTCGACCCAATGCCTCCGAAATTTCCTCGGCGCACTGTGCAAAGTTGATGGCGCGAGGGCCGGTGAGTTCATATAGTCTGTTTTGATGGCCCGGTTCGGTTAGTGCGGCGACTGCAACGTCGGCAATATCATCCGCGTCCACAAATGGCTCAAGCGTATCGGCTTCAGGCAACACCAATTCTCCCGTCAATACCCCTTCTAACATAAAGCTTTCGCTGAAGTTCTGGCAAAACCAGCTGCAGCGGAGGATTGTCCAGGAGATGCCGCTTTCCTGAAGTATTTTCTCCGCACGCTGGGCGCCTTCCTCGCCTCGCCCTGACAGCAGGACAATGTGCTCCAGGCCATTTTCGCGGGCGAGTTTTACAAAGTTTTTGATCGTTGTTTCTGCATTTGGAATGGCAAGGTCGGGCTGGTAGGTAACATAAGCCGTCCGCGTGCCCTGGATGGCGGCCAGCCAGGTTGCCGAATTCTCCCAGTCAAACGAGGGGGTCGTGGATCTGGATACGGCCCGCGGCGTATAGCCCAGCGCCTGCAGGCGCTGATTGACTCGAGCACCGGTTTTACCGTTTTTGCCAATGATAAGTATGGGGGCTTGTGTTTGCATGATATTGAGTTCCTGTTTTTGTTGTCGAGAGGCCACAGGGCATTGCAGCCTGCTGATGCGATAAATATTACGCAAATTTATTGGATAAAATATCGCAAAAAATCCATATATCTTTGCCATTCATCTATATCTTCTGGATTCCAGGAGGTTGCTATGTAAATATTCACATTATGCGAAGAACCGATACCAGCATCCCCGGTTTCAGTGATCCACTGGGCGAAATCCTGCATCTGCTCAAACTCACGGGCAGCCTGTATAGCCGTGCCGATCTGACAGCGCCGTGGGGCATTGATCTGCCAGCCTTTGAAGGTTGCATGATGTTTCACATTGTCACTTGCGGCCACTGTTGGTTAGAGGTTCCCGGCGAAGAAGCCCGTCTTCTTCAAAGGGGCAGCCTGGCTCTGGTTCCCCATGGCAGCGGCCACCGCATTTGCAGCAAGCCGAAAGAGAGGGCGGTACCGCTTTTTGATATACCGGTTGAGCAGGTGAGTGATCGCTACGAGATCATGTGCTTTGGTGGGGGAGGCGAACTGACTCAGCTCACTTGTGGCGTCGTGCGTTTTGATCACGTGGCTGGGCAGCAGTTGCTTGCCTTGTTACCCCGCGTGTTAAAGCTTGATGGCTGGGCCGACGAGGAAGATAGCTGGATGCAGAGCACCTTGCGTCTGATTGCACATGAAGCCAGGGAATTGCGTCCGGGGGGTGAGATGGTCATTACCCATTTGGCAGATATTCTCATCATCCAGGCCATCCGCTCCTGGATCTACTCGGCACCTGAAGAGGAGCAGGGATGGCTGGCTGCCTTGCGGGACAGGCAGATCGGTAAAGCGCTGGTGGCGATCCATCGAGAGCCCGAAAAAAACTGGACCGTGGCTTCCCTGGCAAGGGAAGTCGGCATGTCGCGCTCAGGGTTTTCGGCGAGGTTCACTCATATGGTAGGGCGATCGGCCATGCGTTACCTGACCCATTGGCGTATGCATCTGGCCCGTGCTCAGCTTGAGGAGACATCGGATGGGCTCTCGATTCTTGCAAATCGCTTTGGTTATCAATCCGAAGCGGCGTTCAGCAAAGCCTT
>JBNLAN010000028.1:0-38497 GCA_050302175.1 Mariprofundaceae bacterium | reverse complement strand
GCTTGTGTGCTCAAGGCCGATGCCTACAATGCGCGCCATCGAATATTCAACAGGAGTGTGATGCATGGATATCAGCAAGATCCCGGTAGGTAAAAATCCGCCCGAGGATATCAACGTCGTGATCGAGGTGCCGCAGCACGGCGACCCGATCAAGTATGAACTGGACAAGGCGTCCGGCGCGATTTTCGTGGATCGCTTCATGCATACCGCCATGCATTATCCCTGCAACTACGGCTTCGTGCCGAATACCCTTTCCGACGACGGCGATCCGGTGGACGTGCTGGTGGTGACCAGTTTCGCGCTGATGCCGGGATGCGTGGTGCCGTGCCGCCCGGTCGGCGTGCTGATGATGGAAGATGAGGGTGGTATGGATGCCAAGGTGCTGGCTGTGCCTGTTTCCAAGCTGAAACCGGTTTATAATCATGTGCAGAGCCCGGAAGACCTGCCGAAGTTCCTCATCGACCAGATCACGCACTTCTTCGAGCACTACAAGGATCTCGAACCCAACAAGTGGGTGAAGGTGACCGGCTGGGAAGGTGTTGAGGCTGCCAAGAAGGAGATCATGGATTCGGTCGAGCGCGCCAAGACTGGAAAATAATTGATTCTTAGTTTCAGAGGGCCGGGGTGAAAACCTCGGCCCTTTTGCATTTATTACTATCATGGCCCGGAGTTTGCTTGGTTGCCCTGTATCACTCTCGCAGGGGGGAAGACGATGGTAGAGCCGTGGATTCTGCAAAAAGCAATGGAGCTTGGCCTGGAGCCGGAAAGTCACTCTGGTAAAGCTGAACTCATCCAGATGATTCAGGGTAAGGAGGGGTATGCTGCATGTTTCGGGACGCGCTGGTGCAACCCGACGCTGGGCAGCGAATGTTGCTGGAAAAAGATGTGTAGCGCGGAGACGTTTACAGTCTGACGATCCCTCTCCTCTCATGTTTCAATTGAATGCATCATTCAAGATAAAACCAAACCTGTTCTTCTTTGCGTGCCCAAAGAAGAACCAAGAAAGGGCACCCGCAGGGCAGATATGTTGTCCTCGGCATTCGAGCCGGAAGCGGCACAAAATAGAACTTCGAATTTTGTGCTGATCGCTCCCGGCTGGCGAATGCCTCGGCATATCTGCAGGCGGGGCGTCTAGGCAGGGCAGAAAATAGCCCTTCTTCTATCTGTGAATCTCTGTGTCCGAAGGTGAATTGCGAAGCAAGAGAAGCTCCCCTGGGGGACTGTGGTGAATGTCTTTACTTTCCCCTCTGTAAATGCGCGATGCGGATCGGCGCCGGCGGGTGCGAATCGTGCCAGGCCGAGTAGAGCGGGTCGGGCGTGAGCGTCGCCGCATTATCCTTGTACATCCTCACCAGTGCGCTGATCAGTCTGTTCCCGTCGGCATGCTCGGCGGCAAAATCGTCGGCCTCGAACTCGTGCTTGCGTGATAACCAGCTGCTGAGAGGTGCGGTCATGAAGGTGAACACGGGAAGCGCCAGCGTGAACAGGGTCAGCAGCGCATGGCTTGACGGTGTGCTCATGCCGAGCCCGTGGTAGAACCATTCCTGCGCACCGAGATAGCCCAGCAACGCAAAGGCGCCGAAGGTGATCGCTACCATCCACAACATGCGCTTGCGGATGTGCTTTTTCTTGAAATGGCCGAGCTCGTGCGCCAGCACCGCTTCGGTCTCCTCAGGCTCAAGGCTTTCGAGCAGCGTGTCGAAAAAGACGATGCGCTTGGCATTACCCAATCCCGAAAAATAGGCGTTGCCGTGGCTGGAGCGTTTGGAGCCATCCATCACGAACAGGCCGTTACTCTTGAATCCGCAGCGCTCCAGCAGCGCTTCGATGCGTGCTTTCAGGCTCTCGTCCTCCAGCGGACGAAACTTGTTGAACAGCGGTGCGATAAAGGTGGGGTAGGCCCACATCATGAAAAATGAAAAGCCGGTCCACACGCCCCAGGCGTAGAGCCACCAGTTGTTACCGGCGGCCTGCATCAGCCAGATAATCAGCAGGATCAGCGGCCCGCCGATCAGCAGTGTCAGCGCCATACCCTTGAGTTTATCGACGAAGAAGAGGCCGACCGTGCTGCGGTTGAAGCCGAAGGCGGCTTCGATGCCGAAAGTGCGGTAGAGCGAGAGGGGAATATCGATGATGCTGCTGATCAGGATAAAGGCGAGCATGAACAGCGTGCTCAGCATCAATGGTCCGAACTCAAGGCCTCGCATGGCCTGATCCAGCCACTCCAGCCCGCCGCCCAAAGTCCAGAATAACAGCAGCAGAACCGAGATGATCGACTCGAGCGCGCCGAAGCGAAGCTTGGTCAGGGTGTAGTCGGCGGCGCGCTGATGCGCCTCAAGTGAAATCTTTTCGGCGAACATCGGCGGCACTTCACCGCGATGGCTAAAGACGTGATTCTTGTGCCGGGTCTCCAGCCACATGTCGGTTGCCACTTTCAGGGCGAGCAGAATCAGGAAAACAGTCGTAAAACTCATGTGGACTCCGTTACAAATGGGGCGTTACAAGTTTGGCCGTTACAGCGCGTGCGCCTCAAACCAGCTCTTGCCCTCGCCGATATCAACCAGCAGCGGCACTTTTAGCTGGGCCGCATCCTGCATGATTTCGCGCATGCATTCGACCACCTCTGCTTTCCGGTTTTCCGGGCACTCCACCACCAGTTCATCATGCACCTGCAAAATCATCTTCGCCTCGGGATGCTTTGTTTTCAGTGTCCGGTGCAGGTTAATCATCGCCACTTTGATGATGTCGGCGGCCGAGCCTTGTAGCGGCGCATTGATTGCCGTTCTCTCCGCATAGGCCCGATGCATGCCATTTTTGGCGTTGATATCCGGCACGTAGACGCGGTGACCGAGCAGGGTCTCCACATAACCCTGCGCGCGAGCGCTTTCCAACGTGGCATCCATGAAGCCGCGCACGGATGGGTAGCGCTCGAAATAGGCATTGATGAAGGCTGCTGATTCCGCACGGCCCACGCCCAGCTGTTTGGAGAGGCCGAAGGCGCTCATGCCGTAGAGAATGCCGAAGTTGATGATCTTGGCGCGCCTGCGCATTTCGCCGCTCACGTCGCGTATATCCACGCCATTCACCGCCGCCGCGGTGGCAGCATGAATGTCCTGACCTTCGGCAAATGCGCGGATCAGGGTTTCGTCCTCCGAGAAGTGCGCCATCAGTCGCAGTTCGATTTGCGAATAGTCGGCAGAGAGCAGCAGATTCCCTTTGTCTGCAATAAAGGCCTTGCGAATCTCGCGCCCCTCGGCGGTACGAATCGGAATATTCTGCAGATTCGGATCGGTGGACGAGAGGCGTCCCGTGCTGGTAATCCCTTGATTGTAGGAGGTGTGCACGCGCCCCGTGCCCGGATGGATCAGTTTTTGCAGCGCATCGGTGTAGGTCGATTTGAGTTTGGCAAGCTGGCGTACTTCCAGAATCAGGCGGGGCACTTCATGCGCTTCGGCCAGCTCCTCCAGCACCTCCTGTCCGGTGGCCCATTGCCCGCTCTTGGTCTTCTTGCCGCCGGGAAGCTGCAGCGTATCGAACAGTAGTTCACCCAGCTGTTTCGGTGAGGCGATATTAAATTCGGTGCCTGCAGCCTTATGGATGGCGGCTTCGAGCGTCTGGATGCGCTCGCCGAAGTTGGCGGAGAGTTTGGCAAGGATGGCGCGGTCGATTTTGGCACCCGTCCACTCCATATCTGCCAGCACTGCAGCCACAGGCAGTTCAATGTCGTCGTGGCGTGCGAGTCGCTTTTCATGGGCAAGCCGTTCGCTGAGTGTGTGCGTCAGGCGCAGTGCCACCTCGGCATCTTCGGCGGCGTAGGGCAGCGCCGTTTCGATGGGTACGGCGGCAAAGCCGATCTGCTTCGCCCCCTTGCCTGCAACCTCTTCGTAACTGATACACTGATGGCCGAGATAGTCTGCCGCCACGGTGTCGAGCTTCGGCGGGTATTTACCCGGGAAGAGGCAGTAGGCGAGCAGCATGGAGTCGGCCTTGATGCCGGCAAGCTCAATGCCGGCGCGACGCAGCACCTGCGCGTCGTATTTGAGGTTATGGCCGCATTTGCCTTTTTTGGAATCTTCCAGTAACGGTTTCAGCGCTTCCAGCACCTTCGTTTTCGGCAACTGTTTCGGTGCCTGTGCCAAGAGATCGCCTGCCACGTGGCCAACAGGCACATACCAGCCTTCGCCGGGCTTTACGGCAAAGGAGAGGCCGACCAGATCCGCATCGTGGGTGGCGAGTGAGGTGGTCTCGGTATCGAGCGCAAACATCTCCGCCGACTTCAACGCCCTGATGAGTTCAGTAAGGGAGGCTTCGTCGTCCACCAGCCGGTCGGTGCGCGGCGCATTCGGGGCGACCGGTGTTGTTTCGTTTGCCGCTGCCGGTGCAGGCGATGCAGCCGGGCCGGATGCCGGGGGTGCGCTGAACTCGGCCAGCAGGCGGTTGAACTCCAGCTCACCAAACAGCTCGGCAAGTCTGGTGCGGTCGGGGGCGGCTACGGCGAGCTCATCCAGTTCCACTTCCAGCGGGGTGTCGAATTTCAGCGCCACCAGCCGGTAGGCAAGGCGCGCAGCATCGGCGAATTCGATCAGGTTTTCGCGCCGCTTCTGCTGCTTGATCTCGGAGGCGTGCGAGAGAACCCCTTCGAGGTCGCCGTATTCATCCAGGAGCTGCACGGCAGTCTTCGGGCCGATGCCGGGCACGCAGGGGATGTTGTCGGAGGTATCGCCGGAGAGAGAGAGCAGGTCGTGCACCCGGTCAGGCGCCACACCCCATTTTTCTTTCACGGCAGCTGCGTCGTACTCCTTGCTCTTCATGGTGTCGAGCAGATGGATGTTATCGTTGACCAGCTGCATCAGATCCTTGTCGGTGGAGACGATGGTGACCTTCCAATCTTTTTGCTCGGCCTGCCGTGCCAGCGTGGCGATAACATCGTCCGCCTCGTAGTTATCGATGCAGATCAGCGGGATGCTGAAGGCACGGGTAACATCCCAGACCCGCGGCCACTGCGCGGCAAGGTCCTCCGGCATCGGCGGGCGGTGCGCCTTGTAGTCGGGGAAAATTTCGTTGCGGAAGTTGCCGCCCTTGGGGTCGAAGGCGACCGCCACATGGGTGGGCGAGAGTTGGGTAAGCACGCTGCGCAGCATCTGCACATAGCCGAATATGGCATTGGTGGGCTCTCCCTTGCTGTTGGAGAGGTTGCGCACGGCATGGAAAGCGCGGAAGACATAGTTGGGGCCGTCGATAAGTACGAGATGGTTGGCGAGATTCTTGGACATGGGCATAACCTGCCGTGCAATCGTCTGCGGTCAATTTGTCTTTTGCGTCGCGAGATGGTTTGCTTCGTGCCCTTGAAAAGGCAATCCGACGTCCCCATAAAGGGGCTACTGACTATTTTACGAGAGAGGAACCCATGAGCGAAACCAAAGAGACGATGAATTTCCAGACCGAGGTCAAACAACTTCTCGACCTGATGATCCATTCACTCTATTCGAACAAGGAGATCTTTCTGCGCGAGCTGATCTCCAACGCATCGGATGCGGCCGATAAACTAAGATTCGAGGCTACCACCGACGATGCCCTGTTCGAGGGCGATTCCGACCTGCACGTCTTCATCGGCATCGACAAGGATGCCGGCACCCTGACCATCCGCGACAACGGCATCGGTATGAACAAGGAGGAGGTGATCGAAAATATCGGCACCATCGCCCGCTCCGGCACCAAGGAGTTCTTCAACAAGCTCTCCGGCGATCAGGAGAAGGATGCGCATCTGATCGGCCAATTCGGTGTCGGCTTTTACTCATCCTTCCTGGTGGCCGACAAAGTGACGCTTACGACCCGCCGTGCAGGATTGACGAGTGAGCACGGCGTACTCTGGGAATCGAGCGGTGACGGCCAGTTCTCGATCGAGACCGTGAAAAAAGAGAGCCGCGGCACCGAGATCGTGCTGCATCTGCGCGAAGAGGCGAAGGAGTATCTCGAATCCTTCCGCCTGCAATCCATCATCCATAAGTATGCCGACCACATCCCGTTCCCGATCAGGATGCTAGGTGAAGCGGCGGCCAGCGAAGAGGGAGAAGTTTCCGAGCCGGCTATCGAAACCGTCAACCAGGCCTCGGCACTGTGGACCCGCCCGAAGTCCGAACTCACCGACGAGGAGTACAACAACTTCTACAAGCATGTCGGCCACGATTTCGAAGACCCGCTGGCCTGCATCCACCAGAAGCTGGAGGGTAAACACGAATACACGCTGCTGCTCTACCTGCCGAAACGCGCTCCGTTCGATCTCTGGCAGGCCGAAGCCAAACATGGGGTGAAACTCTATGTGCGCCGCGTCTTCATCATGGAGGCCAACGAGGAGCTGCTGCCGCGTTATCTCCGCTTTGTCCGCGGCGTGATGGATTCATCCGATCTGCCGCTCAACGTCAGCCGAGAAATCCTGCAGAAGAGCCCGGCCATGGATGCGATGAAGAAGGGCGCCACCAAGCGTATCCTCGGTATGCTCGAGGAGATGGCGAAGGATAAACCGGACGACTACGCCGCTTTCTGGGGTGAGTTCGGCAATGCGCTCAAGGAGGGCATCATCGAGGACTTCGCCAATAAGGAAAAAATCGCGGCGCTGCTGCGCTTTGCTTCCACAGAATCGGATGAGCAGACGGTGACGCTGGCCGACTACGTGGGCCGCATGAAGAAAGGTCAGGAGAATATCTACTTCATCACTGCCGATTCGCTGGCCGCCGCCAAGGGCAGTCCGCATCTGGAGCTTTTGAAGAAGAAGGGCGTCGAGGTGTTGCTGCTGCACGACCGTATCGACGAGTGGCTGGTCTCGCACCTGACCGAATTCGACGGCAAGAAGCTGCAATCGATTGCCAAGGGCGAGCTCGATCTTTCGGGCATCGCCTCCGGCAAATCAGCCAGGAAGGATGAGAAGGAGGCCGAAGAGAAGGCCAAGGCTGCCGGGCCTGCCGTGGAGAAGATCAGGGAGGCGCTGGGCGACAAGGTGAAGGAGGTGCGTACCACCAACCGCCTCACCGAGTCCGCCGCCTGCCTAGTGGCCGATACGTTCGATCTCTCCGGCAATATGGAGCGCATCCTGAAGATGGCGGGGCAGAATGTGCCGTCGATGAAACCGATTCTGGAGATCAACCCGGAGCATCCGCTGGTGGAGAGATTGGTCAAAGCAAGGAAGAAGGAGCTGATCGACGATCTCTCCTCGATTCTGTTCGATCAGGCGCTGTTGGCTGAAGGAGCGCTACCGGATGATCCGGCCGGGTTCGTGCGCAGGGTTAACGCGCTGCTGGCCAAGTAAGCAGGTCAAATAACGATCAAACAAGCAATAAAAAAGGGAGCGTTATCGCTCCCTTTTTTATCTGTAATCATCATGGGCCTCGATGTTTTCGTTTACCCACTGCCGTCAATTTGCCGACTAGAGCGGGGGTTCTTTCGAAGATAGACGTAGCGCCGGTATCTGATTTAGTGACAGATATGATTGTAAATGTTCCGGATACGAAGTCCCAGTAGACATAACCAATAACCGGGGAATTGAGTTTGATGCCAAGGGCATCGTCGAAATACGCTCCTCCGTTTCCTACAGAGTACCCTCTTGAATCAATCTCATCGGTAAGCTGATACGCTCCCGGTGATACTAAACGACCTCTCGGAGTATCCAGGTTAACTAGAACGCTTGAATGCTCGTTACTGCAGTAGATTTCACGGCCATATCCATCTTTGTCGCTGTAACGCATCTTCTCGGCTACAATGGTTCCATCCATTTTCACCGAACACGTTTTATCGGCAAAAAACTCCACCTCGATTCGGTAAGCATCGCCGTAAAATGGATCGTTCAGATGGAATAAAGTCGCAATGAAGATTATCCCGAGACATACCCCAAAGGTTTTAACGGGCAGCAGCTGAGTTTTCCAATCTATGGGAGAACCGGCTGCTTTGAGCTCTCTGATCTCACCTATCTGCAGAAGCAAAAATATGACAAACAGCGGGAATTGGATAAGTAACATGAAAAAACCGCCGAGAAACCAAATGCCCGGATTCGTATATGGCATAATAAAAAATGCAACCAGAAACAGAGCAATATTTATACTTTGCAATATAGCCATCGACTTCTCCTATTCCTATAGATGGAATCGTGTATTTAAGAAATCAATTGGAACCGGCTTGACTGATTTCAGGGGTGATACACCCCATTCCGCCATATCACGAATTCGTCCGGCGGTAGCGTGCAGTAGATCAGATGTCCCGCGTTGTATCGACACTAAGTTTCCGCAGCGACTGATAAGTTTCGGTTTACAACGAGCGGATCACACCCATGACGATACCGAGAATCTGGATATCGCCGTTTTTGAGGTAGATGGGGTCCAGCGACGGGTTGGCCGGTTGCAGGCGGATGCCGTTTTTCTCGATGTAGAACTTTTTCAGGGTGACGGTTTCGCCGTTGATCATGGCGACCACCGACTGGCCGTTTTCAGCGGTGGCGCGCTTCTCCACCACGATGATGTCGCCGTCTTCGATATTGTCGTCGATCATGGAATCGCCACGCACACGCAGGGCGTAGGTGTCTTTTCGCACCATATGGGCGGGCACGGATACGCTCTCCTGCTGCTCGATCAGGTCCACCGGCTGCCCGGCGGCAACCCAGCCCAGCAGCGGGATGCTCACCATCTCGGCGGCTTCCACAGGTAGCACTTCGGCTGTTTCAGGCCACACCGGGCGATCTTTTTTCGGAATCAGGTATTCAACATCGGACATCGGCGCCTCCCTTTGCCGCCATACCATAACCGGAAGCGGCCTGTTTTAACAGGGAGGCGTACGCACGAGTTCGCTGTCATTGCAGCTCGCGATATGTGGACAACACCTTGTCTCTGTCGAAAGCAGTTCATTCCGCAAAACCGATATTTCGTCGCATGTCGCTTTCAAACACTGGCCGGAAGCATCCATGCTGCAGCGATCTTGTACAAAAGGAGTGAAACGGTGAAATATTGGATGATACTTATTATTTTGTTGGTAACCCAGGCTGCGCAGGCAGATGAAGATGTTCCGGAACAGCATTTGAGGCTGGATATTGGTTTTGCTCACTGGTTTTCGGATTCATTCAGATCTGCAGATCAGGGTAAAAATTTATCAATCGGTATCGGATACAGAACCCCAATAGACTGGTTGGAGATAGGTGCCCGGTACGAATGGGCAACCATCAAGCTGGATACCGGATCGGCTTATTACCCGGAGTACAATGGCAAGAGAGTTAATTTCTTCACGTTTGGTCCGGCGTATAAAAAGGATTTTACTGTTAACGGCCAAACATTAACTTTAAAACTCATGATATTAAATCTGCTCTACGTTGACATTGCTGATCATAAGGGCGCTTATGGTGAATCAAATGGTTTTGAGGTTGAGTGGTTGTTCGATAATACGAGGGGGATGATTTTCAACTTTAGAGAGCAAGGCTATAAGTTGCCCACTGTTCCCCTCGGCATTGAAAAGAGGCAGGTCGATGCCATGGTAACAATGGGTTACGTAAACAGATTCTGATTCTCTAACCCGCCAAATGGCTGGTTTCAGGGTGTGCTAAAATGACCGCCATGGCCGAAGACGGTCATTCAATCAGCGGGTGAAGACCAACTCGCCGGGTGAGGAGAGCCCTTCGTTGAAGCAGTAGTCCGCTACGTCGAACTGCTTGATCTCTTCGGGTGAGGAGAGGCGGTTCTGAATGATGAAGCGGCTCATGAGGCCCCTTGCGCGTTTGGCATGGATGCCGATCACCTTGTAGTCGCCACCTTTCCGCTCCTTGAACACCGGCGTGACGATTCGCCCTTTCAATTTCGCAGGCTGCACCGCCTTGAAGTATTCAGTTGACGCCAGGTCCACCAGCACGTCGTCGCCCTGGGCTGCGAGTGCCGTATTCAGCGCCTCGGTGATGATGGCGCCCCAGAAGTCGTAAAGATTCCTGCCGCGCGGATTGGCGAGCTGCGTGCCCATCTCCAGCCGGTAGGGCTGCATCAGATCGAGCGGGCGCAGCAGGCCGTAGAGCCCGGAGAGCATGCGGAAATGATTCTGCGCAAACTCGATGTCGGATTCACTCAAGGAATCCGCATCCAGACCCTGATACACATCGCCGCGGAAGGCATAGATCGCCTGCTTCGCATTCGCAGGGGTGAAGGGAGTGCTCCAGCTCTGATAGCGGGCCACGTTGAGGTCGGCCAGCTTCATGGAGAGCCGCATCAGCTCAGCGATCTCGAAGCTGTCTTTTTCGCGCAAGATCGCCATCAGCTTTTCGGCCTCACCCAGCAATTCGGCTTGTGTATGCGCGGCAACGGGTGCCGGGGTGTCGAAATCGAGCTTTTTGGCGGGGGAGACGATGATCAGCATGCGCCAAGCCTAACCGACACAGGTGAGTCAGGTCACTTGCCGAGGCCGTGTGGCCGCGTCTAGGCTGGTGGGCATGGCAGGGCAGGCGAAAAAAACACAAGACGAAGACGAACGCTGGATGCGGCGGGCGATCACGCTCGCCAAGCGCGGCCAGGGCAAGACCGGCCCCAACCCGTGCGTGGGCGCGGTGATCGTGCAGGACGGCAAGAAGGTTGCGGAAGGCTGGCACGAGAAGGCCGGTTTCGATCATGCCGAGGTTGTGGCGCTGAAAGCTGCCGCGGCAGCAGGCAAGAAAGTGCATGGCGCCACGCTCTACGTGACGCTGGAGCCATGTGCGGCAGCAGGCAAAACACCCGCCTGCACCGATGCGATTCTAAGAGCGGGTATCTGGCGCGTGGTTTATGCCTCAGGCGATCCCAATCCGAAAATGGCGGGCGGCGGCGAGCTTCTGAAAGCGCACGGCGTGGATGTTACCGCAGGCGTGCTGGCGGAAAAGGCCGATGCGCTCAATCCGCACTTTTTTCATTTCGCCCGAACCGGCATGCCTTATGTGATTCTGAAAGCGGCGGTATCGCTCGACGGCAAGCTCGCCACCCGGCGCAACCAGTCGCAATGGATCAGCGGCGAGGAGTCGCGCCTGCAGGTGCAGAAACTCAGGGCCGAAAGCGATGCCATCATGGTGGGTGCGGCGACGCTGCGCTCCGATAACCCTTCGCTGACCGTGCGCGGCATCAAGCTCAAAAAGGAACCGCCGCTGCGTGTGATCGCCTGCTTCGATACGCCTCCCTATAGCCCCGATTACAAGATTCTCGATAAGGCTGCGCCGACCCGTATGTATGTGCGGGCCAATAATGCGCAGTCGAAATTGTGGCGCGAAGCGGGTATTCAGGTGGTGGTGGCGCCGACAATTATCGACATACTGAAGCATCTGGCCGAGCACGGCTGCCTGCAACTGCTGGTGGAGGGGGGCGGCATGCTCTTCTCCAGTTTTCTGGAGGCAAGGCTTGCCGATGAGCTGGTGATGTTTCAGGCACCCATGCTGATTGGCGGGCGCGATGCGCCGGGTATCTGGCACGGGCAGGGTGTCGATACGCTGCGCGAAACGGTGCGCCTGAGTGATGTGAAGCGCCGCAAAATGGGCGACGATCAGATGATCCGGGGTTTGCTGACCTACCCCGAGTGATGCGCGCTTGAAGCTTATCCGCTTGCCTCTGTTATGGCCCGCAACGGGCTGGGCAGCGGGGCTTTTTCTCGCCCGCTCCGACACCCCCGGTTTTGAACTCTCCCTCATTCTCATCGCAATCATTGTGCTCGGGTTACTGATTGCTCCACTGCGCGCCTTTTTGGCGTTTGCGCTGGGCGGGATCATCTGGGGAGTGGCAGCACTGCTATGGAGTGCTTCGGTTGTTTCCGTTTCTCCGGAGTGGCTTGAGGCACCGGTTTCGATGACCGGCAAGATCGTGGAGGTGCGAGACTCCCAACGCTACACACGAGTGACTCTGAATGCGGTGCGGAATGATGACGGCGAAGCACTTTCCGGACGGGTGCAGATCTACTTCTACGGCAAACAGCGGCAGGCTTTTGAGGTAGGGGATCAGGTCAGCGGTGCAGCAAAACTGCGCACTCCCGAAAATATGCGCAACCCGGGTGCTTTCGATTATCGCGCCTACTGCTTTGATCGTGGCATCGCGCTGATCGGCAGCGCACGGCAGGGATGGCGCATCGAGGTGCGGAATGGTTCGTGGCTGGATGTATTCCGTCAGCGCATTCGCACAGGTCTGTCGGTTACCGGGGAAGAGAGCCGGGGCATCCTGTCGGCGCTGCTACTGGCGGAGCGGTATACCATTCCGCCAGAGGTGGAGTCGTGGTTTTCCGCCAGCGGCGCGGCGCATCTGCTGGCGATCTCCGGCCTGCATGTCTGCATGGTGGCGCTGTGGGCCTTTCTGCTTTGCTGGTGGATATTAACGCGCCGCGAGGCGTGGATCGTCAATTTCCCTGTGCGTAAACTTTCGATACTGGCGGGTGTGCTGGCGGCATTCACCTACGCCACAGTGGCCGGCTGGCCGCTGCCCACACAACGCGCCTGGCTCATGCTGCTGGCCGCTTTGATCGCCTGGCAACTTCGTGCCCGTAACGCCCCTTTGAATACCATGCTGGCAGCCCTGATGCTGATCCTGCTGCTTGATCCGGCTGCGGCGGTATCAATCTCGCTATGGTTGTCGTTTGCGGCTGCCACAGCACTGCTGTTATGGACTTCGGGTCGTGAAGGAGAGAGTAAAACTGCGCGCCGCTGGCTTGCTTATCCCGCCAGCCTGTTTGCCGTGAGTCTGGTGGCGATGCTGGCCACGCTGCCGTTGATTGCAGCCACGTTTGGCCGCCTGCCCGTATACGGCCTCATTGCCAATCTGTTGCTGGTGCCGTGGTATTCGTTACTGGTGCTGCCGCTGGCCATTGCCGGGGAGATTGCCGCGATTTTCAGTCTCGGTCCGGCACAGTGGCTGTGGTCGCTGGCAGGTAACCTGATCGCCCTGGGGAATGACTTTCTTGCCATATTGTACCAATGGCCGTATGGCAATTTGTGGCTAATCGGTCACTCGCTCTGGATTGAGGCAGGCTATTTCGCCGGGCTGGCAGCGCTGGCATTTTTTTGGTTGCGAGGAGAAAAACTTGTAACCGGCCTGATCCTGCCGCTGTTGCTGATTCTCTATGCCGGGCTTGTGATTCCCGAGCGGCAGCTGGCGCAGCCTCTGTTCACCGTCTGGGACGCAGGGCAGGGGGCGGCATCCACTCTGCAGATGCCAGATGGCTTTGTATTGGCGGTGGATGTGCCGGGATATGAAGAGAGTCGCTTCGGTGGCGGGGCGATGGTGGCGGCAGGGTTGCGGGCATTGGGGCAGACGCATGTCGATGTGTTGGCGCTGACTCATGCGCAAAGCGATCATATGGGCGGTGCTATGCTGCTTTTGCACCAGATCAACAGCATCGGTGAGCTGTGGCTGGCCGATGTGGCGGAGAATCGCAGTGATCGAAGACTGGTTCGCATCATCGATCTGGTGCAGCAGAAGGGTGGCGAGGTGCGCTGGCTCAGGCAGGGCGATGCAGCGAGTTTCGGTGAAGCCGGGCTCCGTGTTCTGTGGCCGCCAAAGGGTGCGGAGGATAATAATCCCAACCACACCTCGCTGGTGCTCTCCCTGCGCGTGAACGGGCGAACGCTGCTTCTGCCCGGCGATATTGATGCCGAGGCCGAGCGTGCCATTACCAGAGCCGGCATTGGTCACCACGACCTCATGCTGATGCCGCATCACGGCAGCCGCACCTCAAGCTCAATCGATCTGTTGCAGGCGGTGCGCCCCGGTTATGTCATTGCCCAGACCGGGCGCAACAATCGCTTTGGTTTTCCGAAGCCCGATATCGTGGCGCGCTATGAGGCGGTGGGTGCATCAGTGCTGAATAGTGCCGATGGCGCGGTGCAGCTTGTGATTCCACCGGCACCCGGTGAATCGTTGCAGATACAGCTTTGGCAGGCTCCGGCCGCGAGCAAACGAGAACGCGCATTGCAGTGGTGGCAAAGCACCCTATAATCGCCGACTTGGTGTGGCGGGGCCGGACCCCGCCGACATATCATAGGGAGGTTCCCGGTGTTTGAATTCATTGTTCAGGGCGGCATTGTCATGTATGTCCTGGTTGGCTGCTCGGTGTTGGCGCTGACGATTATTTTTGAGCGTGCCTGGAGTTTGCGCCGCTCTGTGGTTTTGCCGGAAGCGGATATCCATGTCATCGAGGAGTCGGTGCGTGCAGGTAAGGTCGAAGAGGCGCTGCAGAGCTGCAGCCGCAACAATACTGCCATGAGCCGTATTTTGTGGGTGGCTTTGAAGAATCGCGGTGTCGGGCGCGGGGTGCTCAAAGAGATTCTCGAAGAGGTGGGGCGTCAGGAAGTGGCGCATCTCGAACGATTTGTCGGCGTGCTTGGCGTGGTTGCAGCGGTGTCGCCACTGCTCGGCCTGCTCGGCACCGTGATCGGCATGATCGAGGTGTTCCAGGTGATTTCTCTGGAGGGTGTCGGCAAGGCCAATATTCTGGCTGGTGGTATCTCCAAGGCACTGAACACCACCGCTGCGGGCTTGTCGGTGGCGATCCCGGCCCTGGTGGCCTACCGCCTTTTTGAAGCGCGCGTCAATTCGTTTGTGCTGGAGATCGAGCAGCACGCGCTGCGCTTTGTCGAGCTGCTGAAAGGCGAGCGCGGATGAATCTGCGTCGTCAGAAAAAGAGCGACTATCTGGTCGACATTACGCCGCTGGTCGACGTGGTGTTCCTGATGCTGATCTTTTTCATGGTATCCACCAGTTTTAAGGTCTCTTCGAGTCTGCAACTCGATCTGCCGCCAAGTCGTGCACAGGCCGAAAATAAGCAGGCCGAAGAGGTGACAATCAGTATCGATCCGGGCGGACAGCTGTATGTGCAGGATGAGTTTGTACAGGATGCCGATCTTCGCCGCCGTATTCTCAATATCAGCAAGGGTGATCCCAATATGCGCGTGATTCTGCGCGCCGATTCGGAAGCGCGACATAAGCGGATTGTGTATGTGCTGGATACGGTGCGCGAGCTCGGTATGGGCAAGGTGGGGATTGCGACCATGCCTACCAATACCGGGGACAACAACCAGAACTGATGAGAATCGTACAGAAATATGGCGGCACCTCGGTCGGGACGCTTGCGCGTATCCGGGAGACGGCAAATCTGGTTGAAGCCTCGGTCAAGGAGGGGAATGAAACCGCGGTTGTAGTCTCGGCCATGAGCGGCGAAACCAACAAATTGCTGGCAATGGCAGGCGAACTGGATGCGCATGCCAGTCCACGCGAAACCGATGCGCTGGTTGCTACCGGCGAGCAGGTGAGTGCGGCGCTTCTTGCCATTGAGCTCTGCCGCCGCGGTGTGAACGCCGCCTCATTCAGTGGTGCACAGGCCGGTTTCAAAACCACCAGGCAATACATGCGAGCCCGCATTCTCGAGGCCGGCAGCCCGCAGATTGAGGCCTTCATCAAAGAGGGTGGCGTGCCGGTTGTGACCGGCTTCCAGGGTGTGGATGAAGCAGGCAACGTCACCACATTGGGGCGTGGCGGCTCCGATACTTCGGCGGTGGCGCTGGCCATTGCACTGAAGGCGGATGTTTGCGATATCTATACCGATGTGGATGGTATCTATACCACCGATCCGCGCATTGTCTCCAAGGCGCGCAAGATCGATCACATCAGTTATGAGGAGATGCTGGAGTTCGCCTCGCTTGGTGCCAAGGTACTGCAGACCCGCAGTGTGGGGCTGGGCATGATGTACAATATGCCGATCCATCTTCGTTCGAGTTTTGAAAATGTGCCGGGCACCATCGTATCGGCAGAGGATAAGAGTATGGAAAAAGCAATGATTTCAGGCGTGGCCTACAATCGCGATGAGGCCAAGATCACCATCCGTGGCATTCCAGATCAACCGGGTATCGCTGCTTCCATTTTCGGACCGATTGCCGATGCAGGCGTGAATGTCGATGTGATCGTGCAGAATGTTTCCGAGGAAGGGCTGACCGATATCACCTTTACTGTGCCTCGCAGTGACTACGTCGCCACTTTGAAAATCATGGAGAAGATCAAGTCGAAGCTCTCCGCTCGCGAAGTGAAGGGCGACGATACCGTTGCCAAGATTTCGGTGATCGGCGTGGGCATGCGCTCGCATGCCGGTGTGGCGCAAAAGATGTTTGATGTGCTGGCCAAAGAGGGCGTGAATATCCAGATGATTACCACCAGTGAGATCAAGGTGACGGTGGTGGTTGAGGAGAAGTATGTGGAGCTCTCCATCCGTGCGCTGCACACCGCTTTCGGGCTCGACGCCGAGGAATAGTCGTCACAACAGAGGAGGTGTGCAGGCTGCTTGCCCGCTTTTTCTAATCTGGCCCCGTTTTTGCGTGTTGTATCATTATGTTGATTCTTGCGCGCAAAGTAGGGGAAACCATTACCATCGGTGACGATGTGCAGGTGCAGGTGTTGTCGGTCAAGGGCGGGCAGGTGCGTGTGGGAATTGCTGCGCCGCGTTCGATCAAGGTGAACCGGGAAGAGGTCTATTTTCGTCTGCTTGAAGAGGCGGGGGCTGACTCCTTGCAGGCGATCGAAGCCGAAAAAACCTCCGGCGCCTGAATTCTCTAGCAACACTTTAACGATTGGGCTATAACTAGCCCCATGATTGACGTTTTCAGGTTTCCCTTCTTTTCCGTGTGCCTGTGCACACTACCCGGGAGCGTCTCATGAAGCCGCCTGATCGCCACGATTCGAATACCGGGACGGCTTTACGACGAAACATGGCCGAGATGATCTCTGAAAACAGCGCCTATACCGGCGAGCTCTATGAGGCATACCTGGCCGATCCGCATTCGGTTCCGGCCAGCTGGGCGGACTATTTCCGCGGCCTGCAGCATCAGGGCGATGTCGGGCATCAGCAGGTGATTCGTCGCATGCGGGCTTCGCATCGTGTCCAGGCCGCAGGGCGCCCGGTTCCTTGCGAAACATTCGATGTCGAGTATCCCTCCCGCGCTATTTTTCTGGCACATGGTTATCGCGTACATGGTCATTTGCATGCCCGGCTTGACCCTCTGAATCTGCAACCGGTTCAGCCCAGCCCTGAGTTGGAGCTCAACTATTACGGGCTATCGCAGAAGGATCTCGATGTGGAGTTTCCGACCGGTGATATGGTTGGGCCAGGCAGGTTGCCTCTGCGTGAAATCGTACGCATCCTTGAAAACACCTACTGTGGTTCGATCGGGCCGGAGTTCATGCATATCACCGATTCGGCGCGCAAGCACTGGCTGCAGTCACGGCTGGAGGGCATTCAGTCGCGCCCGAACTTCGATGCCGATACCCGCCGCCATATTTTCAACAAGATCATGCATGCCGAAGAGCTGGAGCGGTTTCTGCACACCCGCTATGCCGGACAGAAGCGTTTTTCCCTGGAGGGGGGCGAGAGCCTGATTCCACTGCTCGATGCGCTGATTCAGCACTCCGGCAGCCGTGGCACCCGTGAGGTGATCATGGCGATGGCACATCGCGGACGCCTGAATGTGCTGGCCAATATTCTGGGCAAGTCGAGCAACGATATCTTTGCCGAATTCGAGGGGCGTCAGTTTGCTGATGCCGAGATGGGCGCGGGCGATGTGAAATATCATCTGGGCTTCTCTTCCGATATCCGCACTGCTGGCGGCATTGTGCATCTGTCGCTCGCCTTCAACCCTTCGCATCTGGAGATCATCACGCCGGTGGCGGCGGGTTCGGTGCGCGCGCGCCAGTGCCGTCGCGGCGATACCGCCCGCAATGAAGTGATGGCGATTTTTGTGCATGGCGATGCCGCCTTTGCCGGGCAGGGGGTGGTGGCCGAAACGTTGAATCTCTCGAAGCTGGGCGGTTTTCGTACTGGCGGCTCCATCCACGTGGTGGTCAATAATCAGATCGGCTTTACCACCAACCCTTACGACTCCCGCTCCACCCTCTATTGTACAGATATCGCCAAGATGGTGCAGGCGCCGATTCTGCATGTGAATGGTGATGATCCCGAGGCGGTGACGCTGGCGGCAATGCTTGCGATCGATTACCGCTATCACTTCAAGGATGATGTGGTGATTGACCTGGTCTGCTACCGCCGCCATGGGCATAACGAGGCGGATGAGCCATCGGTGACGCAGCCGGTGATGTATCGCAAGATCGCCGAGCACCCGACCGTGGAGTCGAGCTATCGCGATAAGCTGGTGAAAGAGGGGGTTCTGAAAGAGGGGGAGGCCGAGCAGATGGTCGAGGCCTACCGCGCGCATCTTGATGAGGTGCGCCGCAGCGGCGAAGCACCTGCCCGACCCAATAGCCTGAATGGGCGCTGGGAGGGCTTCCAGAGGGCCGATGCGGAACCTGATACCACGGTGGATACGGATACATTGTCCCGGCTGGTGCGCGAGGCGCATAGGGTGCCGGATGGTTTTGAGCTGCATAAGAAGGTGCAGAAGATTTTCGATGCACGTATCGAGATGATGCATGGCAAACAGCCCATCGACTGGGGTTGTGCCGAGATCATGGCCTATGCTTCATTGCTCGAGCAGGGCGGCTGGGTGCGTCTCTCCGGGCAGGACACCGGGCGCGGCACCTTCTTCCATCGCCATGCCGTGGTCTACGACCAGAAAACCGGCAAGAGCTTCCTGCCGCTGAAACAGGTCGGCAAAGGTGAGCTCTCGCGCCTGATTGTGGTTGATTCCATGCTCTCCGAAGAGGCGGTGATGGCATTCGAATACGGTTATTCGGTGGCCGAGCCGCGGGCGCTGGTGATCTGGGAAGCGCAGTACGGTGATTTTGCCAACAATGCACAAGTGGTGATCGACCAGTTTATTTGTGCGGGCGAGTCGAAATGGAATCGTATGAGCGGACTCACACTGTGGCTGCCGCACGGCTATGAGGGGCAAGGGGCCGAGCACTCCTCGGCAAGGCTGGAGCGTTTCTTGCAGCTCTGCGCAGAGGAGAATATGCAGGTGGTTTGCCCCACTACGCCTGCGCAGCTTTTCCACCTGTTTCGTCGCCAGTTCATGATCCGGGTGCGTAAGCCTCTGATTCTGATGGCTCCGAAGAGCATGCTGCGCCAGCGACTTTCGTTCTCCGATCTCTCCGAATTCAGTGAGGGGCATTTTCATGCCGTATTGCCTGAGCCTGATGATTCCCTCGGAACTGAGGGTGTGCATCGTGTGTTGATGTGTAGCGGTAAGGTTTACTACGATCTACTGAGCGAGCGGCAGCTGAAAAATTTAAAGGGTATCGCCATTGTGCGCATCGAGCGGCTCTACCCGTTTCCACGCGAAGAACTGCGCTCCGAGCTCGGTCGCTACAAGAATGCGAAAGAGGTGGTGTGGGTGCAGGAGGAGCCGCTGAATCAGGGCGCCTGGCTGATGATCAAGTCCGATCTCAAGCGTGCCATGCACCACGAGTGGCAAAAGATCGCCTTTGTGGCACGGCCGCCGCTGGCACCGCCTGCCGTGGGTTCGGCCAAGAAACATGCCGAGCAGCAGGAGGGGCTGGTGCAGGCGGCACTGGGCAAATTGCCACCGCAGCATTGAGTTGGCTGCAGAACGGATCTCTGTTTTGAAAGGAAGAAGGGGAAGGCTACATGGCTAAAGTGGAAATCAAAGTTCCGAGTCTGGGAGAGTCCGAAACCGAGGCAACGCTGATCAGCTGGCTGAAGCAGGAGGGGGATGTGGTTGCGGTCGATGAGGTGCTGGCCGAAGTCGAGAGCGACAAGATCACCATGGAGATCACAGCACTCGATCCGGGGGTACTTACCGGTATTAGCAAAAAGGTGGACGACTTGGTGCATCCTGGCGAAGTGATCGCCTACATTGATGTGGACGAAAAGGCTGCTGCCAGGAAGGAGGAGGCCACACCCGAAAAAGCGGCTAAATCCAAAAAGGTTGCCGAGCCCGAAAAGCCAGTCGAAACCGAACCGCCTGTTGAACCCGAAGCGAAAAAAGAGCTGGAGAAGCCCGTTGCCAAGGTGTCGCAGGCCAGGCCTGTAACGCAGGCAGCGACCGACGAGGGCAAGCTCGAAGAGCGTGTGCCGATGACAGGTTTGCGTAAACGAATTGCCGCCCGCTTGAAGGAGGCGCAAAACACCGCCGCTATTCTCACCACCTTCAATGAGGTGAATATGCAGCCGGTGATGGATATGCGTGCCAAGTATAAGGATGCTTTCAAGTCCAAATACGATGTAGGTCTTGGCTACATGTCATTCTTCGTGCATGCCTGCTGCGAAGCGTTGCAGCAGTTCCCCACCGTGAATGCCTTTATCGATGGTGAGGATGTGGTCTATCGCAACTATTTCGATGTCGGTATTGCGGTCTCCACCGATAAGGGCTTGGTGGTGCCGGTGCTGCGCGATGCCGGGATACTGGGCTTTGCCGAGATCGAACGCCGCATCGCCGGCTTTGCCGAGAAGGCGCGAAGCGGTGGTTTGATGCCGGATGATCTTAAAGGTGGCACCTTCTCGATCACCAATGGCGGCGTTTTCGGCTCACTGCTCTCCACCCCCATTCTCAATCCGCCGCAGTCGGCGATTCTCGGTATGCATGCCATCCAGAAGCGTCCGGTGGCGGTTGATGATGAGATTGTGATCCGCCCAATGATGTATCTGGCGCTCTCCTATGACCATCGCCTGATCGATGGCCGGGACGCAGTGCAGTTTCTGGTGAAGGTGAAGGAGATGCTGGAGTATCCGGCAGCTCCTTTACTTGATCTGTAAGTGACGACTGCCGCCGGGCAATTCCCTGAATCATCCGCTGTGATGCCGGCGCTGTTCGTCGGCCATGGCAACCCGATGAACGCCATTGATGAGAGTCGCTATTCGCGCGGCATGGCCGAGGTGGCGGCAACCTTGCCACGGCCTCGTGCAATCCTTTGCATTTCGGCACACTGGCAGACCGACGGTATTTCGGTGACCGCCATGGAGAAGCCGCGAACCATTCACGATTTTCGCGGCTTTCCCAAGGCGCTGTTCGAGGTGCAATACCCGGCTCCCGGCTCGCCTGCGTTGGCCGAACTTGTTTGTGGTCTGCTTTCCGATGAAGAGGTCCATCTTGATGAAGAGTGGGGGCTTGATCACGGTTGCTGGGCGGTGCTCCGCCGTATGTATCCCGAAGCCGATATTCCGGTGGTGCAATTATCGCTCGATCTGAACCGAAGTCCGGAGCAGCACTATGCGCTGGGTCGCCAGCTTGCCGGGCTGCGCCATCGCGGTGTGCTGGTGATTGGCAGCGGCAATATTGTACACAATCTCTCCGCCATCATCTGGGATGAGGAGGCCAGGCTCGACTGGGCGGAGGCCTTCGATGCCAAGGTGAGCGAACATATTCTGGCGGGTGATGACAAGGCTCTGATTCACTGGGAGAAACTGGGGCCGGAGGCGAAAATGGCGGTTCCCACCGATGAGCACTTCCTGCCACTGCTCTATATTCTGGGTATGCGTGAAGCAGGGGAAACGGTACACCTGTTCAACGAAGGGGTCAGCATGGGGTCGCTGTCGATGGCCTCACTGTTGCTTTCAGGAGCCTAGGGAAGGGGCCGCCCTGAAACTTCGCGTATGGTCACCGAACCGAATCATATCTGACTGGACGGAGCTGTTATGCGATATATTCGTTTTTTCAAAGAGCTGAAGATTTCCGATGTGCCAATGGTGGGCGGCAAGAATGCCTCGCTCGGAGAGATGTACCGGGAGCTGACCGGCAAGGGGATCAAGGTTCCGAACGGGTTTGCCACCACTGCCGATGCCTACTGGCTTTATTTGAAGCACAACGGTCTGAAGGAAGAGATTGAGAAGACACTGTCAGGGCTCGATACCGGCGATGTGGAGGCGCTGGCCAGTTGCGGCAATTATCTTCGCCACAAGCTGGCACATGCCGAGATGCCTCCCGAACTGGAAAAAGAGATCGAGGCCGCCTACACGCAATTGATGGAAGAGTATGCTGAGAAGCCACTTGCCGTGGCAGTGCGCTCCTCGGCCACTGCCGAGGATCTTCCTGATGCCTCCTTTGCCGGTCAGCAGGAGACCTATCTTAACGTGCGTGGCGCTTCGCATGTGATCGAGACGGTGAAGCGCGTCTTCGCCTCGTTGTTTACCAATCGCGCTATCTCCTACCGGGTGGATAAGGGGTTTGATCACATGAAGGTGGCGCTTTCCGCCGGTATCCAGAAGATGGTGCGAAGCGATCTTGCCAGTGCAGGCGTGATGTTCTCCATCGATACCGAAAGCGGCTTCAGGGATGCGGTGTTCATCACAGGCGCCTACGGACTCGGAGAAAATGTGGTGCAGGGGGCGGTGAGCCCCGATGAGGCCTATGTATTCAAGCCGACTTTGAAAGAAGGTTTCACGCCGGTGCTCTCCCGGCATCTGGGTGAGAAGGCAATCAAGATGATCTATTCCGATTCGCTGAAGCAGCCGACCAAGAACGTGCCGGTGCCGGTCGAGGATCAGCAGCGCTACTGTCTGACGAAGGATGAGCTGGTCACGCTGGCGCAATATGCTGTAACCATCGAGGAGCACTACTCAAAGGTTGCCGGTCATCCGCAGCCGATGGATATCGAATGGGCCAAGGATGGCATCTCCGGCGAACTGTTTATTGTGCAGGCGCGCCCGGAGACCGTGCATGCGCAGATGGATGGCAGTGTGCTCGAGAGTTATGCACTGAAAGAGCGGGGTAAGGTGCTGATCGAGGGCAAAAGCGTGGGCGGCAAAATTGCCACCGGCGTGGCGCGTGTGATCAAGGATGCTTCGCATATCCATGAACTGGAGCCGGGAGAGGTGCTGATCACCGATATGACCGACCCCGATTGGGAGCCGATCATGAAGATCGCCGCCGCTATTGTCACCAACCGCGGTGGCCGCACTTGCCACGCTGCGATCATCTCGCGCGAACTGGGGCTGCCTGCTGTGGTTGGTACAGGCTCCGCCACCTCCACCATCAAAAGCGGCCAGATGATCACTGTCTCCTGCGCGGAAGGGGAAACAGGTTATATCTATGAGGGAGCGCTGCCATTCTCGGTCGACAAGCTGGAGCTAGGTACACTCAATCGCCCGAAAACCAAAATTATGATGAATGTGGCAAGCCCAGACCGGGCATTTGACTTTGCCGCCATCCCCAACGACGGCGTAGGTCTGGCCCGCCTCGAATTCATCATCAACAACACCATCGGCATGCATCCGAATGCCCTGCTCGGTTTCGATCAGCTGGATGATAAAAAACCGGAGGATGAAACCGTTAAGGCGGAGATCATCCGGCGCACCTCCGCCTATGATTCGCCGGTCGATTTCTATGTGCAGAAGCTGGCGGAGGGAGTGTCGATGATTGCCGCCGCCTTCTACCCCAAGAAGGTGATTTTCCGTATGTCCGACTTCAAGTCGAACGAATATGCCAATCTGATCGGCGGCAGCGCCTTCGAGCCGGAGGAGGAGAATCCGATGATCGGCTTCCGCGGTGCGTCGCGTTACTACTCCGATGCATTCAGGGAGGCATTCGCACTGGAGTGCCAGGCGATGCGTATGGTGCGTGAGGCCAAGGGGCTGAAGAATGTCTGTCTGATGATTCCGTTCACCCGCACCCCGGAGGAGGGGCAGAAGGTGCTGGCGGAGATGGAGCGGCACGGGCTGAAGCGTGGCGAGGATGGGCTGGAGATTTATGTGATGTGCGAGATTCCGGCCAATGTGATCGCGGCGGATGCTTTCCTCGATATTTTCGATGGTTTCTCCATCGGCTCCAACGATCTCACCCAGCTCACTTTGGGCGTTGATCGCGATTCGGCGCTGGTGGCGCATGTGTTCGATGAGCGGCAGGAGCCGGTGAAAACGATGCTGAAAATGGCGATCGATGCCTGCAAGCGGCGCAAGAAATACATCGGTATCTGCGGGCAGGCTCCGTCCGATTACCCGGAAATCGCCGAGTTCCTGGTGCGTGAGGGGATCGAGTCGATGTCGCTGAATCCGGATTGCGTGATTGCCACCACCATGCGTATCCTCGATGTGGAGAAAGAGCTGGGCCGCTAGCCACCCTTATGCAAAAGGTGGATACGCCTTACAGGGGGCGGACTGAAAAGCTGAAAAATCCCCACAGGGCACCGATGATTCCGGCAAGAAAGGCATAAATATCCAGATATTTGATGTAGTGCTTGTTGGCAATGGTCAGACGCTCTTCGGCCACGCCGTATGAGGCGGGGATGATGCGCGCAATCCAGCCATACTCCTCCAGACCGATCAGGATTTTATTCCATACCGTCTTTTTGCCTCTGCTCACATCTGCCAGCAGGAAAAGATCGCCATCATCGGCCTTGAAAATCACCTCGGCGGTGAGCGAAGGCTCCGTGCGAACATTGGATTCGTTTTGCAATACCTTCACAAACAGGTGTTTCGATTCTCGGAACGTCTGCTGGCTGTTGCCGGTGTATTCGGCCGGGAGCATGGTCAAAATGGCAAGCACCCCCGCAAAGGTGATGGCATAGCCGAAGCCTGCCTTAAGAAAACGAAAGGGGAGAATGGGAACCACGGTGAGATATTTCAGTAAGCGCACCAGGAAGAAGGTGGCGATTACCAGTGCGGCGGTTACAAATGGGTGGTTGATCATCATCTTCTGCGGACTGAATGTCATAAGGTAGACGAACTCCTGATCGGCGAGCAGGTAGCGCAGGTAGTTGTGAATGATGTAATAAATAAGGGCGAATACTGCAGCAATCTGAATGAAAATCTCATTTCGCTGCTGTGCCATCAGCGGCAGAATGGCATCGAAATCGATGCCTTCGGTCTGGCTGTATGCTTTTTCCCAGTCGCAGCTGTAAACGACGATTCGGTTGGTTTTTCCTTTGGGTACAAAACTGGTTTTGCGGCTGAGGTGAAAGTCATCATCTTCCAGCTTCTCTTTGGTGTCTTGCGAGATCAGGATTTCGTTGGCATCGCTCTCGCCTTCAACACGCGCAGCAATGTTGACCGTATCGCCAAACACATCTCTTTTCTCAACAATCGCACCGCCGGTATGCATACCGATTCTGATTTCCAGATTGAAGTTTTCATTCTTGGCCCGGTAGGCAGCAAGCGCCTGCTGGATGCCAATGGCCGCACGCAGGGCATTGTCGGGAGAGCGGAACGATGCCATCACCGCATCGCCAATGGTTTTGATAATCTTGCCTTTGAATTTCTTGATTACGGGAAACACAAGCCGATTGTGCTGATCCACCATCAGGCGGCCCTGCAGATCCCCCTGCACATCCCAATAGCGCGTTGAATCTACAATGTCGGTGAACATGACCGTGACAGGTTTGGTCGCGCCACGAATGAATCTGTGATGTCCATATTGCATCGTCGCTTAATCCTTCCCCATCTTTTCCCGGTCACAGTTTTGTTTGCACCAAGCTTACAAATGATCGTGTTCACAACGCAAGGGCAAGGATGGAATGCAGAACACAAAATTTCTCGTGCTCGTTCTGTCCTGTTTTTACGTATGCCTGCAATAGATGCAGGGTAAGGAAACTGTGAATGTGACGTCAGGTTGGAGTAGGGAGAGTGAGAATCTCGTAACCATTGTCGGTGACGGCGATGGTGTGCTCGAATTGCGCCGAGAGCGATTTGTCGCGCGTCACCACTGTCCACCCATCATTTAGCACTTTCACCGGAGCCTTGCCCAGATTCACCATCGGCTCAATGGTGAAAACCAGCCCTTTCTCCAGCTTCAGTCCGGTGCCTGCCTTGCCGAAATGCAGCACTTGCGGGTCTTCATGAAACACGCGACCGATGCCATGCCCGCAATACTCCTTCACCACCGAACATTTATTCGATTCCACATAGCTCTGGATGGCATGGCCGATATCGCCAAGCGTGGCGCCCGGGTGCACGGCTTTTATGCCGATCTCCAGCGCCTCACGCGCCACCGCCACGATCTTTTCACTCTTCGGGGTGGGCTTGCCCACAAAAAAGGTTTTGCTGGTATCACCGTGCCAGCCGTTTTTAATGGTGGTGACATCCACATTGATGATATCGCCATCCTGCAGCTTCTTGATGCCCGGGATACCGTGGCAAACCACATGATTGACCGAAGTGCAGACTGATTTCGGGAAGCCATGATAATTGAGCGGGGCGGGGATGCCGTCATTCATAATGGTGTAGTCGTGCACGATATCGTTGATTTCGTTGGTGGTGATGCCGGGACGGATATACTCCTCGATCATCACGAGTGTATCCGCCGCCAGCTGGCAGGCCGGGCGCATCGCTTCGATATCGGCTGGAGATTTAAGAACTGGCAACGGCTGGGCTCCTTGCATGCGGATCGTGATGCAGAGATGATGCGTTCTGCATAGTTAAAATCAAGGTTTGTTACAGGGGGGGAGATGCGTATCTATCTGGCACAGCATGGTTTGGCGATGGATGAGGCTGCAGACCCGGCCCGGCCGCTCTCGGATCAGGGGCGTGAGGATGTGGCGCGTGTGGCCGGCTTTCTGAGCCTGTTTGAGAAACCGCGCCCGACCACGGTCTTCCACAGTGGCAAGTTGCGGGCGGAGCAGACCGCAGCGATGTTTGCCGAGGGGTGGGGAAATCTGCCCGTGGAGCAAACCGAAGGGCTCAGCCCCAACGATGATCCCGCGATCTGGGTTGAGAGGCTTGCAGGGCTTCGTGAAGATGTGATGCTGGTGGGGCATCTGCCGCATCTCGCACGGCTTGCGGGGCTATTACTGAGCGGAGACGCAGGGCGCGAAGCTGTGCAATTTAAAAATGCCGGAGTGCTGTGTCTTGAGCGGGGCAAGGATGGTTGGGGCGTGTGCTGGATGGTGCATCCGACGCTATTTTACCCGGCTGATTAGTTATTAGCGACCGTAGAGCCGGCTGAGCGTCTGCATGCGCTCGCGCAGGTTTTGCGTGAAGGCGTGCTCATGCATACGCCACTGCCAGTTGCCTTTCAGTGTGCCCGGAGTGTTGAAGCGCGCTTCGTGCCCGAGCTGCAATAAATCTTGCATCGGTAGCACGGAAAGGCAGGCCACCGAGGCAAGGCAGGCGCGAATCAGCGGCCACGGCTGAGGTTCAACGGGCTGCCCCAGATACTCTTTCATATGCTTGATAACATGCTTGGGCGCATGAGCCAGCCAGCCCATGCTGGTATCGTTATCGTGGGTGCCTGTATAGGCCACCATATCCACTTCATGATTGTGTGGCAGATAGGGATTATGTGCATCACCGCCGAAGGCAAATTGCAGAATTTTCATGCCAGGCAGTCCGAATTGCTGACGTAAGGCATGCACCTCTGGCGTGATCAGGCCCAGATCTTCCGCTACCAGTGGCAGCTCCCCAAGCTCGCTTTTAAGTGCGGCCAGTAGCTTACCGCCGGGTGCTTTGCGCCATTCGCCGATCATGCCATCGCTGCGCTTACCCGGAATAGCCCAGTATGCTTCCAGCCCGCGGAAATGATCGATGCGCATAATATGCATGCGGGTAAACTGGATGCGCACGCGCTCCACCCACCAGTTGAAGCCGGTTTTCTCAAGCACATCCCAGCGGTAGAGCGGATTACCCCAGCGCTGGCCGGTATCGGAAAAGTAGTCAGGCGGCACTCCTGCCACCTCATCGCACTGGCCTGCATCATTGACGGTGAAGTAGTGGCGGTTGGTCCAGACATCGCAGCTATCGTGTGCAACATAGATTGGCAGATCGCCAAACAGCAGTACTCCGCGTGCCTCGGCGTGTGTTTTGAGGTGCTCCCACTGCAGGGAAAAGAGATACTGCTCAAACAGCGTCTGCTGTACGGTTTCAAGCTCGCTTTTACCGGCTTGCGCCAGTGCTGTCGGGTCGCGATCACGCAGGGCGGTTTTCCACTTCCACCACGGTTTGTCGGCGGTGGCTTTTTTGAGGGCAGCAAACAGCGCGTAGTCATCCAGCCAGTCGCGATTGGCCTGCTGGAAGGCAGCAATGGCAGCGGTAAGGTTGTGATCGCTTTGACACGCTTTCCAGAAGCCTTTGGCGGCCAGCGCACGCGCGGCATCCGGCGCGATTTTACCGTGTGTGAATTGTTCGAAATCGCCCTGTTTTAACCAGCCCTGCTCCACGCACTCACACAGATCCAGCAGGTTGGGGTTGCCGGCCAGCGATGAGAGCGATTCATAGGGCGAGCCGTGGCCGTGCGTGGGTCCGAGCGGCAGGAATTGCCAGACTGTGAAGCCGGACTCGGCCAGAGCATCGATAAACTGGAACGCCTCCACGCCCAGTGTGCCAGTGGGGCCAGGGCTGGGGAGGGAGGTGGGGTGTAAAAGGACGCCGGCGCGGCGGCGTGCATTCCAGTTGTTCACTAGTCGCTGCTTCCCCTGCGCATGGTGCCGCCACCCTCGGCATGGCCGCCGCCCCTGGAGATGGGGGTGTCCAGTGAGGCGGGTGGTACATGGCCGATCAGGGTATAGATCTTCTTGAGCTGCTGCCGGTAAAGCGCATCGAAATCGCGCACCGCAGGGCCGGGGTTGTAGTCGCCAAACCACCAGCACCAGTCGGAACCTTCACAGATGCGCAGCTGTTCGGTGGCGGCCTGCTTTTGCGCTTCGCCGAGCTCACCTCTGGCTACAGCAGCATCATAGGCATGCTTGGCCTCGATCAGCAGTTTCCAGCCCATGGTTTTGGCATGGTCACCGATCCAGGTGGCAAAGTTGCCGTAAACCCACGAGCCTGGCACCAGCTTCTCCAGCTGCTGTGTAGCTGGATATTGGTGCAGGTAATCGCTGAAAGTGGTCAGCTGGTAGTCGTTGTGCTCAGCAATCGCCTGATAGAGATCGGTGAGGAACGGCACCGCATTTTCGTGATAGTGCTCCCATGCATTCTCGCCATCCATAATGATGGCGACCACAGGCGCATGCTTACCGTGCATACGGTGGCGAATGGTGGCCAGCTCATGCATGAAGTTGGCAACGGCATCGGAGGTGTTCCAGCGCGAATATTCGAAACCGATCAGGTCGGAGAGGCGGTCATCGCGGAAGAAGCAGGCGATCTGTTCCTGGCCATGTCCGATCAGCCACGGATGGTAGAGCTCGTAGGGTAGCTCATGATGCTCCCTTAAATTGCGCTCCAGCGAATGGTGCAGAACCGCTTCGCCGGTGGCAGCCCAGCGAAATCCTGCGGTACCCAGTAGGCCCAGCGTCTCCTCCGAGACCGCCCCTTCGGCAGGCCAGCAGCCGCCAGCCTCATGCCCGAAGGCCTCGTAGTGCATGCGCTTGCCGAGCTCGATGTGCTCCATGGCGCGGGCGCGGCCATCCGGATAGCTCTCATCAGGGATTTCGGCATCGGAGACGGTCGCTTGCGCCGTTTTGAAATCGAGCATCAGCGGAATGATCGGGTGCGCATATGGGGTAGTGGAGAGCTCGATTTTGCCCTCATCGTGCAGCTTACGGTAGCGGGCCGGGATTTCCGTCATTAGTCCGGCAATGAGCGTGATAAGATCGCGGCGATCCTGATAGCTGAAATTGCGCCCCTTCTCGATCAGGCGGCGTGCCACGAAATTGCTCTGGCGCAGGGTTTCGGCAATCCAGCCCAGATGATACCAGGTGACCAGATCGGTGAAGTAGTCGTGGCCGAGATAATCGGCGCCCTCGTGATGCTTGGCGTGCTCGGCCATCTCCCACAGACGCTGATATTGCGGATAGCGCTGCATATTACGCTCGTGGTTCAGCCGGAAGCAGGTTTCGAGCAGATAGTCGCGCGTATCGGCATCAAATTCGCCCTCTTCATGCGCCAGAGCCATTAGCAGACGGTCGGGGAGCTCACCCTGCTCATCCAGCCAGCTGCGAATCTTGAGCGCATAGTCGTCGATCTGGGCGGTGAGCGAGGGCACGAAATTGACCACGGCGCGGGCGCTTGGCACCTGCTCCAGAATCATGGCCATGTCGGTGTAATCCTTCATCGCATGCAGATAGACCCACGGCAGATGGTAACGGCCCGATTCTGCCTCTCGGTAGAAGGGCTGGTGCATATGCCAGCAGAAAACAACATTTAAAGGCTGAGTCATATTTTCATCCTTGTTAGGAGCTTGGATTTTAGTCGTCTCTTACAGGCCGTGCAGTTCCTGCCCCAGCATATCGGGTGTGACCAGTGCAATACCATTTTCGCTCACATAGAAACGCTTCGCATCTTCCTTCGGATTTTCGCCGATAACGGTGTCTTCCGGAATAATGGTGCCCTTGTCGATCACGCAGTTACGAATGCGGCAATTACGCTGAATCTCCACATCCGGAAGAATCACGCTTTTGCTGACATGAGAGTAGGAGTGTACACGCACATTGGAGAATAGCACCGAATCGATGACGGTGGAGCCGGTGATCAGGCAGCCGCCGGAGACCAGTGAATCAATAGCCTGTCCGCGGCGGTCATCATCATTGAAGGCGAACTTGGCAGGCGGCAGTTGCTCCTGATCGGTCCAGATCGGCCACGCCTGGTCGTACATATTCAGATCCGGCTCCAGCGTGGCGAGGTTGATATTGGCCTCCCAGTAAGCATCGATGGTGCCTACATCACGCCAATAGCCGGGTGCGCCAGTGTTGGCATTGACGAACGGGAAGGCAAAGGCATTGGCATTGTCGATGGCGTGCGGGATCAAATCCTTGCCGAAGTCGTGTGAGGATGATTCGTTTTTCGCATCCTCTTTCAGTCGCTCGCGCAAGTAGGCAGTGGAGAAGACATAAATACCCATGGAGGCGAGCGCCTTGTCGGGGTCGCCTGGCATCGGTTTCGGATTCTCAGGCTTTTCGGCGAATTCAACGATGCGATCTTCGCTATCGACCTCCATGACACCAAAGGCGGTGGCCTCCTTTAGCGCAACCGGAATGCACCCTACCGTGATATCCGCACCTTTGGCGACGTGTGCGGCAATCATCTTGCCGTAGTCCATTTTATAGATGTGGTCGCCAGCCAGAATCAGCACATATTCGGGATTGTGGTGGCGCATGATGTCCAGATTCTGATACACCGCATCGGCGGTGCCTTCGTACCAGCCCTCGCCGATGCGCTGTTGGGCGGAGAGCACCTCGAGAAATTCGCCGAACTGGCCGGAGAGGAAGCTCCAGCCACGTTGCAGGTGGCGCTGTAGCGAGTGCGACTTGTATTGCGTGACCACCGAGATGCGGCGAATGCCGGAGTTGATGCAGTTGGAGAGCGGGAAGTCGATAATGCGGAATTTACCCCCGAACGGCACCGCTGGTTTGGCACGCCAGTCGGTCAGCGCCTTCAGTCTTGAGCCACGCCCGCCTGCCAGTACCAGGGCAAGTGTGTTGGCGGTGAGGCGACTGATATTACGTTCAACTTTGATACTACCCGGTTGAGTTGATTGATTCGACTTGGACATGAATTGGAACCTCCCACCTTGCACGACATTGTATCACTGCAGCCTTGGCAATAAAAGCAAAGAGGCGGCCAAATAGCGATGGAAGAGAAGCGGTATTTTGGCTATCATCGAGCTGTTCACAGGGAGGATAGATGTCGGTCAGAATCCATGCCACGCAAGCCTTCGAGGATCAGAAACCGGGAACATCGGGGTTGCGCAAGAAGGTGAAGCTGTTTCAGTTGCCGGGTTATCTCGAGAACTTTGTACAGTCGGTGTTCGACGTGATCGGCGACTTCAAGGGGCAGACGCTGGTGGTGGGCGGCGATGGCCGCTACTTCAATCGCGATGCGATCCAGATCATCCTGAAAATGGCGGCAGGCAACGGTTTCGGGCGTGCGCTGGTTGGGCGGGGTGGCATTCTTTCTACCCCTGCAGCCTCCTGTGTGATCCGTAAACATGCCGCCTATGGTGGCATGATTCTCTCTGCCAGCCATAATCCCGGCGGCCCTGATGAAGATTTCGGTATCAAGTACAATATCGGTAATGGTGGCCCCGCACCCGAGAAGGTGACCGAGGCGATCTATGAGCGCAGCAGGCAGATCACCGAATACAAGATGATCGAGGCAAAGGATGTTGATCTTGAGCATTTAGGCAGTAGCAGTTTGGGGGGGATGGCGGTCGAAGTGATCGATCCGGTTGCCGATTATGCCGAGCTGATGGAATCGCTATTTGATTTCGGAGCGATTCGTGGCCTGCTGGGCTCAGGATTTCGCATCGCGGTGGATTCGATGCATGCGGTGACCGGACCCTATGCCCGTGAAATTATCGAGAACCGGCTGGGTGCACCGAAGGGTACGGTGATGAACGCGGTGCCGCTGGAAGATTTTGGCGGCGGCCACCCCGACCCCAATCTCACCTATGCCGAAGAGCTGGTGGCTCGCATGTTTGGTGAGGATGCGCCCGATTTTGGCGCAGCCTCCGATGGCGATGGCGATCGCAATATGATTCTGGGGCGCTACTTTTTTGTGACCCCGAGCGATTCACTGGCGCTGATTGCGGCCAATGCGCATCGGGTGCCCGGCTATGCAAAAATTGCCGGGATTGCGCGCTCTATGCCGACCAGTGAGGCGGCTGACCGTGTGGCGGAGAAGCTGGGCATTCCATGCTTCGAAACTCCGACCGGCTGGAAATTTTTCGGCAATCTGATGGATGCAGGCAAGGTGACCCTGTGCGGCGAGGAGAGCTTCGGCACCGGTTCCGACCACGTGCGCGAAAAGGACGGGCTGTGGGCGATCCTTTTTTGGCTCAATATTCTGGCGGTGCGCAAACAGCCGGTGGAGGAGATCGTGCGCGAGCACTGGGCAGAATACGGACGCAACTTCTATTCGCGTCACGATTATGAAGGGGTGGATGCGGGTGCGGCCAATAAGGTGATGGCGCATTTGCGTTCCCGTTTCGACAAGCTGCCGGGCAGCGTCTTTGGCGATCGCATTGTGAAGGCGTGCGATGACTTTGCCTATCGTGATCCGGTGGATGGTTCGGAAAGTAGCGGGCAGGGTATCCGTGTGATGTTTGAGGATGGTGCGCGCATTATTTTTCGCCTCTCCGGCACCGGCACCGAGGGAGCCACCATTCGTATCTACCTTGAAAGTTACGAGGCGGATGTTTCGCTCCACCATCTCGATGCAAATGAGGCCCTGGATGATTTAATTCGGGCGGTGGAGGCGCTTTCAAGGCTGGCCGAATTTACAGGGCGCAATGGGCCGACGGTGGTTACATGAGCGGTGCTTCGAAGCAACAGAGAGGGAAGTCTGATATGAGCAAAAAGCAACCGGATGCCGAGGCCTACGCCATTATCGAGGCCAGAAGCCACGATCCCTTTGCCTATCTCGGACGACACCAGTCAGGTAGCGGAATGGTGATTCGTGCCTTCAAGCCTCGCTCTGAAAAGGTGTGGGTGGTGTTTGAGGGTGGCAAGCCGAAGCCGATGAAGCGGATTGAAGGCACCGATATTTTTGAGCACGTTGAGAAGAAGGCAGATTTTGAGAAAGCCTATACGTTTCGAATTGAGAATGGTGAGGGACACCAGTGGGAAGAGGGCGACGCCTACCGCTTTTCGCCGATGCTCTCCGATTTCGATCTGCACCTGATCGGCGAAGGCAACCACTACGAGAAGTATCATCTGATGGGGGCGCATGTGCGCCAGCATGAAGGGGTCGCAGGTGTTGGCTTTGCGGTATGGGCCCCCTCTGCCGACCGGGTCTCCGTGATTGGTAACTTCAACCACTGGGACGGGCGTGAGCATCCGATGCGCGTGCGCGGCTCTTCCGGTATCTGGGAGCTTTTTGTGCCGGGCCTGTGCGAGGGCGAGGTCTATAAGTTCGAGATTCGTGCCAAAAACGGTGATGTGTTCAGTAAGGTTGATCCGTATGCGCAGCAGATGGAGGTGCGCCCCAAAACCGCCTGCATCGTGCACGATCCGAAGAGTTTCAAGTGGAAGGATAGCTACTGGATGGCGCAACGCCCCGATCGGCAGGCGCTGGATAAGCCGATGAGTATTTATGAAGTACACCTCGGTTCATGGCGGCGCGATAGCAACGATTACATGAGCTATCGTGAACTGGCACACCAGCTGGTGGAGTACTGCCTGTGGATGGGCTACACGCATATCGAGCTGCTGCCGATCACCGAGCACCCCTTTGATGGCTCCTGGGGTTATCAGACCGTAGGCTATTTTGCGCCGACCAGCCGTTTCGGCAGCCCTGACGATTTCCGTTATTTCGTGGATTTCTGTCATCAGAACGAGATCGGCGTGCTGCTCGACTGGGTGCCGGCGCATTTTCCGAAGGATTCGCATGGTCTGGCCCGTTTCGATGGCACCCCGCTCTATGAGCATGAGGATCCGCGTCTTGGCGAGCACAAGGACTGGGGAACCTATATCTTCAACTTCGGCCGCAATGAGGTGCGTAATTTTCTGATTGCCTCCGCGCTGTTCTGGCTCGATCAATACCATATCGATGGCCTGCGCGTGGATGCGGTGGCCTCGATGCTCTATCTCGATTATTCGCGCAAGCATGGCGAATGGATGCCCAACAAATATGGCGGGCGCGAGAACCTCGAAGCGGTCGAGTTTATCAAGCAGTTCAACCATCTGGTGCATGAACGTCATCCCGGTGCGGTGACGATGGCGGAGGAGTCCACCTCGTGGCCGATGGTGAGTCGCCCGACCTACCTCGGGGGCCTGGGTTTCACCATGAAGTGGAATATGGGCTGGATGAACGACACGCTGCGTTTTATGGCGCATGAACCGGTACATCGCTCCTTTCATCATCATGAGCTGACTTTCTCGATGATGTATGCCTTTACCGAAAATTTCATCCTGCCGTTTTCACATGATGAGGTGGTGCACGGCAAAGGCTCGATGCCGGGCAAAATGCCGGGTGACGACTGGCAGAAGTTTGCCAATCTGCGAATGCTTTACACCTATATGTATACCCATCCGGGCAAGAAGCTGCAATTTATGGGGCTGGAGTTCGGGCAGTGGCAGGAGTGGAACCACGATCAGGGGCTGGAATGGGATCAGAGTAACAATCAGCCACATAAGGGCCTGCAACTGTTACAGCGCGACCTGAACCGGGTCTATCGCGACATCCCGGCTCTGTATGAGATCGATTTTGAAGGGCACGGTTTTGAGTGGATCGATTGTAATGATGCAGAGCAGTCGATCCTGAGTTATCTGCGGCGCGATAAAAACGGCGGCATGGCGATTGTGGTGGTCAATCTGACGCCGGTTGTGCGCTACGATTATCGGTTGGGTGTGCCTGAAGAGGGATATTACTGCGAGGTTCTGAACAGCGATGCCGAGCACTACGGCGGTAGCAATCAGGGCAATCATGGCGGCGTGCAGTCCGATAGTCAGGCGTGGATGGGGCGGCCGCATTCGATTCAGATCGTGGTGCCGCCACTGGGCGCACTCGTATTCCGGGTGGAACCATAGCCGCCGCTGCCACGCTTCCTCTGTTTTCCGGCATGCGGCATGCTGGGGTGAGCTGATATGCATTCCGAATCGCTTCTGTTCACTATGTTCCTGATTTTTGCGGGCTCCGCACTGGTTGCGACAGGTGTGTTGTTTGCGCGTCAGGCGCTGATGGTCGGCTATATCGTGGTGGGATTGCTGGTGGGGCCATCGCTGCTTGGCTGGGTCACCGATACGCATGGCGTGCAGCAGATTGCTGATATAGGGATTATGTTCCTGCTCTTCCTGCTGGGGCTGAATCTGCCCACCTCCAAACTTCTGAACATGATGCGTGAATCGACCCTGATTACGGTGGGTAGTGCGCTCTTGTTCGTACTGGTCGGTGGCGGGGTTTGCCATATCCTGGGCTATTCGGCGGCCGAGAGCTTTTTGATTGGTTCCTGCCTTGTTTTCTCCAGCACCATTATTGGCCTGAAGCTGTTGCCGACCACCGTGCTGCACCACAAGCATACCGGCGAGGTGATCATCTCCATTCTGCTGTTGCAGGATATCCTTGCCATTGCACTGCTGATCGTGATCGAAGTGATGGGGTCCAAGGGTCAGCCAGTGCCCGAAATGCTGATGCCGCTGGTGACGTTGCCGCTAGTGTTTTTTGTCGCTTTTGCAGCAGCGAGATGGATGCTGTTCCCGCTAATGCGCCGTTTCGACAAAATTCAGGAGTATCTGTTTCTGCTCGCTATCGGCTGGTGTCTCGGAATGGCGGAGCTGGCGGAGTTTTCCGGTCTGATGCGTGAAATGGGAGCCTTTGTTGCAGGAGTTGCACTCGCTTCGCATCCGGTATCGATGTTTCTCTCGGATCGTCTGCGCCCGTTGCGCGATTTTTTCCTGGTGATGTTTTTCTTTTCAATCGGTGCCGGCTTCGATCTCACTGCTGCCGGGGAAGTGATCTGGCTGGCCATTCTGCTTGCCGTGCTGATTCTCAGCCTGAAGCCGGTGATCTATGCGGCGATCATGCTTTACAGTGGTGAAGGTAAGGATATGGCTACAGAGGTGGGGGTCCGGCTCGGGCAGGCCAGTGAATTTTCATTACTGGTAGCTGTGCTGGCACTCAATAAAGGTGTGATCGGCGCGAATGCTGCCATGCTGATTCAGGCGGCCACCATTCTCACCTTCCTCGTTTCACCCTATCTGATTGTGATGAACTATCCGACCCCGATGGCGGTCTCCGACAAGCTGCGCCGTGATTGAAGCCTTCCGGTTATGAAAACGCCTGAGCAGAATCTTTATGCCTTCCTGCGGCAGCCGCTTTCACTGGTGCAGGGGGTAGGGCCCGCCATTGCCAAAAAGCTTGTGGGGCGTGGCATCGCTTCACTGGGCGATCTGCTGCTGCACCATCCGAAGACCTATATCGACGATCATGAAATTATTCCGATCAAGGCGCTGCAGGAGGGGCTGGCGGCACGCATCCAGGGGCATGTTGCCAGCCGGCGTGCGCGTGGCTTTGGGCGCAATCGGCAGGTACAGCTTCAGCTGGTGGATGAAGATGGTGCATCAATCATGCTCAATTTTTTTCACTCCGGCTACATGATGACCGATGCAAGGCTCACCGAGGGGAACACCATTACTGTGCGCGGTACACCCGAGCGCTGGAATAATCGTCTGCAGATGAATCATCCCGAATGGAGCACTTTAGAGCGATTCCATCCCGGCTGGCGTCCGGTCTATCCGGGATTGGCCGGGCTCAGTTCGAAAAAGCTCGAATCACTGTTGCGTCATGCATTGCTGCTGGTGCCGAAGGCGAGTACCAGCCCGCTGGATGCCCTGTTCCCCGATCTTCCCGGTATGGGGGCAGCACTCAGAACCCTGCATGCCGTCGACGAGGAACCTGAGCTCGACAGTATCCGGATGGCGAGCAGACGTCTCAAACTGGAGGAGTTCGCGGTTTACCTCGAGCTAATGCGGGACAAGAAGCGCACGGCTGAGAGCGAGGCTGCCGTATGCGGTTCGGAAGCTCTTGCCGGTAAACTTACCGTCTCGCTTCCGTTTGCGCTCACCGAAGCGCAACAACAGGTGCTGGGAGAGATTGGGAATGACATGGCAAGCGGCGTGCGCATGCATCGCCTGCTGCAGGGAGATGTGGGAGCGGGCAAGACCGTGGTGGCGGCGCTTGCCGCCTGCCGCTCCATGGATACGGGGTTGCAGGTCGCCATGATGGCGCCGACGGAGGTGCTGGCAGCACAACACTACCAGTCGCTCACTGAGCTATTCACCCCGCTCGGGATCGAAGTGGCACTGCTCACCGGCAGCACCAAAGCCTCGGAGCGCAAGGCGCTGCTGGCGTCGCTTGCTAACGGTGGCTTGAAGCTGGTGGTCGGCACACATGCCCTCATCGTCGAGGATGTGGTGTTCCAACGTCTGGGGCTGGCGGTGGTGGATGAGCAGCATCGTTTCGGTGTGCGCCAGCGCTGGGGGTTATCGGAAAAGGGTGAGGGGGTGCACCTGCTGGGTATGACCGCCACGCCGATTCCGCGCTCGCTGGCGCTGGCTCTCTACGGCGATATGGATTTGAGCGTGATGCGCGGCCTGCCGCCGGGGCGCAAGCCGGTGGAGACACGCGTGATCCGCGACGAGAAACTTCCGCAGCTGGCGGACGGTATGCAGCGCATTCTGGATCAGGGGAGTGATCAGGGAGGCGGACGCATCTATTGGGTGGTGCCGCGTATCGACGAGGATGAGGATGGCGTATCGGTGGTCAGCCGGGTGGAGGCGCTCAGAAAACGCTTTCCGAAAGAGAGGGTACTGGGGCTGCACGGGCGCATGAAGGCGGCCGAGAAGCAGGAGGCGCTCGATGCGTTTGCAAAGGGGGAGTGCCGCATCCTCGTTTCCACCACGGTGGTGGAGGTGGGGGTGAACGTACCGGAGGCCCGGCTGATGGTGGTCGAGCAGGCGGAGCGCTACGGCCTGGCGCAATTGCATCAATTGCGCGGCCGGGTCGGGCGCGGGCAGGAGCAATCGTTTTGCATGCTGCTCGCCAGCAAGGATGCGTCATCACCCGCTATGGAGCGATTGCAGAAGATGACCGAAACCCACGACGGTTTCGAGCTCGCCGAACTCGATCTCAAGCTTCGGGGTGCGGGCGATGTGCTTGGCAAGCAGCAGAGCGGCGAGGCGGGGTTCCGGTTGCTCGATCCGGTGTGGGATGCGGAGATGATTCAGGATTGGCATGCTCGCAATGTGAGCGCCTTTATCGACGACTCGATGGTCGCCTT
>JBNLAN010000027.1:0-36534 GCA_050302175.1 Mariprofundaceae bacterium | reverse complement strand
CGCATGGCCAGCACCGCTGGCCGCCAAGGTGGTGGATGCGAATCACCCGCTGGCAGGTAAAACGGTGGTGGTCACCGGCACGCTGGAATCGATGAGTCGCAGTGACGCCGAGGCGAAACTGCGCGAGCTGGGGGCGAAGCCTGCAGGTTCCGTATCGAAAAAGACCGATCTGGTGGTGGCAGGCCCCGGCGCTGGCTCCAAGCTCGCCAAGGCGCAGCAGTTTGGCATTGAAGTGATCGACGAGGCAGGGCTATTAAAACTTTTTGAATGACTGCTTTCGGCCAAATGCGGACATCTATTATTTGATATACAGTATCAGACATGAGTGAGCCATGTCTTTAGCGTTCAATATCAGACCAGATCAAGAGATTGAGCTAAGGCAGACTTTTGATGCTCCAACCGTTTATTTGGATCATTGGGCGATTCGGCTCTTTTCCGATGATATAAGTCTTCAAGATCGATTCGTTAATGCTCTTCATAATGCAAAAGGAACACTACTTCTGTCTCACCAGAATCTCGCTGAGTTTACTGGGCCTGACGATATGAGCCATGCTGTTCAGGCTGAGCTATTCCTGAATAGGATTTTGCCAAATGTATTCTTCGCATTGTCAGCTTTCACTACATTAGAGCGAGAAGCTCTGAAAATAAACGATCGGAACTTGCGGCCTCCGGACGATTGTGAGTTTCTTAAATGCTTTGCTATGAACCGCCCCGAAGGAGTGAATCCTCTTTCATTCAACGGCATCTTAACTGCCATCTCAGACAGTCGTGATCGACTTGGAGAAAGATTCCGGGAGTCTAATAAAAGTATTGCAGACATAGTTAATAAGCAGCGTCAGGACCCAAATTATAGAAGACGAGCGACAAGCTCTAAGGCATTGCGAGATATGTCTCGTATGCAAGTCATCATGGACGAGCTTCTTCGAAATATTGTTATAGACCAACAGGCCCCTTTTACAGACCATGACACTGTTGATTATCAACATGCAATTCTTTCCACTTCTTATTGTGACTTCGCCCTTCTCGATAGAAGGTGGCACGACATGGTTGAACGCATGGAAAGGCGTCTGGCCAAACTGGACTTCGAGGTCAAACATGCTCACTGTTTCTCTAGGCGGAACAACGGCCTTGAAGCTTTCTTGCTAGCACTAGAAATGTTCTCGGAGAGCTAGGATTAGATGGCTTCAATGTCCGCTTTTGGCCGAAAGCGGACGTTCGCGGAAGGAGCTAAATAGCTTTTCTGCGTGATTCGCTGCGCAGCTGGCCGCAGGCGGCAGAGATGTCTCGGCCACGCGACTCGCGCACTACGGCGACGAGGCTGGCTTTCACCAGTTCGGCGCGAAAAAGCGAGACCTGTTCGTCGTCCGGGCTTTCGAATTCGCTGCCGGCATGCGCGTTGAACGGCAGCAGGTTCACCGTGGCATCGATGCCATCGAGTAGCTTTACCAGCCGCCTGGCATCTTCCAGCGAATCGTTGATGCCTTTCAGTAGCACATATTCGATCAGCACGCGTTTCCTACCGAAGGCGGCGATGTAGTCCCGTAAGGCATCCATAAGTACTGCAATCGGGTATTTCTTGTTCACCGGCATAATCTTTTCGCGCACCTCATCGGTGGTGGCGTTCAGCGATACGGCAAGTGAGCAGGGGAGCTTCTCCTCGATCATGCGCCGGATGCCCGGCACCAGCCCCGAGGTGGAGAGGGTGATGCGCTTGGGGGAGAAGGCGAGCCCTTGCGGATCGGCGGCGATGCGCACGAATTTTGCCACCTCATCGTAATTGTGCAGCGGTTCGCCCATGCCCATCAGCACGATATTGCGGACCTTTTCGCCGGAGGTGTTTTGCGCGTACATCAGCTGCGCCACCATTTCGGCAGCGGAGAGATTGCGCACCAGTCCCCCCTTGGCGGTGAGGCAGAAGGTGCAGCCGGCAGCGCAACCCACCTGCGTGGAGATGCACTGTGTCAGCCGCCCGGCGGTCGGGATCAGCACGGTCTCCACTTCGCCGCCGTCAGGGAGTTTGAGCAATAATTTACGGGTGCCATCACTGTCCTTTTGGTCGGCGAGGCACTCCGGCTCGATGTTGCGCAGGTTGATTTTGATGTAGCTGCGCAGGGAGTTCGGCAGGTCGGGGATTTGATCCACATCCGTAATTTGATAGCGGAATACCGAGGCATTCAATCGTTCCGCATGCGATGGTTTCACCTCGGCGGCTTCGCAAAGCCGCAGCAGGTCGGCTCGATCCATGCCGGTCAGGGCAGGGCGTGCGTCAGTCATCAGATTGTGCATGTAGGCGAAAAGAGCTTACAGGCCCCACTTGGCCTTGTTGGCGGCAACCTCGTCGGCGGAAGGAGGCGTATGCTCTTTCGATTCGGCCAGCACAAAGGCATCGCGGTCGATATCGCACTCGGCATTGAGCATAATGTCCGCTTCGAACACCTCCGGCACATCCTCTTCGGGATAGATCGCCTCCCAGGGGCATTCCGGCTCGCACACGGCGCAGTCGATGCACTCTTCGGGCGAGATATAGAGCATGTTGGGGTGCTCGGCAGATATCTCCCTTGGCTGATAAAAACAGTCGACCGGACAGACAGCAACGCATGCCGTATCGACGCAGTCCTGACAAAGCTTGGTGACGACAAAAGCCATCTGAACACCCCCACACAATTCACAATAACAGTACGGACCTTAGCATAAAACGAAGAGTGATTTCCAGCCCGGGAATTGGCGGTTCGGGCGTCGCACAACTGCCGGGATGGTGTTACGCTTGCGCGATGCAATTCGCACCGTTTGCCCACCTGCATGTTCATTCCGATTTTTCGCTGCTGGGCGGCGCGGCGTCGGTGTCGGCACTTTTAGACAAGGCCGCCGAGCTCAGACAGCCGGCTCTTGCACTGACCGACTACGGCAATCTCTTCGGTGCGGTCGAGTTCTATTCCGCTGCCATGAAACGGGGCATCAAGCCGATTCTCGGTTGTGAGCTCTATGTTTGCGACGATCATCAGGTTAAGAGCACCGGGGGCGGTTCGCGCGCGCCGCGCTACCACCAGATCGTGCTGCTGGCACGCACCAACCAGGGCTGGCAGAACCTGATGAAACTGGTCTCTATCGGTTATCTCGAAGGTTTCTACTATAAGCCGCGCGTCGATAAAGCCTTGCTTCGGAAATATGCCGATGGCCTGATCGCGCTCTCCTCCGGCTGGGATGGCGAGGTGGAGCGCCTGCTGCAAAAGGGCGATGCCGAGGCGGCCAGGCGTGTGGCACTGGAGTATCAGGATATCTTCGGGGAAAACTGCTTTTTCATCGAGCTGCAACGGCACGGCGCCGCCGGGCAGGAGAATCTGAACCGCATGCTGATCGAGCTGGCGCACGAAACAGAGATCCCACTGGTTGCCAGCAATAACGCCCATTTCCTTGCGCGCGAGGATTTCCACGCTTTCGAGGCGATGCTCGCCCTGCAACAGAATCGCACCATCAATGACGATGTGGCCGGCCACTACACGCCGGAGTGCCATCTGAAGTCCTATGAGGATATGCAGGAGCTGTTCGAGGATGTGCCGGAGGCAGTCGAGAACTGCATCCACATCGCCAGCCGCTGCAATGTCGATCTGCAGTTCGGCAACTACCAGCTCCCCGATTTTCAGGCCCCGGATGGTATGGAGCTTAAGCAATACATCCGCAAGCTTGCAGCCGATGGTCTCTCCGAGCGCTGGCCGCTGATTGTGGCCGGCATCCCGGATGCGAAGCGCGAGGAGTATGAGGAGCGGCTCAGTTTCGAGCTCGATGTGATCGAGAAGATGGGTTTCCCGGGCTATTTTCTGATCGTATCCGACTTCATCCGCTGGGCGAAGCAGCACGATATCCCGGTGGGGCCGGGGCGTGGCTCGGGTGCAGGATCGCTGGTGGCTTATGTGCTCGGTATTACCGATCTCGATCCCTTGCGCTACGGATTGCTGTTCGAGCGCTTCCTCAATCCCGAGCGTATCTCGATGCCCGATTTCGATGTGGATTTCTGCATGGACCGGCGCGGCGAGGTGATCGACTACGTAACCGCAAAATATGGCAGTGACCACGTGTCGCAGATCATCACCTACGGTTCGATGAAGGCGAAGGCGGTGGTGCGCGATGTGGGTCGCGTACTGGATATGCCGTATGCGAAGGTGGACGAGATAGCCAAGCTGGTGCCGAACGATCTCAATATCACGCTGGAGAAGGCGCTGGCCACCGAGCCGCGCCTGCAGAAGATGCTCGATAAGGATGGCGAAGTAGCACGCCTGTTTGATATCGCCACGCGCCTTGAAGGGTTGCACCGGCACGCAGGCAAGCACGCTGCCGGCGTGGTGATCGGGCGGGAGCCGCTGGTCGAAACCGCACCGCTTTACAAGGATCCGCGCGAAGATGGCATGGTGGTGCAGTGGGATATGAAGTGCGCCGAGAAGGTGGGGCTGATCAAGTTCGATTTTCTGGGCCTGAAAACCCTCACCGTACTGCATATGGCCTGTGAGCATGTGAAGAAGCAGGCCCCTGATTTCGATCTTGGTATGATTCCGCTCGATGATGGTGCTACCTTCAGGCTGCTGCAGCGTGGCGCTTCGGGGGCGGTGTTCCAGCTCGAATCCTCGGGCATGCGCGATCTCCTGACCCGCATACGCCCCGACTGCTTTGAAGATATCGTGGCGCTGGTGGCCCTGTATCGTCCGGGGCCGCTGCAGTCGGGCATGGTGGATGATTTTATTGCGCGTAAACACGGCAAGCAGGAGGTGGTCTACGCGGTGCCGCAGCTCGAGCCGATCCTCTCCGAAACCTACGGTGTGATTCTGTATCAGGAACAGGTGATGAAGATTGCGCAGGTGCTGGCCAGCTACACACTCGGCCAGGCCGATATGCTGCGCCGTGCCATGGGCAAGAAGAATCCGGCCGAGATGGCCCAGCAACGAAAGATTTTTATGGATGGCTCGATCAAAAACGGCATCCATGAGGAGAAGGCCGAATATATCTTCGATCTGATGGAGAAGTTCGCCGGTTACGGATTCAATAAATCGCACTCCGCGGCTTATGCCCTGATCGCCTACCAGACCGCCTATCTGAAAGCCCACTACCCGCTTGAGTTTATGGCGGCCACCCTCTCCTGCGATATGGGCAACTCCGACAAGGTGTCGGCGCTGATTTCCGATTGCAAAAACATGAGCATCGCGGTGTTGCCGCCCGATATCAACGCATCCGGCTGGGAATTTCTGCCCGAGCAGGGGGCGGTGCGTTTCGGGCTGGGTGCGGTGAAAGGGGTCGGCGAGGCGACCGTACGTGAAATTGAGGCATACCGGGAAAAGAATCAGGAAGCGGCCCGTTTCCGCACTCTGGAAGATATGTTGCTGAAGCTTCCGGTCGGCACCATGAACAAGCGTGTGCTGGAGGCGATGCTGAAAGCGGGGGCCCTGAAGGAGATCGTCGAGAATCCGCAATATGTTCTCGATAACCTCTCCACACTGGTCGAGCAGACCAACCGCAAGCGCAAGGAGATGTCGGCGCGCCAGTCCGCCCTGTTTGTGGTGGCCGAACCGGAGCCGGAAGCGGCTTCGGAAGCGAATCCATGGAGCGTCGGCGAATGCCTGCTGCATGAGCGCGAGGTGCTGGGTTTTTATCTCACCGGCCACCCGCTGGAGGAGTATCTGGGGCGCATCAGCGGTCTGGGTACGGCCACACTGGCGAGTTTCGGTGAGCTGGAGGATGGCGCCGAGGTGGTGGTGGCGGCAGGGGTTGCAGGCTTGCGCGTGCATCATGCGGCGCGCGGACCGATGGCGTTTGTGCAGCTGGAGGATCTCACCGGCAATGCCGAGATGGTCTGTTTCACCAAGCTCTATGCAGAAGTAGCGGAGATGCTTGCCGCCGACAAACCATTGCTGATCGCCGGTAGCGTTGATAAAACGCGCGAGGAGCCGAATCTCAAGGCCGAAAGTATTACTGTGATCGACGATATTCTTCCCGAACTGGTCACGCGGGCAACAATCACCACCAGCAGCATTGCCTGGGATGAGATGACCATTGCCCGGGTGAAATCGATGATGCAGGAAAAGCCGGGCAAGGTAGTATTGGCGCTGCATGTGCACCTGCCCGGCGGCAGTACCGCCGAGCTTGAGGTTCCCGATGCCCTGGGCTGGGATGAGTCGGCGCAGGAGCTGCTGGAGGCGCGTTTTGGCCCGGAGGCTTTGCATTTGCGTTGCAAAACATGGCAGCCTGTGCGCGAAAAGTTTGATCGAGTGAGGAGAAGCCGGAATGGCACGTAGTTATCTTGAGTTCGAGCGACCGATTGCCGAATTGACTGCCAAGATCGATGAGTTGTCGCAAATGGGCGAGAATTCCGATGTTAATATTGCCAAAGAGGTGCAACAGCTGACCGCCAAGCGCGACAAGCTGATGACCCAGACCTACTCCAAGGCGACCCGTTCGCAGATTTGCCAGCTCTCAAGGCATCCGGATCGCCCCTATTTCATGGATTATATTCCGCGCCTGTTTGATGATTTTCAGGAGCTGCACGGTGACCGCGCCTTTTCGGATGACGGTGCCATTGTCGGCGGGGTGGCGCGTTTCGGCGAGCGTTCGGTGGTGGTCGTCGGGCACCAGAAGGGGCGCGATACCAAGGAGAAGATCAAGCGCAACTTCGGTATGCCGCGTCCGGAAGGGTATCGCAAGGCGCTGCGCCTGTTCCGGCTGGCCGAGCGTTTCGATATGCCGCTGTTGACTTTCATCGATACGCAGGGTGCCTGGCCCGGCATTGATGCCGAAGAGCGCGGCCAGAGTGAAGCGATTGCCCGCAATCTGATGGAGCTCTCGGGGCTGAAGGTGCCGATCATCTGCACGGTGATCGGTGAGGGTGGCTCCGGCGGTGCTTTGGCCATCGGGGTCGGTGATCGCCTGTTTATGCAGCAGTTCTCCACCTATTCCGTGATCTCGCCGGAAGGGTGCGCGGCGATTCTCTGGCGCGATCGCAAGTACGCCGATCAGGCGGCCGAGGCGCTGAAGCCAACAGCCGGGGATCTGGAAAAACTTGGGCTGGTCGATGGCATTATCTCCGAGGGCAACTGTGGCGCGCATTGTGATATCGAAACCGCAGCGGAGAATATGGCCAAGACGCTGGAGAAGGCGCTGGATGAGTTGCTGGCCGTTCCTGTGCCGAAGTTGCTGGAAGCGCGGCGCAAGCGCCTGCGCGACATGGGCGCTTTCGATATCGGCGATTCCTGATCGAATCTTGAAGCTGTTGATTCGCAGTCTTTGTGCCGCGGCACTGTTGCTGCTGTCGGCATGCCATTCGCAGCCTGAGGATGTGCGCGAGAGTCGTTTCATGCTCGGCACCATCGTCAACTTCACGGTTTCAGGTGTGCCGGAGGAGCAGGCGCTGGTGGCGATTCGCGCTGCGGCCGAAGAGATGACGCGCATCGAGGCGCTGTTCACCATCTACGGCGAACTGGACAATTCGGTGAAACAGTTCAACCAGAGCAAGCCGGGAGTTCCTGTCTCCCTTCCTCAGGAAGTGGACGCGTTGTTATTGCAAAGTAAACGTATCCGGCAGCAGACGCATGGTGCCTTCGATGCCGGACTGGGTTCGCTGAATCTGCTGTGGGGATTTTCGCAGGAGCCTGCACCGGTTGCTCCTCCTCAGGCCGCACAAATCAATATGCTGCTCGGCCACGGCGCAAAAGAGATTCGCAGGATTTCAGATAAATGGGTGCGTGATAGCGCGCAGGCCAGGCTCGATTTTGGCGGCATCGCCAAGGGGTATGCCATCGATCGTGCAATGGAGGTGCTTAAGCAGCACGGCATTGCCCATGCCATTGTTGATGCCGGGGGCGATATGCGTGTGATTGGCAATCATGGCGGAAAGCCATGGAAGATCGGTATTCGGCATCCGAGGAAAACCGGCGCCATCGGCTATCTGCCGGTGCAGGGCGATCAGAGCATCGTCACTTCCGGTGATTACGAGCGCTTTTTCGAGTTCGAGGGCAAGCGCTACCATCATATCCTCGATCCGCAGACCGGTTATCCGGCCAGCCGTTGCATGAGCGTGACAGTACTGGCCGGGGATGCGACCACGGCCGATGCCTGGAGCACGGCACTGTTCGTGCTTGGCCCGGGTGAGGGGCTGAAGCTTGTCGAAGCAACTCCCGGTGTGGAGGCGCTGTGGGTCACCAACGTAGGAAGTGTGGTGCTTTCAAGCGGCATGCGAAGCATGTATAAAATCAGCCCGCAATAGCCGCTTGAGGCTTTGGGCGTGATGCGTATGCTTTGCCGCCCGCCAACGGAGAGGTATTCGAAGTGGTCATAACGGCACCGACTCGAAATCGGTTGGGCGACGAAAATCGCCACGTGGGTTCGAATCCCACCCTCTCCGCCAGATAAAAAAGGAGGCCCCGAAGTGGGCCTCTTTTTTTATTCGGGAGGGAGCAGGATGAGAACCCAGGGTTCGACAAATCGCTTGTCGATTTGAACGCCCGTGAGGGCGGCCCCGCAGGGGTGAGGGCGCCAGCCCGAATAATCCCACCCTCTCCTTTTTTATCCTAACCTTGTATCAAAGTTTTCAATTTCAGAAATGTCTTATATCGCTCGACTTATAGGACATTAAATGCCAAATAATGTCCTATAAGTCTTGCTTTATCGGTCATGGGTATTATATTCCATGCCATGAAATGGATGTGGCAACACAAAAACTGGCCTGATTTTGAGTATGATTCGGCAGCTCTGCTTGAGAAAGAGGCTCTGTTTAGAGAGGAGGCCTCGAAGCTTATTGGTGCTGCATCGATTATCACCGAGGAGCAACAGCAGAGTTTCACCATCGATTTGATGAGTGAAGAAGCTTTGAAGAGTTCCAAGATCGAAGCGGAACTGCTAAACAGGGATAGTGTTATCTCATCCCTATTGCAACAATTCGGTTTGATCCCGAAAAGACATCTCCTGGGAGGAGACAAGGAGGCGGGAATTGCCGCTCTCATGTTTAACAACTACCAGACCTATGATCAGCCGTTATCGCATAATCAGCTTCATCAATGGCATCCTTGTATTGTAAAGCCGTCAATCCTGGTGAAGACGGTGGGCGACTACAGGAATAGTCCGAATCCAATGCAGGTTGTCTCAGGGCATGAAGGTAGGGCGGTAGTCCACTATGAGGCACCTCCAGCGGCCATGGTTCCGGTTGAGATGGATTCTTTCGTCCAATGGTTCAACGATACAGCTCCAGGAGGTAACAAGCCGTTGCCGGCGCTAACCCGTGCCGGCATCGCACACCTCTATTTTGTGGCCATTCATCCGTTTGAGGATGGGAATGGACGTATCTGCCGTGCATTGAGCGAGAAGGCTTTGGCTCAATCGTGCGGCCGTCCCGGACTGTTTGCCCTGTCTCATCCGATTGAGTCGAATAAAAAGGAATACTATAAGCAGTTAGAAATCACCCAAAAAGGCACAATGGATATAAACATCTGGCTAAACTATTTTGCTGCCGTTGCCATTGACGCAACGAAGTACTCTCACCAGTTGGTCAGGTTCATTGTTGAGAAAACCCGTCTTTTTGATCGGGTTCGCGGCAAGATCAACCAACGTCAAGAGAAGGCACTTACCCGGATGCTTGCAGAGGGTATGGATGGGTTCAAAGGCGGGATGTCCGCCGACAAGTACATGAAGGCTACAGGTGCAATCCCAAGGACAGCTAGCAGAGATCTTCAGTCTCTTGTTGAACTGGGGGCATTCGTGATGACCGGTGAGCGGAAGGGCACCCGGTACTGGCTCAATCTTGGCCCGGAGTTCGAGGGCCCTATGCGGGCTCACCTGGCCGAGCGAGGGGCTTCGTAATTCAAATCCTAGTAGGGGATGGCGCTTTGCGCCCAGTAATCCCCCCCTCTCCGCCAGAAATGCAAAAGGCCCCACAGGGGCCTTTTGTCAGGTTTTTGTATCTATATGACATGTGAAAGACTGAGTGAATAACATGGTTGTTATAGACATTTATTCAGGGCAATCTTCCCAGCGCAATTCACGGGAGAGGAGGCTGCTATGCTCAGTCGCGCAATTCGTTTGGCCGGAATTCTGTTTTGTATGCTGGGAGCGGTTCATGCTGCCCATGCGCTTGAGGTTAGTGCCTCCGGCTCTGCCACCTATTCGATTCCTATCGAGGTGCCGCCGGGCGTAAATGGTATGCAGCCAGGCCTCGCGCTTTCATACAACAGCCAGGGTGGGAATGGCCTTCTTGGCATGGGCTGGGGCCTCTCTGGCCTCTCTGCGATTGAGCGTTGTCCACAAACGATGATACAAGACGGCGTAAGAGGTAGCATCAACTATGATGCGAACGACCGCTTCTGCCTGGATGGGCAGCGGCTGGTGGCAGTGACCGGCATCTACGGAGCGGACGGCACGGAGTATCGCACCGAGATCGACTCCTTCTCCCGAATTATCTCCCATGGTGTGGCAGGCAGTGGCCCGGCCTGGTTCAGCGTCGAGGCGAAAGGTGGCCAGACGCTGGAGTATGCCAATACAGCCGATTCCCGTATCGAAGCACAGGGCAAGACGGACGTGTCGGTTTGGGCAATCAACAAGATCAGCGATCGCAACGGCAATGCAATCACCTTCTCCTACACCGAGGACAATGCCAACGGCGCTTTCCATATCAACCGGATAGATTATGCTAACACTGCCAGCGTGCGGTTCGTTTATGAGACACGCACGGATGTGATCAACGGTTATACGACTGGCTCCAAATACAGCGTGTCAGTGCGGATGAAGAATGTGCAGACCTATGTGGGCACCACTCTGGTGCGCGACTATCGGCTGACCTACGAATACGGAGCCTCGACCATGCGTTCGCGCTTGATCAGTACGACCGAATGCGATGGGGCAGTTACATGTTTGTCACCCACAACGTTTTCTTGGCCGGTAGGCGATAACACTCCTACTCTACCTAGTTACAATACACCAGCGATCCCTGCAACGATAGAAGGCTATTACTCCTCTGATAGTACCCCGCAGTATGTGCAATTCGGCGATTTCAACGGCGATGGCAAGACAGACTATATGTGGATTCCGGGCAATGGCGATGGGCGCTGGCTGGTTGCATATTCTACAGGCAACGGATTTACGCTGCCGAGTTATAGTGCGCCGGCGATTACCTCAACGATAGGCGGTTATGATACCCGTCATAGTAATTCACATTATGTGCAATTCGGCGACTTCAATGGCGATGGCAAGACAGACTATATGTGGATTCCGGGCAATGGCGATGGGCGCTGGCTGGTTGCTTATTCTACAGGCAACGGATTCACGCTGCCGAGTTATAGTGCGCCGGCGATTCCCGCAACGATAGGCGGTTATGATGCCCATCATAGTGGTCCGCAGTACATGCGATTCGGCGACTTCAACGGCGATGGCAAGACAGACTATATGTGGATTCCGGGCAATGGCGATGGGCGCTGGCTGGTTGCATATTCTACAGGCAACGGGTTTACGCTGCCGAGTTATAGTGCGCCGGCGATTACCTCAACGATAGGCGGTTATGATGCATATCATAGTGGTCCGCAGTACATGCAATTCGGTGACTTCAATGGCGATGGCAAGACAGACTATATGTGGATTCCGGGCAATGGCGATGGGCGCTGGCTGGTTGCTTATTATCCAACGAATCAAGATATTATTTCCTCTATTTCTAAAGGTTTAGGTGGCGTTACCAGTGTCACCTACAAGCCATTGACCGATTCTAGTGTCTACACCAAGGGCACGGGCGCGGCTTATCCGGAGCTGGATATCCAGGCGGCACTGTATGTCGTATCGCAGGTATCTTCGGATGATGGTATAGGCGGTCAGCATGTTACGGATTACACATATGGTGGCATGAAGACTGATGTGAGCGGCTACGGCAATCTCGGTTTTGCCTGGATGAAATCAATCGAAGCGACAACCGGTATTGATATATATACCTCATTTCGTCAGGACTATCCGTACATTGGCCAGGTAAGTGTTTCTGAGCAGAAGCTTTCCAATGGCACGTTGATCTCCAGGTCGGAGGCGACCATGGCGCAGAAATCCCTGAACAATGGCAAGACTGTTTTCCCGTATGTTTCGCAGGTTGTTTCGAATAGCTATGAAATTAACGATGGAACAAGCACTCCGATCGCTACTGCTACCACCAGTTCCACGTATGACAATTTCGGTAATGTATTAACCTCTGTCGAGGTAACGGGGAGTGTTACGCGTACGGTAACGAATACTTATAACAACGATACATTCAATTGGATGCTGGGAGTTCCTGTTCAGGTACAGGAGGAGTCGGTTATATCGGGGCAAACTGCACTTGGTCCGCGCACAGTCAGTTTTGTGTCCGATTCGCAAGGTAAGTTACTCCAGAAAACACTCGAGCCCAATAACCCTGCGCTCAAACTGGTAACCGATTATACCTACGATGGCTTCGGGAACTGTTTAACGACGACAGTGAGCGGTAACGGGGTAACGTCACGTACCGCAACCACCACTTATGATGCCAATGGCCAATTTCCTCTTTCGACAACCAATGCTAAGGGGCACAGCGAGAGCTACACGTGGGATGCGCGTTTCGGTGTGAAGACCAGCCTGACCGGCCCGAACGGGCTGACGACGAGTTGGACGCACGATGGCTTCGGCCGTAAGACAGGCGAATCGCGTGCCGATGGTACTTCCACGACGATTACCTACCATCTGGGCGAAACTCTCGCCAATGGCACGGTCAATGCGGCGCCATACTATGTGATCACACAAAGCACTGGTTTGCCTGCCTCAACGGTCTATTACGACACACTGGGACGTGGGACTCGCAAGGTGGCTGTCGGTTTTAGCGGCGCACAGATTTATATGGATACGGAGTACGATGCATTGGGTCGCGTTTACCGCAAGTCCGCCCCGTATGCATCAGGCGGCACACCGAAGTGGACAACATACGGATACGATGCGATTGGGCGAGCTATTACCATTACCGAGCCGGACCTTAGCGTTACAACGACGGCATACAATGGTTTGAGTAAGACCATTACCAATGCACTGGGCCAGACTCGCATTGAGTTGCGGGATGTGCGCGGTAAACTGGTGCAGGTGACGGACTCGATGAACGGCACCATCACGTATGCACATGACGCTTTCGGTAATCTGCTCAGCACCACGGATAACGCCGGCAATGTGGTGTCGATGACGTATAATATTCTGGGTCGCAAAACCGGCATGGTCGATCCGGATATGGGCACCTGGGGCTATGGCTATAATGCTTTCGGTGAGCTAATCAGCCAGACCAACGCGCGAAACCAGACCTCGACAATGGTCTACGACGCACTGGGCCGCAGGGTCAGTCGTACGGAGCCCGAGGGCACCAGTACCTGGAGCTATGATGTCGGCACAGGGGCTGTTGGCAAGATTTCATCCGAAGCAAGCCCCGGCGGTTATGCCAAGACGTTCTCGTACGACCCTTACGGCCGTCCGTCCAGCACCAGCACCACCATCAACGGTACGAACTTTACTATGGGGATGACTTACACTGCGATCGGCCAGGTGGATACGATCACCTATCCGACTGGCTTTGCGGTGAAACGCAATTACAATGCATATGGCTATCTGCTCTCGGTGAACAATGCGGTGAGCGGTGCACCTTACTGGACAGCCGATGTGGTGGATGATGAAGGGCGTATCGTGCAGGAGACACTGGGCAACGGCCTCTCCACGATCCATCAGTACAATGCGTTGACCGGCCGACTGGAAGCGATTGTATCCGGCCCGAATGCCGACGGATCAATCCAGAACCTCGGGTTTACCTATGATTCGCTGGGCAACCTGAGCTCACGCTCCGATTATGTGATGAACTGGACGGAGAGCTTCACCTACGATGCGCTAAACCGTATCACCGGTGTGACTGGCCCTGCCAACAAGACGTATGCCTACGATGTGATTGGTAACATCACCAACAAGAGCGATGTCGGCGCTTATACTTACGCCGATCCGGCACATGTGCATGCGGTGACGCAAGCTGGTGCCAACAGCTACACCTACGATGCGGATGGCAATATGCTGACGGGAGCGGGGCGTACACTTACCTGGACTTCGTTTGGCAAGCCTGCCTCGATCAGCACGGCCAATGCCTTCACCAGCACGGGTTACGACGCTAACCATAAGCGTATCAGCAAGACGGATACGGTTAGTGGAGCAGTGACGCTGTATGTTGATGGCTCTTTCGAGCAGGTGACACAGGCAGGCGTAACCAAGTTTACGCATTACATTCGTGGCGGCAGTGGTGTGGCGGCAATCGTCGAGCAGGTGGCGACGGTGACGACGACCAAGTATGTGCTCAAGGATCAGCTCGGCTCAATGAACGTGATCACCGATGCTACCGGTGCAGTGCTTGAGCGCCTCTCCTACGATGCCTTCGGCAAGCCGCGGAACCCGGACGGCACCGATGCAGTTGGCTTCCCTGTTTCCGCCCAGACGACGCGCGGTTATACCGGTCATAAGATGGATGCCGAGGTCGGGCTGATTAACATGAATGCCCGCCTCTACGATCCGCTTCTGGGCCGCTTCATCTCGGCGGATGTGACCATCGATGCGCCGCAGGATATGCAGACCTACAACCGCTACACGTATGTGATCAATAATCCGTTTGCACATACCGATCCGTCAGGAAACTGGTCATGGAAGAACTTCTGGAAGACCGCAAACGATATTGTGGATGTTAATCCTGTTAAGCAATTCAAGAAGGACTGGAAGCGCTCGCATCATGTGGCGCATAGAAAAATCTTACCAATGCTGGATAAGTTGCCGGAAAATCGATTCGTCAATCGTATGCTCATGAAATACGAATGGATAAGAGTCGTGACCGGGTTTGTTATGGGGGGGAATATGTGGACCTCTGCGGCATACCAAGCGCATATGACCCGTATGTATGGTGGGTCGGATCGGCAAATCTGGCAAGCTTTTGCAAAAGGAGCTATTACCGCTTGGGTGACGTCGGAAGTTAATGAGTATTATGATGGAGGACCTAGAGCCAACAACACCAAGACTCCTGGCATTACGATTAAGCCGCAGTATAGCGTAGAAAGGGTGTTTATGACGGGCCTTGTTGGTGGTGCTTCCGCCGAACTTCAGGGCGGAAGCTTTTCCAGAGGCTTTGTTATGGGTATGGGCATGTCGGCATTAAGTTGGTTTGGACACGAAGCTTTTAATTATTTGAGTCGAAATGAAACTGGAAGCCCAGATGGCTATTGGGCAACTAGAGAAAGAGGACATGGACCGGCTGGACCAAATGGATTTTACGATGAGGGGAAGGGATTAACTGTAGATGTTGCTACTAGTCAAATAGGAGGACCTAATAAGCCGAGCTTCTTCTCTCAGGGGAGTCTTATAATGGCTCCACTTGAACCATTCCCTGGTTTTCATGCGGTTTCGCTTGTGCATGATATTATGAACCTGGGTTCCTCATCACTTGGTTTACATCTTATACCTAGCGCAATAATTGCAACGTATTCAGCGCTGGCTGATACGGTATCTGTGACGACATATATGGATGGAAGATTCCAGCAGTAGTGAAATCAATATTGTAGGCGTACTAAGGCCCGCCAATTGGCGGGCCTTAGTGTGGAGTAAAAGGGCCAGAGCCCTTTTTGTCTAAACGTGTTGAGGGAAGAAACGCCGGCGAATCATCTTGTGCAGTTCCATCGCGGCCAGCACGATTAGCGCGATACCCAGAAGCTCCAGCCACAGAGCGAACGGCACCGGGCTGATATGCAGCACTTCGCTTAGCCACGGCACGTACATCGCCCCGATATGCACCAGTTGGGCAATAGCAGTGCCGAACAGCAGCAGCGGATTGCGCAGCGGATTATGCGCCAGCGCGTAGCGGGTCTCCGAGCGGCTGTTGAAGACGTGAATATTTTCGAACAGCACCATGAGCAGCAGGGTGGCATTGCGTGCCTCCTCCACCTCCATGCCGGTGCTGAGCAGAGAATAGAACAGCAGGAAGGCGGCTACGCCGATCACCAGCGCCGAGATTACCACACGCTCGATCATCAGCCGGTTGAAGATCGGCTCTTTCGGTTCCCTCGGTGGACGGCGAAGCTCATGCCCCTCGCCCGGCTCGAAAGCGAGCGCCACATCCTGGATGCCATTGGTAACGAGATTCAGCCACAGCAGCTGAACCGCATGTAGCGGCAGCGGCAGCGCCGTGAGCAGGGCGAGAGCGAACAATACCAGTTCGGATGCGCCGGTGGAGATCAGCAGGAAGATCACCTTGCGTACATTGGCATAAGCGATGCGCCCCTCTTCTATACCGGCGACGATGGAGGAGAAGTTGTCATCGGTGATGATCAGTTCGGCGGTTTCACGAGCCACATCGGTGCCGTTTTTACCCATGGCCACGCCCACATGGGCTGCCCGCAGCGCCGGGGCATCGTTGGCGCCATCGCCGCTAACGGCAACAAAGTGCCCGCCCCGTTGCAGGGATTGCACGATATCGAGCTTCTGGTGCGGCTCCACCCGCGCGAACACCCGTGCGGTCCGGGTCAAATCGTCAAGCCTGCCCGCCTCCATCGCCTCCTTGAGCTGGGGGCCGGTTACCACCTGAGCGGTATCGTCTACCAGCTCCAGTTCGCGGGCGATGGCAAAGGCGGTGGCCGGGTGGTCGCCGGTGATCATGGCGACCTCGATGCCTGCATCGCGGCAGTTGCCGATAGCCGCCTTCGCCTCGGTGCGTAGCGGGTCGATCATGGCCACGAAGCCGAGCAGCGATAGCCCGGTGAGATGCTCTTCCGAGAAGAGCTCGGGGTTGTCCAATTCAATACTTCCATGCGCCACCGCCAGTATGCGGTACCCCTCCGATGCCAGCTCGTGCATCTGCGCTTCGAGCATGGCGATATCGATCGACTGTTCAGGCTGACCCGGAACCTCCATTCGATTGCACATCGGCAGCAGTTTCTCGAAAGCACCTTTGACGAACACCCGCTTCTCCTTTTCCGCCCCCTTCCCGGAACCCCGCTCCGAGGCATTCAGACTGGCCGAGAATTTGCGCTCCGACTCGAACGGTATGCTGGCAAGCTCGGGGAAGGCGTTGGAAGCCTCCGCCTTGTTGATGCCTGCCTTGTGCGCCATCACCAGCAGTGCGACGTCCACCGCATCGCCATGGTGCACCCATGCATCATCGCGCCGCCCCAGAAAGGCGTCGTTAGAGAGAGTCACCGCCAGGCAGACTCTTTCCAGTTGCGGTTCGCGTTCGGGTGCGGGTGTGCCGTCGGCGGCCAGAAACGCGCCCTCTGGCTGCATACCTTCGCCGGTCACCTCCCAGGGTTCCATGCCGGGAAAGGCGATGCGTCGAGCGGTCATCTGGTTGATGGTCAGCGTGCCGGTTTTGTCTGTGGCGATGAAGGTGCAGGAGCCCAGCGCCTCGACCGCCACCAGCTTGCGCACGATCACGTTACGGCGGGCCATGCGTTGCATGCCGATGGCAAGTGCAACAGTCAGTGCGACCGGCAGGCCTTCCGGAATGGCCGAAACTGCCAGCGCAACTGCCAGCATGAAGATCTCGGTGATTGAGGTGCCTTCCAGCACGGCGGTAACGGCCATCAGCAGCACTGCCATACCGACCAGCATGGCGATATTGCGGGTGAATACCTCCATGCGCACCAACAGCGGCGCCTTGGTGGGCTGGCGCTGCAGTACGTCGCTGGCGATGCGACCGATTTCGGTATCGAGCGCCGTGCCGACCACCACGCCACGTCCGCGTCCGCGGTTGGTCATGGTGCCGGCAAAAGCCATGTTGAGCCGGTCCCCGATCACCGCCTCAGGGTCCGCGCTGGCTTCCGGCTGTTTCAATATCGCTTGCGATTCGCCGGTCAGTAGCGACTCGTCCACTTCGAGGTCATGGCTCTGTATCAGACGGATATCGGCAGCGACCTTATCGCCCGATTCGAGCAGCAGGATATCGCCGTAAACCAGTTGCGCAGAATCGATTTCGTAGATGTCGCCTTCCCGTAGCACCTTGCAGCTCGTTCTGACCAGCTGTTGCAGCGCGGAGGCGGCTTTTTGCGCCGAATGCTCCTGGATGGAGCCGATGATGGCATTAATCAGCAGTACAGCGGCAATGAACCCCGCGTCCGACCACTCATCGATGAGGATGGCAAGTACTGCCGCGGCAGCCAGAATATAGATCAGCGGATTGGCAAACTGGCTGATAAAGATACGGATGGCACCCGGTTGCTCGAACTCCGGCAGGACATTGGGTCCGAAGTGGTTCAGCCGGGCCAGTGCCTCGCTCTGGCTGAGTCCATGCTGAGAGGAGTTGAAGCGCTGTAGCGCCTGTTCGATGGAGAGGGCATGTGCGGCTTCGCCCGGAAATTCCGGCGGAAAGGTGTTGGGTTCTTGCCCGGTTACATCAGGTGGCGAAGGCATGGTGTTTCATCCTGAATATCAGTGCTGTTTTCCATTTTAGCACAGACGCTTTGCATATTCGGAAATGCGAGGGGATGATTTGCACTCTATGGAGAACATCTGATGGAGATATGGCCTTACCTGCTGGCGGTGCCGCTTGGACTTGTGGTGCTGGGCTGGAGCGCCGACCGCTTTGTGGATGGTGCATCGGGTCTCTCCGTGCATCTGGGTGTGTCACCGATGGTGGTGGGGCTGACGGTGGTTGCTTTCGGCACATCGGCACCGGAGATGTTTGTCTCCGCTTTTGCGGCATGGCAGGGGAGCCCCGGGCTGGCCATCGGCAATGCGCTCGGCTCCAATATTGCCAATGTCGCCCTGGTGCTGGCGGCAGCGGCGCTGGTGGCGCCACTCTCCATTCATTCGCAAACCCTGCGCCGGGAGATACCGCTGATGTTTGTGGTGATGGCGTTCGCATTTCTGTTGCTACGGGATGGCGAGCTTTCCAGATTCGATGGTGTGTTGCTGATTGCGGGAATTCTGGGTTTTACCGGCTGGAGTTTGTGGCTGGCCAGACGGACGCGATATACCGACCCCTTGCAGCAGGAGTTTGCGAAGGAGGTTGGCAAGGTGGATAGCGTAAGGAGAGCCTGGTGGTGGCTGCTTTCCGGGCTACTGCTGCTGGTTGTAAGTTCACGCCTGCTGGTATGGGGAGCCTCGGGCATTGCTACGGCGCTGAGTATCAGCGATCTGGTGATCGGCCTCTCCATCGTGGCGGTTGGTACCAGCCTGCCCGAATTGGCGGCAGCAATTGCGGCGGCCAGAAAGGGCGAGAGCGATATGGTGGTGGGCAATATCGTTGGCTCGAATATCTTCAACCTGCTGGCCGTGCTTGGCATTGCAGGCGCGATCCAGAGCGCACCGGTTTCGAATGTGGTGCTGTATCGCGATTTTCCGCTGATGGCGGGTGTCTCGCTGGCAGTTGTGGCGCTGGCTTACGGCATCGGTAAACCCGGCCATGTCGGGCGCGGGGCGGGTGGCGCCTTGCTGGCGGTGTTTTTTTGCTACCAGTTTATCTTGTTTTTGAAGGGGTAGACCAAGGGGACAGATCAGGCTCCGGCTTATTTCCGGGGCTTCTTGGGCCCGCCCTTGCGGTGCGTGGCCTTCGGGCCGGACTTCCTTTTGTCACCGCTGAACTTGTCGCCGCTGAACCGATCGCCATCCCGGGCTTTTCCGCCTGCTTTTTTAACAGGCCGGGCTTCGCCGCCACGGCGATCACCGGGGTATGCTTCTCCGGAGGGTTTGCCCGGACCTTTGCGCTCCGGACGATCACTGCGGTCGCGGCGTTCCGGGGAATCGAAACGGCGCTTGTGCCCCGACCGGAAACCGTTGCCAGGACGCCCTCCGGGGCCTTTGCGTTTGCCGCCATCCCGGCGATTTTTCAGGCGATCGAGGGCATGGCGCAGTTTATCGCCGCGCAGGCCGATATTTTCCGGGCCGGCGATATTCTCCTGCTCCAGCTGCATCGAGATCAGTTTCAGTGCGAGCTGGGCGAAATCCATCTCATCTTCGAGTGCCAGCAGCAGTTTGGCTGCCTCATCATTCAGGGGCTGACGCCTGATCTGTTCAATGAGTTTGCCTGCCTGCTGGCGGCGCATTTCGGCGCGGGTCGGCACCAGACTTTGCGTCATCTCCTTACCGGTTTTGTGCTGGATTTTCTGAATTTCGCGCAGCTCATGCGGGGTGACCAGCGTAATGGCCTTGCCTTTTTTGCCGGCGCGCCCGGTGCGCCCGATGCGGTGCACATAGCTCTCCGGGTTGAAGGAGACGTGGTAGTTGAAAACATGGGATACATCGGAGACGTCCAGCCCGCGTGCAGCTACGTCGGTGGCAACCAGGATTTCAGCGGCACCGCCACGGAAGGCGCGAATGATTTTCTCGCGGTTGCTCTGCTCGATATCGCCGTGCAGGCCAAAGGCGGGGAGTCCTTTGGCGGAAAGCGATGTGGCCAGCCGTTCCACCTCAAGCTTGGTGCGGCAGAATACAATGGTTTTGACCGCTTCTTCGGCTTCGATCAGGCGGGTCAGCGCATCTTCGCGCTCATACTCTTCGATGACGTAATAGTGCTGGTCGATATTGATATTGGTGGTTTCACGGGTTTTGACCGAGATGTGCTGCGGATCTTTCAGAATCCGGTCGGCGAGCTTGCGAATGGGTGGGGGCATGGTGGCTGAAAAGAGCAGAGTCTGGCGCGATTCCGGCAGGAAGGAGAAAATGGCCTGAATATCTTCCAGAAAGCCCATATCAAGCATCTCATCGGCTTCATCGAGCACCACGATGGATGGCGAGAACTTCGGCAGGCGACCCGACTGCAGCAGGTCGAGCAGACGCCCCGGTGTGGCTACCACGATCTGAGCACCACGTGCCACGCTATCGACCTGTCGGCGCGATGACTGGCCACCGTAAATAGCACAGGTATGGAGGCCTGCGAACTGGCCCAGCCTGTAGAGCTCTTCGGAGACCTGCATGGTCAATTCACGGGTCGGGGCGATCACCAGCAGGCCGACCCCGCCTTTCGGATCGATGCGGCTCATGGCAGGCAGGCCAAAAGCGGCAGTTTTGCCGGTGCCGGTGTGCGCCTGTGCAATCAGGTCGCCACCTTCGAGCACGACCGGAATGGCCTGGGCCTGAATGGGGCTGGCGGCACGGAAGCCGGCTTCCTTAACGCCTTTCAACACATCCGGATGCAGATCCAGCGTGTCGAAGGCAATGATATTTTCAGGAGATAATTGATCGGACATGTAAGCCTCTTGTGTTTTTTAACAGCAGGAAAACAAGGGCAGCAGGGCGAACAGGCTTTCGAGCGATGCGCATGGTAGGCGCTTCGGCATTAAACTTCCATGAATTACTGCCTTTAGAGTATCCCTTGCAGGAATAGTCTGTATGGACTTGTGTGCCCTATGGCTTAGATTCGCAAAATATGTCGACGCACACACAACATGTCCATGCCGCATATATGGCAACCTGGCGCTATCTGCTGCGCCTGTGGCCACTGCTGGCGATCTTCTGGGGCTCACAGGTTTTTGAGGCGATAGGCGGGGTACACGCCAGCCTGAATATGTCCGTCTGGGCGACTGTTGGTGATATGTTACTTTTTTTTATTGCCTTTGCAGGCACGGCGATCTGGGTGTTTTCGCCGGTGAGCCGATTTGCCGCTCTCTGGAAACGCAGGGAGGGGCGGGTTCGCATGCTGGTGAATGTGGCAATGGGGGCGCTGCCTGCCCGGGCGTTTCGCGGATTTTTGATGGCAGGGTTTATTTTTTCGACCTACCTGATGATAACAGCCGCGCTGATGGCCTCTTCGTATGGCGTTACCCTGACCTGGCGGATGCTGGCATCGCTGGCCCTCACCAGCTATTTCGGCATGGGGCTGTTAACTGCAATGCTGGCGGTTGCTATTACGCTGGCCTATATGGTGAGTCTGCGTGAGAAGCTGGTCGCATCCGGCTTTTTTCAGGATGACCTTGACGAAGTGCGACCGATTCGCGCCCTGCTCAGCATTTCACGGCGCCCATGGGTGATGTTTATTTTTACCGGGCTGGTGCCAACCACACTTTTGGCTACCTACGCCTATCTGGCCCTCGGAATGAGTAATGAAGCCGAGCAGGCCTTTATCATTGTGCAGGCGACGATTCTGTTTTTTTTCAGTTTGATGACTTCGATTGGCATCACCTATTCGATCGGTTCGACCATGCGGCGGATCACGGGTGAGCTGACCAAGGGGCTGAATTATCTGAGGCAGGGGAATTTTTCAGGTCGGGTGGCTGTGCTGCTGGATGATGATATGGGTCAGCTGGCCCGTGGATTGAATACGGCGCTGTCCGGTTTGCAGGAGCGGGAGGATTTGAAAGACTCTTTGAAAATTGCTGCAGAGATTCAGCAGGGGCTGCTGCCAAGCGAGGCGCCAAAGGTGCCGGGCTATGCCATGCACGGTTTTCAGCAGAGCTGCTATTCGGTGGGTGGGGACTATTATGATCATATTCTTCTGCCCGATGGACGTATCTGGCTGGTGGTGGCCGATGTGGCGGGCAAGGGCTATCCGGCCGCGCTTACAGTGGCCAATCTTCAGGCCATGCTGCGCGGTATGGCCTTTCTGAATCTGCCCATTGAGGAGGCGGCCAGCTACATCAACAACACCCTGTGCGAAACATTGGCCGGCGGTCGCTTTGTGACCATGTTTCTCGCCAAGTTGCAGCCGAAGGCCCATACCATTTTCTGGCTGAATGCCGGGCATATGCCGGGATTGGTGGTCGGCGACAAGAAGGTTGTATCGCTGGAGGCATCTTCACCGCCGCTCGGCTTGTCTCCGAATATTCAGTTCCCGGTCTCCTGTCAGGCGATGACCCCTGGCGATATGCTGTTTGCCTACAGCGACGGCGTGACCGATGCGCGCGGCAGAAAAAACGGAGAGGTGTTCGGAGAGGAGCGCCTGAAGGCATGGCTGAAAGAGAACCGGGACAGATCGCTCGAGGCGCTTCCCGAAACGCTGCTGGCATCACTGGCCGCTTTCGGCAGCAGTTCGCGCGACGATGATATCACCATACTTTGTGCCAGGAGGGATAAATCATGAGCGATACCAGAACTGAACGCGATTCCATGGGCGAGATGCAGGTGCCGGCTGATGCCATGTATGGTGCGCAGACTGCTCGCGCTATCGAAAACTTTCCGGTTTCCGGTCTGCGTTTCCCGCGTGCCTTCATTCGCGCACTCGGGCAGATCAAGCGGGCTGCTGCGATCACCAATCATGGGCTCGGCAAGCTCGATCAGCACCATCTGTCACTGATCTCGCAAGCGTCGGAAGAGGTGTCGGATGGCATGTGGGATGCCGAGTTCGTGCTCGATATCTTCCAGACCGGCTCCGGAACCTCTACCAATATGAATGCCAACGAGGTGATTGCGCATCGCTGCGCTCAATTGAACCCGGAAGTGACGGTGCATCCCAACGATCATGTGAATATGGGGCAATCCTCCAACGATGTGATTCCGACGGCGATCCATGTAGCAGCAGCCGATCAGCTGATGCATGAATTACTGCCGGCGCTGGCCCGGCTGCATGCAGCACTCGATGGCAAAGCGGCGGAATATGCCGATGTGCTGAAGATCGGCCGCACCCACCTCATGGATGCCACCCCGGTGACGCTGGGGCAGGAGATTTCCGGCTGGGCGCGGCAGCTGGAGCTTGGAATTGAGCGTTTGAAATCCACATTGCCGAGGCTTGCCGAGCTGGCACAGGGCGGTACTGCGGTCGGCACCGGGCTCAACACTCACCCGGAGTTCGGCGCGCGCGTCTCCGATGAGCTTTCCAAGGCCTACGGCATCGAGTTTACCGAGGCGGCCAACCATTTTGAGGCGCAGGCGGCGCAGGATGCGGCGGTGGAGCTCTCTGGCGCGCTTCGTACGCTGGCGGTAAGTTTGGTGAAGATCGCCAACGACGTACGTTTCCTGAATGCCGGGCCGCGTTGCGGTATAGGCGAAATCAGTGTGCCGGCGGTGCAGCCGGGCTCTTCCATTATGCCGGGCAAGGTCAATCCGGTGATTGCCGAGTCCCTCGCACAGGTTTGCGCGCAGGTGATCGGTAACGATGCGGCAATCGCCTTTGCCGGGGCTTCGGGTCTGCTGGAGCTGAATGTGATGCTGCCAGTGATTGCGTACAATCTGCTTGAGTCCGAAAAGCTTCTGGCCAATGCCTGCCGAATGTTTGCCGATAAGTGCATTGCGGGGCTTGCGGCCAATCGTGAGCATTGTATAGAGCAGATCGAATGGAGCATGAGTATGGTGACTTCGCTGGCGCCTGTGATCGGCTATGACAAGGCGGCTGAGATTGCCAAAAAGGCGGTGGGTGAAGGCAAGACTGTACGTCAGCTCTGCCTTGAAATGAAAGTGTTGCCGGAGGATGAGCTTGATCGCCTGCTTGATCCCGGCTCCATGCTGGCGCCGGAAGCGGGTAAAAAATAACAGCTGCACCGTTATCGAAGTTTATTCGGTTCAATCCCGCATTCTGAATTTGCGATGCTGAAAATTAACGCAGCCCTCGCCATTCCCGATAGTGAAATCGATATGCAGGCGATTCGGGCCCAGGGCGCGGGCGGGCAGAACGTCAATAAGGTCTCCTCTTCGATACATCTGCGTTTCGATATCAGGGCCTCGTCACTGCCGGAGGCCTGGAAGGAGCGACTGCTTGGATATGCCGATCAGCGTATCACGTCCGAGGGTGTGGTCGTGATCAAGGCGCAGCGGTTTCGCAGCCTTGAATTGAACAGGCAGGATGCGCTGGGGAGATTACGCGAACTGATTGTGGCGGGTACAAAGGTGACCAAGAAGCGCCGGCCAACTCGGCAAAGTCGGGCTGCGAAAGAGCGTCGGCTCACGGGTAAAACCAGGCGCGGAACAGTGAAAGCACTGCGTAAAAAGGTAATCGAATAATCGCATTTGACCCGAAGTGTTTACTTTGCGAAGTATTTGCCAGCAATTGTTTGATCACAGGCTTTCAGGGCATCTCGGAAAGTGCCCTGTCAGAAATCCGCACAAATTATGACATCGGTCACTTCATGGGTGTTTTATCTATATAGCTTCCCGCCTCTGAGAGGAGATTGTAGTAGGTGAATGGCTCAAGTGGGCCAGGCTTCGCAACTGCAACAACAAGCATTTCATCTCAGGGCTCACGTATGATGCGAATCGTTCGCTGTGTAATCTGTGAGTGGATTGCAAGAGGGCATTCTCTTGCCTGTGCAAAATGCCAAAGGCTTGTTTGTGGATGCGGCGAGCGAGGAGGCGGAGCATGATCGAACAGGGGGAATTGAGTCTCAAGCATATGACCCTGTTGCGGCGGGCCATTACCGAGCAGCGCTCGGGAGCCGCTTCGTTTGAGGGTCGGGACTGGGCATGTTCGCTGCCGTTCGAACGCGGTGCGCTGTTGGGTACAGATGCCTCTAAAAGGTTATGCAAGGTGCTGCAAGAGCCAGTGCTTAGTTTCGAATGGGATGACACCTATCGCAATGCGGATAGTAATATCAGTCAGGCGCTGCCGCGCAGTGCAATTCCGGAGTCGCTTGCCGCCCTGAACCTGCCGATGGATCGCCTGATGGTCTATCGAAAAATGTTTGCCAAACTGCCCGATGTGCGGGTTAGGTATTTACTGGGCTTTCGGTTTTATCCTGAGTATCAAAGGCTTTTTCAATCGCTGTATCATATGAGTCTGGCAACCGGAAAGGTGTGTCTGGATGACTATTTTGCTTCGGCAGCCAACTTTATCGAGCTGCGTAAGCGCATGAATATCATTATTGCCGCATACTGCATGGGCGGCCTGTTATCCGCGGTGAAAAATAATGCGACACTTGCGACGGCTTCCCGTGTTGCGGCTTCGATTCCGGGTGCGGCAAAACTGAATGTTGTTTCACGGGTGCTGACCCGGTTGCGGGGTGGAGCTTAGGCCGCTTTCCCCGTCTGCATCTCCGGCTGCAAGCAACTCGACTTGGGAGGCATAATTCCGTAGTGTTCCGCCACTCAAATTCCGGGGTGCGCAATGAACGACAAAACGGCAATTCTGGCACTTGCAGACGGGCGCACCTTTCATGGCCGGGCTTTCGGGCATGTCGGGCATACGGTTGGCGAAGTCTGCTTCAATACCTCGATGACCGGTTATCAGGAGATTCTGACCGATCCCTCCTATACCGACCAGATCATCACCTTTACCTATCCTCATATCGGCAACGTCGGCCACAATCATAGCGATACCGAAGCCGACAAAATTTCGGTGCGCGGTCTGATTGTGCGCGCTCCTGCACGCATCACCTCCAACTATCGCGCCGAAGGTGATCTCGAAACATGGCTTAAGCAAAATAAGGTGGTTGGCATTGCCGGTATCGATACGCGTGCGCTGACCCGTCATCTGCGCATCTGCGGTTCGGCCAACGGTGTGATTGCCTCCGATGGCATGAGCGAGAAAGAAGCCGTGGCCATGGCGAAGGGCTGGGCAGGGCTCGAAGGCCGTGATCTGGTGGGTGAAGTCTCTGTGAAGGAGCCCTTCAAGTGGGCCTCGCAGGGTACCTACGATCTGGATGCGGCCGATTTTACCAGGCCTGCCAACAATAAACATGTGGTTGCTTTCGATTTTGGCTGCAAGCGCAACATTTTCCGCAAGCTCTCCAGTCGCGGCATGTCGCTCACCGTCATGCCTGCGCAGACTTCGGCGGAGAATATTCTGGCTCACAAGCCGGATGGTATTTTTCTCTCCAACGGTCCGGGCGATCCGGCAGCCGTGGGCTATGCGGTGGAGACCATTCGGCAGCTGCTCGATTCCGGGGTGCCGATTTTTGGCATCTGTATGGGGCACCAGTTGTTAAGTCAGGCGCTGGGTTTAAAAACCTTCAAGCTGAAATTTGGCCATCGCGGCGGAAACCATCCGGTGCGTGATGAAACCACCGGAAAGGTGGAGATCACGAGCCAGAATCACGGTTTTGCCGTGATGGACGACGGTGTGCCTCCGCATGTCGAGGTGACACATCGCTCGCTGTTCGACAATACGGTCGAAGGTTTGAAAGTGAAAGATAAACCGATTTTCTCGGTGCAATACCATCCTGAAGCAAGCCCCGGTCCGCAGGATGCCGATTACCTGTTTGATCGTTTCGCCGAGATGGTGAACGCACACTAGTTTCGCTCGACCCGACATGGCGCAATCCTGCGCTATGGTCTATATATCCGTTGCCACAATGTTTCTTGCAACTGGCGTGAATGCGTTGCGGCTTTCGCCTGCATTCACTTCCACGCGCAAGAGGAGGTGTGTCATGAGCAAGTCGAAAGATAAAGATATTACCGTTAAAAACAGCAAGGAGCCCGCCTCTTCGAGGATGGTCAATCCGTTCGAAGAGATGGATCGGCTGTTCGAGAACTTCATGGGTCGCGGCTGGATGCGGCCATTCCGCTTCGATCATCCGATGTGGAGTGACTGGACCTCGCCCATTGAGCGCAAACTGCTTCCACGTGTCGATGTGATCGAGCGCGATAAGGAAGTCGTACTGCGCGCACAGGTTCCGGGCGTGGACAAGAAGGATCTGAGTGTCAGCGTGAGCGACAACATGGTGACCATCAAGGGCGAGACCAGCCATGAAAGCAAGGAAGAGAAGGGGGATTATTTCCGGCGCGAATGCTCGCACGGATCATTTACCCGTACGATTCCTCTGCCGCATGATGTAGATGGAAACCAGGCCAGAGCGGTTTTCAAGGATGGCATGCTGGAGCTGACGGTTCCAAAGATGGGTCAATCGAAGAAACGCGAAGTTACCATCGAGTAGATCAGGGTGGTGAGGCTGCCGCCGCCAGGCGCGGCGGTGATCTCATCTGTCTTTAGGGTGCTCGGACTGCGAAAGAGAGTGAGTGGCCGGGATAATCATCAAGGCAGAAGACGGTGTGCCAGGCGCAGTGTTCGGTGCTCTCGTGCGGCAGCAGCATCACATCACCCGGGCCGAGAATGAATCCCCAGCCGGCATCGATCAGCATTTTGGTAAAGCCCGGGCTCTGGTTCAGCAGGATTTCGAGCACTCCCTGATCCTCGGCCTCAAAGCGGGCGGATAGCGCCTTGCGATCCTCCACCAATTGCTTGAGTTCCTGTTGTTGCGCTGCTTCCGGCAGCAGTGCGGTAAGGACATCGGTATTCGAAGTGTCGTTTACAAAGGTCTGCACGGCGCCCAGCAGCTCCTCCTTCGGCAGCACGATCCAGCCGGTGCTTCCGTGCAGTTGTGCGTAAATGACGCCGATATGGCCGAGCTCCACATCCTGATGGAATTGTGCGCCGCCATTGGGCGCATTGGAGTAGATCAGCCGTTCAACATAGACAGGGTCACTGCCAAGGATATCAGCCATAATAGCGTTCAGTTCGGGGTTCTTTGTAATCACGCCGCATTCGGGAAAGACGCGCATGGCCAGATCGGCGGCGAGATTTTCGCGCAGGTTGTCCTCTTCGTGCGCCTTGAACATCTCGGCGCCGTAAGAGAAACGGAAGCGGATTGAGTCGTCCTCATCATGGAATGAGAGGCAGGAGACCTTCAACCAGATATCCTCGGCATGGATTTCCCCCGATTTTACCGCGTCGAATACGATTTTTTCCAGCTCCTGCGGATCGTTTTCATTGTGGTAGGCCGCCAGCAGATCAAAATCTGGCGCAAGGCGCTGCATGTGCGCCTCCTCCTCCAGAATATCCACCATACTTTCGTCATTGCGCACTCGCTTCATGATTTCAAGCGCATCGCGGATGGCATCCGCGTATTCGGGGATCATCGGCAGCAGGATGCCTGGCAGCAGGATGCCTTTGGCCTCTTTCCAGTTTGCCTGAATACTGGCGGCAGAGGGGGGCTGCCTGCTTTCGTCATCAGCGGTTACCCAGCCGACATCAACCCCGCGGCGGGTCAGCAGCCACGGTTTTTCAGAGGATTCTTTTGTTTCGGTTTCGGAAGCGAAATAGCGCATAGTCGGCAGCATATAGGATGGCGGAGCCGGGCGTAAGAGCAGAGCTGTGCCGGCCCAAATCCGGAGGGTTACTGTGCGACCAGAATCGTCGAAAACTGTGCGGTTGTGATATCACCTTTTTGCAGGGCTTCCAGGCCTCTGTCGACCATGGAACGCATCCCCTGCTGCTTTGCCGTCTCAAAGATTTCATACTCGGATTTTTCCGCCACGATCATGTGAGCGATCTCATCGCTCACCCGCAGGAATTCGTAGAGCATCACTCTGCCCTTGTAGCCGGTGCCTTTGCACTCATCGCAGCCGACAGGAACAAAAGCATTATCTATCTGTGCCCCAATACCATGTTTTTTAAGAAACAGTATGGTGTTTTCATCCATCTCCTGCTGTTTGCGGCAGTTATGGCATAATTTAGCTACCAGTTGCTGGGCCATGACGCCCTTGACCGTTGAGGCGACAAGGTAGGATTCAACGCCCATGTTGATGAGGCGATCAAAGGCGCCTGCTGCTGTATTCGTATGCAGGGAAGAGATCAAAACATGCCCGGTCAGCGCTGCCTCAACGGCGATGTTTGCCGTTTCTCCATCCCGAATTTCTCCGACCATGATGACATCCGGGTCATGCCGGAGCACATTGCGGAGCGCCGAAGCAAATGAGAATCCTACTTTATCGTTGATCTGCATCTGATTGATGCCAGTCAGGGATCGCTCAATCGGATCTTCCAGTGATAACAGGTGTTTCGGTTCTCCTGCGAGCGATTGCATGACCGACATCAAGGTGGTCGATTTACCGCTTCCGGTCGGCCCGGTGACAAGGAACATGCCATGCACCGAGCGTACAATGGCGCTGATATCGGCGATATCGTCCGCCTCGATACCCAGCGCCTGCATATCGAGCGTGACCTGTGTCGTGTCCAGAATTCGCAGCACGATATGTTCTCCATATAGCCCCGGCATACACGAAACGCGCAGTTCGATATTTTGGCCATTGATTCTGGATTTGATGCGCCCATCCTGTGGTATTCGGTGCTTCGAGATATCCATCCCGGCCACAATTTTGATGCGGGCGATCACACTGGAGTGGAGGCGCTTATTGGTTTGCATGTGCTCGCGCAGCAGGCCGTCGACGCGAAGCATCACCTTGAGCCGTTTGTCGGTTGGCAGGATATGGATGTCGCTGGCTCCTTGCTGTACGCCTTCGGCAATAATTCGGTTGACCAGTTTAACGATGGGGGTCTGCTCGGCGCCACTGGCAAGGCGGGTGGCATCATCTTCATCCTCATCATCGCCTTTGACGGCAGAGAGATCGATATCGAAGTTGTTCATGTCGTCTGCATCGGGTTCCAGCTCGGGATAGCTGCGTTTGATCAGGTCGCTGATTTGGGAAGGTGTCGCAACAACCATCTCGACCCAGCGGTTGGTACGAAACCGCAGCGTATCGGCCAGAGATGCGTTGGTTGGGTCGGAGATGGCGACCACCAGATTGTCATCTTTATAGTAGAGCGGAATCACCTGCATTTTGTTTGCCAGACTGGCGGGAATATTCTCCAGCGCTTCCGGGTCGGGGGTGATATTCGCCAGGTCGATAAAGTGCAGACGGAATTTCAGCGCCAGTGCCATCAGCAGTTGCTCTTCGTTGATAATGCCCCGATCAAGAAGAATTTGCCCCAGTTGTTTTTTTGCCCCCATGTGCTGCTCATCCAGCGCGGCCTGAAGCTGTTGCTGGGTGAGCAGGTTGGCGGCAACAAGAATATCGCCAACCTGCAAGCGTTCTCCTGATTTGGTTTGTTTCTGCTTGGAGATGGCAGTTTCAACTTTGTCTTTTGGCACTTGCAGCACTTCGGCAGCGACGTCACCTAGCCGCCGTTTGCGCAGACGCTCCTGCTCTTCCAATGCTTCATTCAGGTGGATTTCCGATATGAATCCCGACTCCTGCAAGATGTCGCCAATCTGGCGGTGTTGTGTTCGTTTCAGGATACCGCCATGGGTAAAGAAAAACTTGCTGATATTGTTGGTGGAGTAGATCGGCAGGGCGTAAAAGCCGATACCCTCCTTGTCGGAGGGTTGATGGGGGATCACCTTGACGGTGAGTGTTTCGCCATCCTTGGTTTCGAGTTCCTCCAGCACCTCGACCGAGGAGATCGTGCCCGGATCATCGTTGCGCTTTCCGAGAAAACGTATGGCAATTATCTCATCCAGCTTTAAATCAAGCCGGTTCCCTTCATGCTCGAAAACAACCTTTCGCGTTTGTGGCAAAAAGGGTTCCAGAAAATGCCCGGCAATTGTTTTTCCGTTCAGCATTTGAATTTCAGCAGTTTCTCTCACTCGCTCCTCCAGTGACGCCAGTGTTTCAGTTGTTGCTTAATATGCTCCGGGTCAATCCTTCGACTTCGACTTCGACTTCGACTTCGACTTCGATTTCGATTTCGATTTCGAATCAGATTGCGAGCCTGAATCGGACGAATCCGAATCAGATGAACTCGAATCAGACTCTGAAACTAAATCGGACGAACCGGAATCGGACGAGAGCCCTGCAATAGGCGGCAACCCATTGCTGCTTATGCGATATATATGGTGAGGGTGCGTGTAGGCATAAAGCACCAGCTCGTTGCCGTCGTTGGAGTAGTACCAGTCCACCTCATCTTCCGTACCGTTGTATGAAGAGGAGCCGGTGGCGGCATACGCAGCGGGGAAGAGACCATCTGCCAGCATAGGTGGCGAGAAGCCCGCAGCCAGCTGTGCCCCGTTGGGCGGAGTCCATGGATCATTAGGAATTTTGTCGATAAAACCTTCCGCTACCAGATCCGACAGCATGCCTGTGGCGGGGTGAAATTCGTTGGTAATGCCATAATCGCGCAGCGCCTGGATCAATTCGACTTCGGCAGCTGTCAGTTCGGCAGTTTTGATGTAGTCGCGGTAGTTGGGGATGGCAATGGCGGAAAGAATACCGATGATGCAGATAACCATGAGAATTTCGATCAGGGTAAAGCCCCTCGCTTTGGTCATCATTGCATAACCTCCGTTTTTGACAGATAGATCAGCCGGGCAGGTTTACCGGGTATGCTCACGATATCGCTTACGCCATGTTTTTCAGGAGACGGGCAGTGCACGCTCCATTCACCGGTGTCGTTTTTTTCAATGAGATAGTCCATTCCGGAAATCGGCTCAACGGGTAAGGCCATTTTATCGGCGAAAGGCCGTAGTTGCTCGATGAACACCGGATACGAACCCGTAGACTCCTTGAATGAGGCAGCCATAGCAGCAATTTGTTGCAGATTATGCTTACACTCGACCAGTTCGCTCAGGGCGGGTGATATCTCTGGCCCGCTGTTTGCCGGGACTGCGATGTAGTCGTTGTCAAAGAGCAGATAGAAATTGATACCTGCGAGCAGTAGTGCCAGTAAGATCAGGGCAGGAGTGGCCAGGGCCGGGGCGCTCTTTTTGGGCTCCTGTCTTTTTTTGGGAGCCGAGCGCCGAACCTGTTCCAGCGCCGAACATTCGAGGCAATATTTGTCGCCCTCGATGGTTTTGCCCAGGCACTGGTCGCAATAGGGGCGTTGGCAGTTAGTGCAAATGAAAGTGGCCCTGTTTTCGTCGGCGAAGCATGTGACATTGAATTCACGCTGTGGTTGCTCCGCATGCCCCGGTTGCTCTGTCGCCATCTCTTGTCTCCATCGGTTTTTCTCTATCTTAGATGAAGATTGCCGATTTTGCGACGCGGTAGCGGGTGGAGCAGGTTGATCAGAATCAGGGTGTGTGTTGCATAATATTGACACCCTGCCGGAGGCAGTGTAGCAAGACGCCGTTGCCTGTTCGGCAATCCCTTTTCTCATCGTAGATAAATCCAGCTTATGCAACGGAAGAACGGTTTCCATTCGTACGATCCATGCAGGCCGGAAATGTAAATGGAGTTCAGATGTCCTCTTCAGAGTTTGACGAAGTTAAAGAAACGGTCGCAGGCGATCAGCCAGAGGCGGCGGAAGCGAAACCGGCCAAGCGACGCGGGCGTCCGCCTAAGGTTGCAGTAGCGGAGGAGGCGCCGGAGAGCGTCGCATTCGAAAGTGCTGCGCCTGCAGAGGAGGCTGCTGCAGAAGCGCCTCAGAGCAATGGTGGAGATGAGGGCGACGAGTCGCGAGAGCGTGGCGGGCGACGTAACAAACGTAACAAGCAGCGTAATACCGAGCGCGGCAATAATGGCGGAGGCGAGGGGTATCGCGGCAAGAAGCATCGCCGTGAACAGAGCGATGAAGATTTTGTGATTTCCGATGAGTGTCAGGGGATCACACTGCATTTGCGCGAAGTGATTGCCAAAACTCCGCAGGAGCTTCTCGAGATGGCAGACTCCTACGGCATCGAGAATGCCGCAGGTATGCGCAAGCAGGAGCAGGTGTTTGCTATTCTGAAGGCGCATGCGGCGCGTTCCGGCACACTCTATTCCGAAGGATCACTGGAAATCCTGCCTGATGGTTTCGGATTTTTGCGTTCACCTGATGCCAACTATCTGGCCGGGCCGGACGATGTATATGTCTCCACACATCAGATTCGACGCTCCAATTTGCGTAAAGGCGATACTGTGGTGGGTGAGATTCGCCAGCCGCGTCCGGGCGAGCGTTATTTTGCGCTGAAAACCATTGAAACGGTGAACGGAGAGTCGCCGGAAGTAGCGCGCACCAAGGTGTTGTTCGATAATCTGACTCCGCTCTATCCTGATGAGCGTTTGCAGATGGAGGTTGAAAATGCCAATGAGGTGACCGGCCGCGTGATCGATATTGTGTCGCCGATCGGTAAGGGACAGCGCGGTCTTTTGGTAGCCCCCCCGCGCACCGGTAAGACCATGATGATGCAAACGATTGCACACTCAATTGAAGCCAATCACCCTGAAGTATTCCTGATCGTGCTGCTGATCGACGAACGACCCGAGGAAGTGACTGATATGAAGCGTTCGGTGAAGGGTGAAGTGATCTCTTCCACCTTCGACGAACCGGCCCAGCGCCACGTGCAGGTGGCGGAAATGGTGATCGAGAAGGCCAAGCGCCTGGTTGAGCATGGTCGCGATGTGGTGATTCTGCTCGATTCCATCACGCGTCTCGCACGTGCCTACAACACCGTGGTGCCGAGCTCCGGTAAGATTCTTTCCGGTGGTGTGGATTCCAATGCGCTGCATCGTCCGAAGCGCTTCTTCGGTGCTGCGCGTAATATCGAGGGCGGCGGTTCGCTCACTATTATCGCCACTGCACTCGTCGATACCGGTTCGAAAATGGACGAAGTGATTTTTGAAGAGTTCAAGGGCACCGGTAATATGGAGATCAAGCTTGATCGCAAGCTGGTCGACAAGCGCGTGTTCCCGGCCATTGATATTGCGCCATCCGGTACGCGTAAAGAAGAGCTGCTCACGCCGCGCGAGGATCTGCAGAAAGTATGGATTCTCCGCAAGATCCTCTCTCCGATGGGCACCGTGGATGCAATGGAGTTCCTGCTCGACAAGCTTCGCCCAACCAAGAACAACGCCGAGTTTTTCGAGCGTATGAATCAGTAGAATTTGCTATGAGATGAAGCGAACAGGCCGGGCAATCGCCCGGTCTTTTTGTTTTGGTGGAATTATCGATCTATCACGTCTGGCAGATGGTGAAATGAGGGGATGTGGTAGTCCCAGTTTTCTGAGTCCATTTCGCGAGTGATCCAGACTGTCTTGCAGCCAAGCGAAGCAGCGGCGGCCAGATTATCGGCCATGTCGTCCACCACCAGTGTGCGCCCGGGCTCGCATCCTTCTTTTTCGATCAGCATCGCCAGCGTTTCCGAGTCGGGTTTGGGGATATAGTCGTTGAAACGGATATCGTAGATGCGTTCAAAATGGTGCAATACCCCGAGCGCCTCCAGAATGCGCTCAGCATGCTCGCGGATGCCGTTGGTATGGATCACCTTGCGCCCCGGCAGGCGAGCCAGCGCCCGGTCGAGTGCCTCGTCTCTGCCGATCAGTTCATGCGCATTGATATCGTGCACATAGTGCAGGAACGGTTCGGCGGGAAGCCCGTGGTGCAGCATCAGCCCGCGCAGCGTAGTGCCGTATTTTTTCCAGTAATCGATACGGAGGCGGTTGGCTTCCTCCTCGCTGACCTTGAGTTCGCGCGCTACGAAATCAGTCATGCGTCGGTCCATACGTGCAAAAACGCCGTTTTCGGCGGCATAGAGCGTGTTGTCCAGATCAATGATGGCCAGATCAAACGGCACGGCTATGCCCATGTGAAACGGTATTACGAGCGATCACCAGTATGGAGTCGTTGGGTGCGAATACACAGTATTGAACGATCTCTTTCACATCGAAATACATCGAAACGATTCGGATGAGTCGGGCGTGGGCATGAGCAGCTGTGCTGTGCATTTTCTGCCGAGCCGAGGTGTTGACCCAGAACGTATGAGCCACGATACCGCCGGGCCGGATCATTTGTGCTTGCCGTTGCATGGAGCGGCACATCTCTTCGTCACTGAGGTGTTGCATCACTTTGTTGGAGAAGATGCAGTCGAAGGGTTCCGGGTGGTCGATTGACAAGGCATCAAGTTGCAGCATGGGAGTGTTGGCACTGCTGGCCCGGAGCCGTGAAACCGTATCTTCACAAATATCGGATGCGGTGACCCGGTAACGCCCGGTTAACCATGTCAGATCGTCTCCGGAGCCACTGCCGAGTTCGAGCAGCGAACTTCCGGCAGGCAGGTGGCGTGCGAGAAAAAGAGGCAGATTGTCGGAAGCGCAGAATGAGGTTGTAAATTCGAAATGGGCTTTTATGTCTTGCAGGGGTTTCAGATGCTCCATGTTGCGCATGCTAGCGAGTGAATTTGCAGCTGCATTGCTTCAATATTTATGCATGTAGATAGCTTGCAATCTTCTATCAAACACTTGATTTTTTCACATGTGAAATCAGTGGCTTATGGGGGCTTCGTATGTCTCGTATGCGTTAATAATTACAGCGGAAGCAGGCCGGATTGAAATATTATTGCTGATATCAACAACCGGAAGATTGTATCTGCGAGTATCTATCCCGGCTTTCTCCATGCGGGAGTGGAGAATATTTGCGACAGATTGATCATCCACTATTTGATAGTCGAATGGAATCCCAGCTTGCTCTAATTCACGCAATGTTTTTTGCGTAAATCCACATGAGTCCCGGCCATACACAACAACGTAAGGCTCTTCGTATAGAGGCTCCAGCTTTGCTGAGTCCTGGGAGTAGTGTTTCCACCCCTGGTAACCTGCAATTACGATGAGTGCCATGATCAAAAGCTTTTTCATGAATATCGCCTTCCGCTAAATGTAATATGTCCTAATTTAATTCGTGAGTGGATACTATAAGGCTTTTTGGCCAAATTGCTATTGGGGAGGAGCTGGATAGTCTAGAGATCATGAGTCTGAACATCAAAAAACTGTTAATTCTCGGTTGTGGTTATGTCGGCAACAGGATGGCGAAGGCCTGCCTGGCCGAAGGGTTGAAAGTCATCGGCACGACACGCAGCAAAGAGAGGGCCGCCGAGTTGAGCCGGTTGCATATCGATGCCGTGGTCGCCGAATCGCCGGCGCAGTTGCCCGATGAGCTATTGCAGCGATGCGATGCGGTGCTCGATTCCATTCCGTTGGAGC
>JBNLAN010000026.1:0-43478 GCA_050302175.1 Mariprofundaceae bacterium | reverse complement strand
TGACAATGCTTCGTCGTTCTGCTGCATACGGATCGGGCGACTTGCCCGGTTGACTCTTTTCTAGAAGTATTCCGGGTATGCCGATTCGATTCAGACAGGCGCCGTACTTGCGCATTGTTTTTGCTTTCCTGGCGTTTCTTGGTGCTTCATGGGCTTCCGTGGATATGCACCAGCACGAAACAGGGATACATAACCCTGTTGCCTGTAGCGTGTGCTCGCTCGAAGAAGTCGTATCGCATGGTTTTACACCGCAGGTAGATTTCTGGGTATTTGTTCCGCAAATCGATACGGTTGCCCGCATCTGGCAACAATGCGAAAGCCGGTTTGCCTGTATTTACCGCCCCCGGATTCGGGCACCTCCCACAGTCTGATTTTTCCTTCCAATAGAGATATCTAGTTCATTCAAACGCGGTCGACGGTTTGAGTCGTTCGCTTAAGGAGAAATTATGTATGCACGCTTGATGGTGTGGCTCTTGCCAGGCCTGCTGATCGCCGCGCCTGTCGGTGCGGCGGAACAGGCAAATGAAATTGAAACAATAAAAGCCCAGATCAGAACTTTGACACAGAAAGTCGAGGAGCTTGAAGCTCGGGAAAAGCAGGTGGATTCGCCTTCGGATCGGGCCACGACGGCCGAAAACACGGGGAATCCATCGATTTCAGTTGTTGGAACCTTTGCCGGCTCGGCGATGCGGGGAGGAAACGCGACTCATAGCACGAGTTTTTTACCTCTGTCTGAAGGCGAATTTATTTTTGGCGCCGAGGTCGATCCGCATACCCGGCTAGATGTTGCGGTGACGGCGGCAAATGGCGGTATGGCGGCAGAAGAGGCATTTTTGACATCGCGGCTGCCGGGAGGCTTTCGCCTAAGGGCAGGGCGGAAATTCATGCCGTTGGGACTCTCCAATGAAATCCATCCGCATGCGCTGGTTTATGCCGATGTCCCTAACGGGCTGGTCAACCTGTTCGGCCCGGAAAAATTTATCGGAGAGGGGATATTGGTCGATCACCCTCTCTTTATCGGGGATTCGGCACATCAATTCACCATCGGCCTTTTCCAGAATGCCAACGTTGTGGCATTCGATCCGACAGGGGCCAATCGTTACGCAGGAGTGGCGGGCTGGACAGGTCTCTGGGATGTGAATGACACAACAACTCTTGAGATAGGCAGTACGTTTATCTCAGGCCGGAACGGCCTCGCAGGAGGAGGAAAGACGGATATCCTTGGCGGGCAGATTGCCATGAAGAATAAGGAGTTCGACCACAGTGGCTGGTCGCTCGAAGGGGAGTGGAACCGAAGCCGCATCGGCAGAGGAGGCGGGCTTGCCCGCACGGTCACAAATGGCGCCTATCTCCTTGGAGAATACGATTTCAATCGTAACTGGCTGGTTTTCAGTCGCTATGATTTCAGTCGAAGCACCGGCTTTGGTCCCGAGTCGGCTTACTCGGCTGGATTTGCCTGGAAAGTGAGCGAGTTCCAGAGCCTGACCCTGCAATACAAACATACCCGCAATGCCCTGGCACAAACCGCAGGCAATCTGGGGATTGCCGCAGGTGCGCGTGCCAATGAATTGCTGTTCCGCTGGGTTGTTGCCATTGGGCCGCACCGTGCCCATCGCTATTAAGGAGGAGATGTAATGAAATGCATGATTCGTGGAATGATGTTGCTGGTTGTCTTGTTGTCTGTTCAGACCCAGGCCAGTGCTGCGTTAAAAATTGTTTCGACCCTTCCGGCGCTCGGGCAAATTGCACAGGGAGTGGCTGGAGATTATGCGGAGATCAGGGTGCTGGCCCGGGTGGGGCAAGATCCTCATTTTGTTCCACCCAAACCGACGCTCGCCCGGCATCTGGTTGATGCGGATTTACTGATAGCGGCGGGGCTGGGGCTGGAGGTTGGCTGGTTGCCGCCTTTAATCGAAGCTTCTCGCAATGACGATATTCGACCGGGCGGAACTGGTTATATCGACGGCACGGCTGCGATTGCCCGGGTGCTCGGCAAGCCTCAGGGGAAAATTACGCGTTCTCTGGGCGATATCCATCCCGAAGGCAATCCGCATTGGTGGCTGGATCCTGATAATGGTGCGCGCTTGGCACTGCTGCTGGCTGACAGGTTGGCTGTGCTTGATCCTGTGCATGCGGTTCAATTCCATCAGAATGCGAAGAAGTTCGCTGCTGATGTGGCAGGGCGGATGCAGCAGTGGAAGGTGGCGCTGCAAACTCAGAGCCCGCTTGTAAGTTACCACGATTCCTATCTTTATCTGGTACGGCGATTTGATCTGGATGTGGTCGATTTCGTTGAGCCAAAACCGGGTGTCGAGCCGTCGACCGCACATCTGGATGCGCTGGTCGGGCAATTACGCCGGGGTGAGATACGGGCTGTATGGCTGGAGCCTTATCATGATGGAAAAATTGCCCGCAAAGTTTGCGATCTGGGCGGGGTTCCTTGCCGGGTGATGCCTGATGCGGTTGCCGGGGATGGTTTTGCGGCTTATCTGCGGTTGTTCGATGTGATTACTGCAGGAGGAGAATAGCCATGTTTCTTCTTACCAGTCTGGTTGCATGTCTGATACTGGCGTGTGTCATGCCGTTTCTTGGTCGGCGCGTACTTGAGCGACGAATCGTATTTGTTGACCTTGCACTCGCGCAGTTTGCCGCTACCGGCTATGCCGTTGGGCTGGCTACAGAAACTTCCGGCCTCTTGTGGGCCGGAGGTCTCACCCTTCTGGTTGTGCTCGCTTTCGCGGCATTGCCTCACTCCACGAATTTGCCCAAAGAGGGGGTTATGGGAGCGATGTATGCCGTGGCTGCCGCGGCAGGGATGCTCATACTCACCGGATTGCCTCATGCCGAAGGGCATATGAGCGAATTGATGTTCGGCTCCCTGCTGGGAGCCGGCTGGGTTGATCTTGTGGTCCTGGCCGCGTCGGGGATATTGGCGATTGTTGCCTTGAATTTTGCCGGCAACGATCGGTATGGCGAGCGTGTCCTGTTCTATCTTGCGTTGGCACTGGCCGTGGTGCCTGCTATTCACGCAGTGGGAGTGGTGCTTGTGTTTGCGATGCTTCTTTTGCCGGCTCTGGCGGCATGGAAAGGAGAGCGGAATGGCTCAATTTTGAAAGCCCTGTCGGTGGGGTTGATGGGGGCGGTGCTGGGCATTATCGCCGCTGAGTATCTTGATTTGCCGCCATCATCAAGCGTGGTGCTGTCGCTATTCGTATGTGGTTTGCCGATGTTTGTATCGAACATGCGAAGTTAGAAGGAGTCTTGGTACAGAAGTCCGGCCAGCGATTCAGCTGAAGTTTTTTCTGCACCGCACTTCCGGGATGCTATGCTTGCCGCATGGATGCGAATGCGTTTGAAAAGGCGGCCAATGAGATTTTCTCGGCACTGCCGACCTATTTTACCCGCTCACTGCAGAACGTTGTGATCATGGTGAGTGATTATCCGGATGTGGAAGTTCATCATGAAATGCAACTGGAGTCGCCGTATGAGCTGTTGGGGTTGTATCAGGGGCATCCCATGGGCGAACGAAGCGTTGGCGATTCAGGGCAATTGCCCGACCTGATTCATCTGTACCGATGCCCGATTCTCGCCTTTTGCAGGGAAACCGGTGAGGATACTCTGCACTGTATCCGGCATGTGCTTGTGCATGAGATCGGGCATTACTTTGGTTTCTCAGACGAGGAGATGGAGGCCATTGAGGCTGGAGCGAAGGATTTGGAGAAGATGAATGAGTGAACAAGACGCACAAGGACGACAACTTGATACGATGCACAAGCTCAGGCTGCAGCTCTCGGAAGTGCTGGCAGGCAAGGAGAGCAGCATTGAACAGATATTGATCTCCCTGCTCTGCCAGGGCCATGTGCTGATCGAGGATATTCCCGGCGTGGGTAAAACAACACTGGCGCGCGGGCTTGCCGCCAGTCTCGATACTGATTTCGGACGCATTCAGTTCACCGCCGACCTGCTGCCGGCTGATGTGGTGGGGGTGGAAATCTTCGATCCGGCCGAGCGCAAATTCGTTTTTCATCCCGGCCCGATTTTTCATCACATTGTGCTGGCCGATGAGATCAATCGCGCCACGCCGAAGGCACAGTCGGCGCTGCTGGAGGCGATGGCGGAAGGGCAGGTGAGTATCGAACGGGAAACCCGGATACTGCCGTCGCCGTTCTTTGTGCTGGCCACGCAGAATCCATTGGAGCAAATTGGCACCTTCCCATTGCCCGAATCTCAGCTGGATCGTTTTTTTATGCGCATCAGTCTGGGCTATCCGGACCGCGAGGCCGAACGACGGGTGTTGCTCAATGAGGTGGGGCGGGCTCATCTTGCCGCTCTCAGGCCGGTGGCAACAATGCAGGAGATGCAGGTCGCATCGGAACAGGTGCAGGCGATGCCCGTATCGGATGTGTTAATGGAGTATGTGCTCGATCTTCTGGAGCAGAGCCGCAATGGCGAATGGCTTGAGCAGGGGGTTTCACCGCGCGCCGGTCGCGATCTGTTGATGGCGGCCCGCGCCCGCGCCTGGCTGGGCGGGCGCGATTATGTCTCCGCATCCGATATGCAGGCGGTCTGGCTGCCTTGTGTTGCGCATCGTGTGGTGGCCAAGGGAGATACCGAAGCTGCTTTGATGGGGCTGTTGGAGCAGGTCCCCGTACCGGCATAACACATGGCCTACGATCCTGCTGATTTGCGTCTGCCACACTGGCTGCTGAACTTTTTCGATTTCACTTCCCGGATTCGGGTGCCGATATGGCGCGGCTGGCGGCTGGGGTTTACCCGCCCTGGCATTCTCTATATGTCGGTACTGTTTGGCGTCTGGGCTGCGGCCCTCTATTCCGGTAACAACCTGCTCTACCTATGCGGCGCCATGATACTGATGCTTGCGATAGCAGGCGTGAGCCGTGGCATCAGTATGCTACGCCGGTTGCCGAGGTTATCCGATCTGCTTCCGGCTGACTTTGAGGCGGAATCGGTTTATGCCATTCGCGAGAAGATCGCCTGCAGCTGGCCGCATGCGGCAGTGACCGAAGTGGCATGGATTCCGGAAGCTGGTGGAGACGAAATTCGTCTGCAGCTACGCGTTTCATATGAGGAAGCTTTGCTCAGGGGGCGCTTGGAAATCCCGGGGCGCGGTGTCTATGCTTTCTTTCGGCAACGACTTGTCACCGAAGCGCCGCTCGGTATGTGGCGGCTGGAGTGGAGCCGGGAAGAGGATGCCTGGCAGCAGGTGGTGCTTCCGCGTCCGTCCTTCCGTCTGGCAGCAGCCGGTAGTGGCTTACAGAGTGATGTGCCGCAAGAGGGCGATGAGTGGCGCGACTTGCGGCAATATGCCTTTGGCGATCCGCTTTCACGTATTCATTGGCGAAAATCCGTCTCTTTCTCTGCGCAAACCGATTGGACCGTCAAACGCTTTGGCACCATGCAGAGCGCTGGCCGCAGCCAGTTGTTGCGTGTGGACCTGCGCATGCCGGAGGGGATGCAGCGCGCATTCGAGGCGATGCTGGCTGAGGCGTATGGCTGGATGCTGTCGATGGCCGGGGATGAGGCGCGAATGGTGCTGGGTCAGCAGGAGTTCCGGTTGTCTGACGCTGATGAACAGGCTGCGGCGCTGATAGCACTGGCATCGGCAGCTCCGGAGCTACAGCCTCCGGCCGGTGACGGTGGTCAGTTGCTCTCCATTGTCGCAACAAACGAGGTTCGGCGTGCAGCAGCCTGATCTGCTCCGCGCTGCGCCGGATATGCTGGAAGCCGAGCGGCTTACCCTTGGTGTGTTGTTATCGGGCGTGGCGGCATTGGCGCTCTCCGATTTTGTAAGTCCACTCTACTGGACGCTGGTTGTGCTTGCAGCTGTGCTCCGCTTTGCTCTGGGTGAGCGATTCTCACTCTCGGAGATGCAGGCGAGTCTGATCGGCTGGCTCGGATTTTTCTGGGTGGGTGCTGAGCTGGTGATGCATCGCCCGTTTCTGGTCGCCTTCACTGATTTTTTGCTTATTTTGTCTCTGGCAGTTGTGGTTGAGAGGCCAACGCCACGCAACCACCTGCATCGGCCTCTTGTGGGAATGTTTCTGGTATTGGCTGCAGCAGTTCTGACCGACAGCGTGCTTTACGCGCTGCCGCTTGCCGCCTTTCTGTTATTGATCTGGCGTGCATCCGAACGGCTTTACGGCATGAACTGGCCCGGTGGCGATCTGTCACTTGGTCCCTGGCGGGTCGATGTGAAAGTCGTGTTTGGGATTATGCTTGGTACAGTCCTGCTTTTTGTGCTGGTGCCGCGCTATGGTTTCGGAAGTTTTTTGCAACAAACCCAGCCACGTATGGAAACCAGTGGCTTCGGCGATACCGTAGAGCTTGGCGATTTTGCTCGTGAGCTTGATCCCACTGTGATGATGCGTATCGAACCTGCGCCCGGAACTGATGTGTCAAGATTCCGGCAGCAAATGATCGGGCGCTACTGGCGTGGAACCACCCTATCGATCTATACCGGCAAGGGCTGGAAAAAGGGGCCGGAGAGTACAGTGGGTCAATGGGTCCAGGGTGCGGACGTGTTGATTGATAGGAATGCAACTGATGCGGGAAGGTCATTACCATCCATGGATATCGTCGTCTACCGGGAGGCAACCGACCATAATTTTCTATTGGTGCCCGATGGATTGATGCAGGTACAGGAAGTTGAGCAGGCGGTGCGACTCGGAGATGCAGGCAGCATGCAGTTTTTGCGCGCACCTTCCCGGCGTATGCGTCTGCTGATGCAGGTTTCGGATAGCCATGAATCGCACCTTCATCTGTCTCCGCCAAGCCAGACTGAATTGGGACGTGCGGAGGAGGTGCCTAAGGTGATTGTGGACTGGGCAGCGGGTGTGGTCGGGAACGCAAGCGCCCCGGCTGCCCGCATGGCGCGTTTAGTGGGGGAGCTCAGTTCGTGGGACTATGATCTCAATGCTCCCATTGATAGTGAGCATCCGGTCGAATATTTCATCCAGACAAGCAGACGAGGGCACTGCGAACTTTTTGCTTCAGCGCTCGCCTTGGCGGCGCGTTCGCAAGGCGTTCCGGCACGGGTGGTGAATGGTTATTCGGGAGGGGAGTGGAATGATGTCGGTAAATTTTATCTGATCCGAAAGCAGCATGCACACAGCTGGGTTGAGGTATGGATGGATAACCGCTGGCAGCGATATGATGCAACACCTCCTTCACGCTGGGGTTTGTCGGGCATCCGCTTTCCGCAGTTCGATGCGGTGTGGGAGTCAGTCAAGCTGGCCTGGTATCGCTATGTGCTCTCGTTTAGTAACGAAGATCGGAATGCATTCTGGGGAGAGATGTTGAAGATGCTCAGGCAATCGGTGTTCTGGGTGGCGGTGGCTGCCTTGGTGGGCGTGTTGGCTTTGCGATGGCGCAAGCTCGTTTTTTTGCGTAAAAAAACCGGGTGGTATGCTGGCGCAAATGCCCGCGAGGCAATATTGTTAGCGCCGCTTGATCGCTGGTTGAGAAGGAGGGGGATGCATCGCCATAATTCCCAACCGGTTGCGGCTCTTCCCAGCCCGAAAGGGGTTGCACCGGAGCTCTGGCTTGGCTTTGTCAGGGGGTGGGAGCGGCAGGCGTTCGGAGCGGCGGAGTTCTGGAGTCGCAGGGTTTTAATGCGCCATCTGCGTGCGCTTTCCTCAGCGCGCTGGTAAGCTTCGCGCACTTGATATTAAGGAGGAGTGACGTGGCGTTACTTGCAGGTAAGAAAGGCTTGATTCTTGGCATTGCCAATGACAAATCCATTGCTTGGGGTGTGACACAGGCCTGTTCCAGAGAGGGTGCAGAGCTGGGCTTTAATTTTCTGGGTGAGGCGCTGGAGAAGCGTGTGCGTCCACTGGCCGAATCGGTTGGCTCAAGTTTTCTGGAGCCGTTGGATGTGGGTGATGATGCGCAGCTCGACGACTTTTTCGCCAAGGTCGAGAAACAGTGGGGCAAGCTCGATTTTATGGTTCACTCCATCGCTTTTGCGAACAAGGATGCCTTGAAAGGCCATTTCCGCGATACGACTCGTGCCGACTTTCAGCTGGCACTTGATATCTCAGCCTACTCATTTATCGCTTGTGCCCAGCGAGCGGCCAAGCTGATGTCGCCGGGCGGTTCCATGTTGACCATGAGCTATCTCGGTGCGGTGCGTGCAGTGCCAAACTACAACGTTATGGGCGTGGCCAAGGCGGCACTTGAGGCATCCACACGTTATCTTGCGCAGGATCTTGGTCCGGATGGCATTCGTGTGAATGCGATCTCTGCCGGTCCAATCCGTACGCTTGCAGCCTCCGGTGTCGGCGATTTCCGCAAGCTGATGGATAAGAGTGCTCGCGGCGCCATGCTGAAGCGTAACGTCTCGCAGGAAGAGGTTGGTAATGCGTCGCTCTATTTTCTTTCCGACCTCTCTTCCGGTGTAACTGGTGAGGTGCACTACGTGGATGCCGGCTTCAGTATCGGTGCCGGCGATCCCGGCGTCGAGTAACAGGCCAGTCGTCACGTGTCAGGTTCCAGCTTCGGGCAGATTTTTCGTGTTGCAACAGCAGGGGAATCGCATGGTGCCGGGTTGCTGGCAATTGTGGAGGGGTGTCCGGCCGGGTTGGCGCTTGCCGAAGCGGATATCCAGCCGGATCTTGATCGCAGACGCCCCGGGCAATCCAAATATACCACGCAGCGTCAGGAAGCTGATGCTGTGGAAATTCTTTCTGGCGTATTTGAAGGGCGTACCACCGGTTGCCCGATTGGGCTTCTGATTCGCAATACCGATCAACGCAGCAAGGATTATGCGGAGATCAAAGATAAATTTCGGCCCGGCCATGCCGATATCACCTATTTCGAAAAATACGGCCTGCGCGATTATCGGGGGGGCGGGCGTGCTAGTGCGCGCGAGACTGCCATGCGTGTTGCGGCTGGCGCGATTGCGAAAAAGCTGCTTGCCGAGAGCGGAATCCGAATTCTGGGCTGGGTCGATCAGATCGGTTCTGTCAAAGCCGATTCTGCAAGTTTTTCGGAAGCCGAGATCGGCAACAATCCTTTCTTCTGCCCGGATGCAAAGGCGGCGTCTGAGATGGCGGAGTTCATGGATGCACTTCGCAAGGAGGGTGACTCCATTGGCGCAGGCGTGGTTGTGCAGGCGCATGGAATGCTGGCCGGTTTGGGTGAGCCCGTGTTCGATAAACTGGATGCCGATATCGCCAAGGCCATGATGTCGATTCAGGCGGTCAAGGCAGTAGAAATGGGTGATGGCTTTGCCTGTATCGAGGCCAAAGGCTCGGAGTTTGGCGATGCTATCCGGGGCAGTGGTTACCAGAGCAACCATGCTGGAGGTGTGCTGGGTGGGATCTCGAATGGTGATACATTGCATGTACGTATGGCATTAAAACCGACATCTTCAATTTTAAAACCGCGGCCGACAGTGGACGTGCATGGCAATGAGACCGAAATCGTAACCAAGGGGCGACATGATCCCTGTGTGGGTATTCGTGCCGTACCAATTGCTGAAGCAATGCTGGCACTGGTTCTGGCCGATCACCTGCTGCGTAACCGCTGCAGCAAGCTTTAACCTTTTCTTATTTCATGATCAGCCTTCCGTTGTAGATCGGCAGACCGAGTTTTTCGTATGTGCTGAAAATTTGCCGGATGTCGTTGCGTAAGATATCACTGGTCACTTCGATGCCCCGCTGCCGTAGTTTTTCAATCCAGTGGTCGGGTTTATCCCCTTCATCAAAACCGATCTGCTCCACATCTTCACTGCGTGCTCCATAGATCAGCCGACTGATTCCCGCCCATGGGATGGCGCCCAGGCACATGGCACAGGGCTCCGCACTGCTGACAAGTTCCAGTCGGGCACCTTTTGAGGAAGGGTCAAAACTTCCGATTACGCTTTGCGCCATGGCGATGGCCACGATCTCCGCATGCAGTGTTGAATTGTTCGATTGCATTACCAAGTTGATCCCTGGTGCTATCAGGGTGTGGTGATCTGCGTCGAAGATGCAGGCGCCAAAAGGACCTCCCCCATGCTGAATATTTGCTGCAGCAAGCTTTGCAGCAAACTGCATGCGTGTTTCCGGCTTCGGCAGGGGAGTGTCCCGGTATTCGGCAGTGAGGGCGTGCACCCAGTCAGGCAATCGGATATGGAGCTCCGGCCAGGAGCGGCTAGAAATTTTCGTCATCAAAGCCGTCTGTCGCCGGGCTCTCTTTTTTAGGGGGATTGCCATCGTGGATCAGATAATCACGCCGCTGTCGCCAGGCATCACGAGTGAAGATATATGGATCCAGAGATAGTTCATCGCGAAGGCTTATGGCGTTATCCAGACGAGCGCGCGAGTCAACGGCCTTGAGCAGGTAGACCGGTACTAGCACCGTCGCCGATGCACCGACCAGAAGCCAGGTTAGTCCATCGGTGAGGTAGGATGTGGCAAAATCAGGTGTGTTGCGTACCGAGTTGGGCCCGAGCACAGGGTAGACGACATAGGCTCCCGATCCGAAGCCCCATACGGCCAGTGTTTGTCCGAAGTCTTCGTTGTTTTTTGGAGCTCCGCCGTCGGTTGCGACATCGATCAGGCCGCCGACGCCAAAAATCGTATTGGCAAACAGGCGGGTAATGTCCATGAAGCCCTGCTTTATTTTGCCTTGCAGAAAGTCGTTCAGGATGACGTTCGGATAGGTGATGTTGTCGAAAAAATTGGAAACACCCTGCTGTACGAATTTCGGGGTGATGGTGAGGTAGCCTTCGGTTAGGGGCTTAAGCACAATTTTGTCCAGCGAGTCGTTGAAGCTGTCGGTTTTCCGGTTCATTGGCTCTAGCGGATCATAGTGATTCTCCGCTGTAGCGCAGCCCATCAGAGGCAGTAATATCAACAAGGCCAGAATGCGCATGGTGCTTTTTCCTACCAGAAGTATTGAAAGGCCGCAATATGACATGTTTTTTCCAATATTGCATGCGCTATCAGAGGCATGGGTTGGGTTGCCTTTTATGGATGGCATCGATGCTGGCGATATTGCTCTTTAGTTGCTGCATACTCGTGGAATTGATCATGCTTTCACTGCGGCCACAGGTTTCGGATTTCGGGGGGCGTATAGCTCAGCAGTATCATGAAATTGATGCCATGAGAGGTCGTGTAGTTGAACTGCTCACTTTCGCTGTTTTGTCCACCCCATGTCATGCGCCTAGGCATATGGCACTCACATCAATGTTGGATTTACCTAGTTTTCGATATAGCATTTATGCACTCCGTACTCGGGTCCGAACAAGGATGTACGAGAATACTGGTGGTGTGAAGGAGGAATGCGTCGCTGATATGGCGTATACAGGAGGCGGGATTCTGTGAAGTTTACTTCGCGCAGATCGGAATTTGATGTTACCGGAACGGTTGATGTAACCGATTCGGAAGCTGTGGCTGCGGCTGTGCTACGCGAGCTGGAAACGTTCTCTTCAGCTCAGGCGCGGACTATTGAGCAGGCTTTTTCCGATTTTCGCTGTCTGTATCGCGGGAGGTATCCTGGCTATTTGGCCGTTGAGACCGCTTACCACAATGAGCAGCATGCACTTGATGTAACGCTTGCCATGGCACGGCTGATTGCTGCGCATGAGCAGAGCGCGACAAAGGCGGAGCGTCTTGGCAGCGAGCTGGCCGTTTTGGGGGTTCTTGCGGCGCTGTTTCATGACGCAGGTTATGTACGTAAGGTGATGGACAGACGGGTTGCACATGGTGCCGCATATACTTCCAAACATATTGCTCGCAGCGCTCGTTTTCTGGAGAGCTATCTTCCAACTGTTCGTATGGGAAAGTATGTCGGGGTGATTCGCAAGTTGTTGCGTTTTACTGGCTATGGTATTGTTATCGAAAGAATTTTTTTCGATAACCCAAAATATCGTGTGTTGGGGAGTATGCTTGGAACGGCCGATCTGATGGCGCAAATGGCAGATCGTTGCTATCTGGAAAAGTGCCGGGACCGACTGTATGACGAATTTATTATGGCCGGATATGCTCGTCCGGAGAATGAGAGAGCAAATAACGGATATGCATTTTTATCGCGGCAGGATATGTTGCAGAAAACCCCCGATTTTATGCGGACTGCATTGTATGGGCGTCTGGAGGTCGGCATGGGTGGTCTCTATCATTTGTTTGAAAGCTATTTCGTGGAGGGCAACCTCTATTATGAAGCTGTGATTGCCAATCTGGATTATCTGGAAAAGGTGATCAAGGCAGGGGACTTCGGCATGCTGAGGCGGAGGCCCCCACAATTGTAGGCTAGACGGTTGACGTATTCGATGCTTCAATAACGGTCACTTGCTAAGCAAGAGCTAATATGTACCAATGGATAATGGCGAGGAGGGCGAATGCCCAAGTTACAGGTTGGCAAAGGTGAGACAATTCTTCTGGTGGATGACGAAGAGGAAATTCGTCGAACTTATGCGAATATTTTACAGGTTTTAGGCTACAGGGTGATTTCGGTCTGCGATGGTGAAGAGGCGTTAGGCGCTTTCGATGCAAGTGGTGACGAAATCGATCTTGTGGTGATGGATGTGGTGATGCCGAGGCTGGGCGGTATTGAGGCGGTACGCATTATGCGCCAGCAACGCCCCACGCTTCCCGTTATCTTCATTACGGGTTATGAGCGCGGCGCTTTGGAAGAGTATTCGGTGATTACGGGAATTCGCGTATTGCCGAAGCCTGTCACTTTACGCGTGTTTGAAAAGAATGTGCGTGAATTGCTGAACCCTTGAGCTGATGGGTCCCAATATTCAGGCGCCCGATTTGTGGTATCGCGCGGTTGTCCGCGCCACCGGCTACCAGATGATCGACTTCAGCTCGAGTTCGTAGATAACGGTTTCATTGGGTTCGACCATCCCCTTAACTCCCCGGTTGCTATATGCGATGCGTGGAGGCAGATAGATTCGCCATTTGCTCCCTACCTTCATGTTGAGAAGCGCCAGCCTCCAGCCAATCAGTGAGTTTTTGACCGATACCATTTCCGGCTCGTTGTTTGGATCCGACTCGCTAAATACGGTGCCGTCCAGGTGCATGCCGCGGTAATGTACGTTGACCCAGTCGGCCAGCTTGGGTTGTTTGCCACTACCCTCTTGAAGTACTTCATATTGGAGACCACTCTCCAGGGTCTTCACCTCTGGCCGGGTTGCGTTTTTTGTGAGAAACGCTTTACCTGCAGCAAGATTTTTTGCGGCCGGGCTGTTGGGATCCTGTGAAGATGAACAGCCGGAAAGCATCAGCACCGATGTGATCATGGCCAGTAATAGTTTTGAAACAAGAATATGTGATGTAGACAACTTACCCCTCCTTCTATATAAACATTAGAAAATAATGAACTAATGAATAAGTAAAAGCAATCAATTTTCTGGCTCCTGAACGGATAGTAGCTCAACTTCGAAGATCAGGGTTTTGTTGGGGCCGATCTCTTTCCCCGCACCTCTGCTGCCATATGCCAGCCAGTGTGGAACAAAGAGCTGCCATTTTGAGCCCACTGGCATCAATTGCAGGGCTTCGCGCCAGCCATTGATGACGCCATCAACTCGAAAGCTGGAAGGGGCATGTCTGCTGTAGGAGCTATCAAACTCAGCTCCACCGATGAAGGTTCCCCGGTAGTGTACTTCAACAACGTCTTTTGCCGCTGGTCTTGGGCCTGTTCCAGTGTGAAGAATACGGTATTGCAGGCCGCTGGGCAGCGAGATGACTCCCTGCTGCTGTCGGTTCTCTTCCAGAAACGCCTTGCCTTGCTGAATATTGGCGATGGCCTGCTGCTCGCCCCATCCCGGTTCATTCGAGCAGCTTGCAATTATCAAGCCTGCAAGCAGGAGATATGCACCCCAGTTCATTGGCAACTCAATGGACAGGGGCCCTGGCTGCAGCCGGAAGCAGGGCACGCCTCAGTTTGCTGTTGGCTGTTGCCGACAGCATGTGCTGATACCATTTTTTGCAGATTTGTGCTTTCACAACCTGGGCACTGCACCTGTTCATTCTTGCGCAGTACCAAGCTTTCGAAGTGATTGTGACACGATTTACAGAGGTACTCATAGATTGGCATGAAAACTCCTTTCGCCAATCATAGCAACATGAGGAGGTTGTGTCAGATGGCCTTCAAGCCGTGTTGGCGATAGATTGCCGGAGAAGCGCCCGGTGGGTTATATGGAGGAGGTGCGCAGTTATGTCGGATTATTTCACTACACGCAATTTCGGCCGCAGCTTCTTGCCAGCCATACGAAGTCTGTTGAGAAACCCCCGCATTTTTTTCGAAAATATGACAAAAACCGAAAGCTACAGGGAAAGCACGGTATTTTTATGCCTGATACTTTTGATGCTTGGGTTTGGCATCGTTGTGACAGTGGAAAGTGTGCAACCACATTTTGTTTTACCTGCATGTATCGTAGGCGGGTTGGCTCTGTTCCGCTTTCAATCAATCTATATGTCGTGGACGGCCCGGGTCTTCGCAGGCGTTGAGTTGAGTGAGGAGTCGGCGTTTCAGATTTGCGCCTATTCGAGTGTGCCGATGGTGCTTGATTGGGTGCCATATCTCATGGTTGCGACGATTATGATGCAATTTTATCTGAGCTGGCGCGGGCTGGTGAGCCACGGCAAAATGCCGATAGGGGCAGCATCGGTGATCGTGCTGCTTCCACTGACATTTCTTATCGCCATGAGTATCGCATTCGTGATGTTTATGGCGTTGGCAGGAGTTGATCTGGTGACGCCCTACCTGCCGGAGTAGGCAGATGGCTGTGTTTACAAAATATAGCGCGACAGATCCTCATCCTGGCTGATGTCGCTCAATTGTGAGCGCACATAATCGGCATCAATCGTGAGTGCGGTATCCGGGCGATCCGAAGCATCGAAGCTGATCTCATCCAGAACGCGCTCAAGTAATGTGTGCAGGCGGCGTGCACCGATATTTTCGGTTTTTTCGTTCACCTGCACCGCAATGCGGGCAATCTCCGAGATCGCATCATCGGTAAATACAACTTTGATATTCTCGGTCTTGATTAGCGCCTGATATTGGCGGGTTAAAGAGGACTCAGGCTCGATCAGAATTTTGCGGAAATCATCCTCTGCCAGCGGATTCAGGCTGACTCTTATCGGAAAACGCCCCTGCAGTTCGGGGATTAAGTCGGATGGCTTGCTTAAGTGGAAGGCTCCTGAAGCGATGAACAGAACATGGTCGGTTTTGACCTGCCCATAACGGGTGTTGACCGTTGTACCTTCAACTAGTGGCAGTAGATCTCGCTGTACCCCTTCGCGGGAAACATCCGCATTGTTGCCCTCCCGGTGTGTGATTTTATCCATTTCGTCGAGGAAAATGATGCCGCTGTTTTCAGCTCGGAAGGTCGCCTCCTGTTTGACCAGATCCATGTCCAGAAGTCTGTCGGCGGCCTGTTGTTTCAGAATATTCAGCGCCTCTTCAACACGCATGCGTTTTGATTTTTTACCCCCTCCCATCATGCTGCCGAACATATCCTTCAGGTCGATTTCTTCATTTCCCTGCCCCTGGAAAATTTGCAACATCGGTGCCTGTTGCGGTGGTTGAACTTCGATTTCGACCTGACGGCTGTTCAACTCCCCGGCACGCAGCTTCTTGCGCATCTTTTCACGGGATTCTGACTCCGACTGGCTGAGCCCGCTCGAAACAGGTCCGGCAGGGGATACCGGATGGGGAATAAGAATATCAAGCAGATGCTCTTCGGCATCCTCCTCTGCATGGGTCTGAACGCGGGCCAGATGCTCTTCGCGTACCAGTTTGATGGAAGTGTCAAGCAGGTCGCGAATCATGGATTCAACATCGCGGCCTACATAGCCCACTTCGGTATATTTTGTGGCCTCCACCTTCACAAATGGCGCTTTGGCGAGGCGTGCAAGCCTGCGTGCGATCTCAGTTTTGCCGACACCGGTCGGGCCGATCATCAGGATATTTTTTGGGGTGATCTCTTCACGTATCGGCGATGCGACCTGCTGGCGTCGCCAGCGGTTTCGCAAGGCGATGGCAACAGCACGTTTTGCATCGCTCTGCCCGATAATATAGCGATCAAGCTCTGATACGATTTCGCGAGGGGTCATCACATGCATGAAGTTACTCCGGGCTGATGGATTCGATCAGAATGCTGTTGTTGGTGTAGATGCAAATATCCGCAGCAATTTCCATGGCGGTTTTGACCACTTCGCGGGCGGAGAGATCGCTGTGTGCAGAAAGGGCAGTGGCAGCGGCCTTGGCATATGACCCTCCCGAACCAATGGCTGCCACGCTGTTGTCCGGTTCCAAAACATCACCGTTGCCGGAAATAATCAGAATGCGCTCGGCATCTGCAACGATCATCATGGCTTCGAGTTTTCGCAGGTAGCGGTCTGTGCGCCACTCCTTGGCAAGCGCAACCGCGGCGCGGGTCAGGTTGGCGCCGTGTTCGTCAAGCTTTGCTTCAAAACGTTCGAATAGGTTCATGGCATCTGCCGTTGAGCCTGCAAATCCTGTGATAATGGAGCCATCGCGAATGGCGCGAATCTTTCGCGCACCGTGTTTGATGACGGTGTCACCAAGAGTAACCTGTCCGTCGCCTGCAATGGCGACTTCACTGTTTTTTCGCACGCAGCAAATGGTGGTGCCGCGCATATTGATTCCAGACATTCTTTTCACCTGCGGTTATTGGAGAGGCCATTGTATAATATGAGTGGCGCGGAAGTCATCCTGCAGTTTTCCGGCAGGAAATGAAGCGCCGGGAAATTAACGTTTATTAATGTGTCATTCATACGGGCATCACAAGCTGGCAGTATTGTTTGTCACGTCTGGTGCCATTCCCTCCTCCCCTCCCTAGTGTTTGCACCAGATAAGCCCCGGCTCCTGCCGGGGCTTTTTTATGTCTTGGTGCCCGATTTTTTGCCAATGCGGAGCGTGGCGGCGACCGGAAGGTGATCGGAAAATTTCACTGGAACGCTTTGCAACGATTCGACGTCGATATCACCCCCAACCAGAATATGATCGATGGCTTTTATTGGTGCCCAGCTGGGGTAGGTGGCGGGCGGCGTCTGTTGTTCGTATGGGCGCAGGTGTGAAAGCGCCAGCAGTGCCTCGAACTCACTCGACTGCATGCTGCAGTTGAGGTCACCCATCAGCACCACATTGGGGAAGTCGCTGATCAGCCGTGCAAGGAAACGCATCTGTTGCATGCGGCTGGATTTGCTCAACGAAAGATGTGTGCTGACGATGACGATCTCTTTCCCTTGTAGTTGCAGGTGCGTTTCAATGGCTCCGCGTCCGTGTTTGGAGGCAGGGAGCCGATGCTGGACCACATGCGTCCATGGAATGCGCGAAAGGATGCCTTGGGTCAGGCAGGCAATGTTGCCGATCTCCCGTGTTACCAGGGTACTGGCATGGGGAAAGCCCGCCCGCACTGCCAGGTATTCGGTCTGATGCAGATAATCGGTGCGGAAGGAACCTGCATCCGACTCCTGCACGGCTACGAAATCATAAGGCTCGATAATGTGTGCGATGCGCTCAAGATTGCCCCGGGCATGTCGATGTGGCATCAAATAGCGCATACTGTGCGTGAACAGATGCCGGAAGTGGCGACTGCCGATACCGGCCTGAATATTGTAGGTGGCGAGCCGTAGCAGGCCGTCCTCTGGCGATTCACTCATTGTCGGGCGGTTCCGGTGGCGTAATCGGTGGCACGCCATCATGGTCGAGATCGACGCGCTCGATTTTTTCGAACTTCGAGGAGATTTTCTTCGCGGAAATATGGATCTCTTCGGTGTCTTTATTGGCCTGGCGAATATGGCTGGCGAGATTGTCGAAACGCTTGGAGAAGCGGTTGAAATCTTTGCCAAGTTCGCTCAGGTGTTTTTGGATGATATGCAGTTGTTGGCGCGTTTCCGCATCTTTCAGGGCAGCAGCGACTGTGGTCAGAATGGCCATCATCGTTGTCGGGCTTGCGATCCAGACTCGCTGGCGATGCGCTTCGGAAACCAGCTCGGGATAGTGGCCATGCAGCTCTGCGAAAATCGCTTCCGAAGGCAGGAACATAATAGCTCCATCAGCGGTTTCTCCCGGGATGATGTATTTGCTGCCGATGTCGGCAATGTGCTTGCGAACGTCCTGCACGAAGCGTGCCGCCGCCTGCTTGCGCGATGTTTCGTCGCTATCGCGGTCAAGGCTGCGCTGGTAGTTCTCGAGCGGGAATTTGGCATCGATCGCCATATTGCCCACCGGGTCGGGGAGCTTGAGAAGGCAGTCGACACGTTTGCCGTTGCTCAGCGTCGCTTGCAGGGCATAGGCTGATTCCGGCAGAGCCTGGTGAATCAATTGGTGGAGCTGGATTTCGCCGAATGCGCCACGAGCGCGTTTATCAGTCAACACATCTTGCAGCGAAACCACATTCTCCGAAAGCTGGGTGATACGCTCCTGCGCCTTATCGATTACAGCAAGGCGCTCCAGTACATTGGCGAAGGTTTTCTGGGTGCTCTCGAATCCCTTGTTCAGGCGCTCGTCCACCCGGCCGGAGATCATATCCAAACGCTCTTCCGCCACTCGTGAGAGTTCGGCGAAGCGTTGATTAAGAGTATCGGTGGTATTTTTCAACGCCAGCCCTACCGAATCGCCAATGCGCCCATAGCCCAACCCGATGGCGTCGCGCAGACTCTCCGAAAGCGCTCGCTGTTTCATCTCTTGCATTTCGGCGATACGTGCCACCAGCGCCTGTTCTTTCAGCTGAGTGGTCTCTTCGTCGTGTTCCGATTTTTCAGCTGCTGCTACTTTCTCGAGTTCGTGTTGCCGCCATGAACGTCTCAGCAGAAAAATGCACCAAATAAGCAGCAGGGTGATGATAAGAAAGCCGCCCGAAATGAGCATCTGTGTATCGCTCATTACCCCTCCCTGGCTTGAGAGCGGAGCTGACGCATATGCTGTTGCAGTTGCCGCTCCGCATCGTTTAGCGCATGAATTTCCGGCATCGGCATGAGATTGCGTTCCATGTCGATGGCGGCGAAGACAAACACAGCGCTCATGGCCGGCGTTTCGGCATGTTGTTCGGTGGCGCTTACAGAGACCCACAAGGTACTGTTCCCGGCCAAAAGCGCTTGCGAGCGGAGTAAAATATGCTGGCCTTCGAATAGCGGGCGAAAAAAGCGTGCGCGGTGTACAGCAAGTGTCAGGCAGTGTTGTTCGGAATGTTTTTTTGCTGCCAAATATCCTGTCTCATCAGCCAGGGTAAGAAGCCTGCCGCCATGCATGATGCCGTAGCCATTGAGATCGGCGTTGATAACAGTGTATTCACGCAGGCATGTGGAGTCGGAGATCAATTTTTTCCGCATTGGTGCAGGCTAGTCGCCTTAGGTTGCTTTCTCAACGCGCCAAAAGCGCATCGAAAATGGCTGCGGTAGAAATAAGCCAGTTTTAACTTCAAATCATGCGATTTCCACTGTTAGGATACAGGGATGTTGCTGATAGGTCGTACAAGGTCTTGGTTGGGGACGTGTTGTTGCGCGGCAGTGACCCTGCTTGCGCTATGGGGGCCGTCGGCTGCAATGGCTGCGGCTCAGGTTGAGGTAAAAGTGGATGTTGGCGAGCAGGTGGTTTATTGCGATGTCCAGCTCGGTTCCGATGTCGAGGGGCTACGGGCCGCACTATCCGAAGGGACGCCGGTGAGCATTACCTGGGAGATTCGCGTCACCGAGATCAACAGCTATTGGCTTAATGATGATATCGGAACCGTGAAACTCACCCGGCGAGTCATCCCCGATCTGATCTCCAGGGCGTGGCTGCTGCTCGATTCCAGTAGCGGCATCACACGCCGGGTACTTTCCATTGAAGATGCGGAGTCTTTTCTTGTCCGTCTTCAGCGTTTTCCGATGGTGGATCGAAGTTTGCTGAAGAAGGATGAGCGCTATCGGCTGGAGGTCGAGTTGCAGGTGCAGGAGGGGCTGGAAGATAAGGGGTGGTTCGATAAATGGTGGCGCGTTGATACGGTGGCGGCCAGTCTGGATTTCGTGCTGCCGTGAATCTCGGCCTGCTGAGGTTCCTGCCTATTTTGCTGGCGCTGGGCCTGGCTCTGGCGGCAGTCGGTTTCTGGCCCGGTGAGGAAGGGGGGCGGCAGCAGTGGGTGGCATGGCTGAACGTGCTTCTTCTGCTCGCTATTTCCGGCGGGGTGATTGTCTATGGTTTGCGGCTGCTTGCGGAAAAACGTGAGCGCAGGCCCGGATCACATCTTCGCTTTAAGCTGGTGTTGGCGCTGGTTGGCATGCTGCTGGTGCCGTCAGTGGTGATTCAGGTTGCAGCCAACCAGATTGTGGGTCGTGGTCTGGACGTATGGTTTGATGTGCGCGTTGATACCCTGCTCGATCGTGCGCTTAGTCTGGCGCAGGACTTCTACTCCCGGGTGAAGGCGGACATGAATAAAAGTATGCCGCAATATATTCGTGACTCCGACCTGCAGCAGGGAATGGTTGCCGGGGTAGACTATGGGGCATTGACAGACCGGCTTGCCAAGGTGCGTGAGCATGAAGGGTGGAATCGCCTGCAGCTGTTCGATAAGCATGGAAGGTTGCTGGCGGATGCTCAGGAGGTGGCGCTTGGGGCTCTTGAGGCGCCGCCATTAGGGAGTAATGCCAAGCTCGCAATGACAATCGGGAATGTGGTAACCGAGATATCCGGAACGGATGCGGGCGAGACCGTGGTCGCATACGCTCCGCTTTTTGGTGAGGGAAAAACAGTGATCGGATTGCTTCGGGCTGAAGTGGAGCTGCCGCCAAGCGTGGTGAAAAGTGCGCGTGCCGTCGAGGCTGACTATCGGGACTATCGTGAGCTGGAGCGTAACAGGCAGTCGATCCAGAGCCTGTTTACGCACACTATGCTGATTACGACACTACTAGTTGTGGTAATTGCCGGGATTGTGGCGCTGATCTTTGCACGGCGCCTTACCAGTCCGATTGGAGAGCTGGCGCAGGCATTGCATAGGGTAACCGAAGGGGATCTTGACGTGTCGATTCCGGTTGACCGGCAGGATGAGCTAGGTTCGCTGGTGATCTCATTCAATCGCATGACTATGCGCCTGAAGCAGAATGTTGATGCTCTGCAGAAGGCGCAGAATGATCTGACAGAGGCGCTGGGCAGCAGCAGGCAGCGCCAGCATATTCTGGAATCACTATTGGCCAATCTGCAAACTGGCGTGCTTCTCGTCGATCCGGGAGGGCATATTCGGCTTCTCAACCAATCTCTGAAGAGTTTTCTGGAGCTGCCCGCCTCATGGATGCCCGGGCGTGATTTGCTCAAGGGTTGCCGTGGTCGCTTGAAGCCTGTCGGAAGCTTTTATGATGAGCTTACGCATCAGGAACAGGGGAGTTTGCAGCGCGAGCTTAATATTTCGGTGGGCCAGAAAAATCTGCATGTGCTGGCGCGAGGGGTTCGCTTGCGCGAGCTCGGAGTCGGGGGGATGTCGGGTTATCTGATCGTACTTGATGATGTCAGCAGCCTTGCCGAGGCGCAGCGCAGTCGCGCATGGGCGGAAGTGGCTCAGCGTTTGGCACATGAGATCAAAAATCCGCTCACTCCGATCAAGTTGGCAGCGGAGCGTCTGCAGCGCCGCTTCCGCGACTCAGTCGCGGATGTGCAGGTATTCGATTCGTGCACCTATGCGGTGATTTCTCAGGTCGAGCGTCTGCAGCGTCTGATTTCAGACTTTTCGATGCTGGCCAAGTTGTCGAAGCCGCGGTTGAAATATGTGGATATTCGCTATGTGTTGACTGAAATGGGCGAGCTGTATGGGAGCTATAAGCGCATCAAAGTCGAGCTGCCGGATGAGGATATGATGTGTCCGTGTGATCCCGATCAGTTGCGGCAGGTACTGATCAATTTGCTTGAAAATGCGCTGGCGGCGACGCAGGAGAATGATGGGGCGGTGAGTTTGTCGGTTTCGGGCGATGGGGACTTTGTGGACTTGCATGTGCAGGATTATGGCGACGGCATTGTAGAATCCGGCATTGAGCATCTGTTTGAGCCCTATTTTTCAACGAAGTCGGATGGGTCTGGCTTGGGGTTGGCGATTTCAAGGCGGATCGCCGATGAGCATGAGGGGAGCCTTGAGCTTGTATCGGTAGCGAACCCCACGCACTTCCGCTTGCGTCTGCCAGTCCGGGTATCCAGCATGGAGGCGGCATGAGCGCACGAATCATGATAGTGGACGATGAACAGCCGATTCGCGATTCCCTGCAAGGGTTGTTCGAAGATGAGGGGTACTTTGTAGATTGCGCTGCTTCCGGTGAGGAAGCCGTTGCGCGGTTCCGCAAGGCCCCTGCTGATTGTGTGGTGCTCGATATCTGGATGCCTGGCATTGACGGACTTGAAACCATGGTTCGGCTTAAGCAGCTGGCGGAAAATGTTCCCATTATCATCATGAGCGGTCACGCAACGATTGATACTGCTGTTCGCGCTACTCGGCAGGGGGCGTTCGATTTTGTCGAGAAACCGCTCTCGTCTGAGCGCTTGCTTATCATCATCAGGAATGCGCTGGAAAAGCGAAAGCTTGAGCGTGAAAACCTTGATCTCAAGCAGAACCTGGCACAGCAATCCCGCTGTGACCTGATCGGAGAGAGCAAGGTCTTGAAGGCGGTGCGACAGATGGTTGCTCGTGCGGCTGCAACCGATGCCCCGGTACTGATTCTGGGTGAGCACGGTACAGGGAAATCGGTTGTTGCACACATGATTCACCAGCAATCGAAAAGAGCAAAAAATGCCTTTGTTGATGTCAGTATGGCCGGAATTCCCGATTCACGTATGGATTACGAGTTGTTCGGTTTCGAAAAAGGGGCTTTCCCTGGTGCTTTGCAGGCCCAGCACGGACGTTTTGAAGCGGCGCATGGCGGCAGCATATTTTTCGACGAGGTTGCAGAGCTTGGTTTAAGTGAGCAGGCCAAGATTCTGAAGATTATACAGGATCGCAAGGTGCAGCGCGTGGGGGGGGTATCACCACGGCCGGTGGATGCACGGCTGCTTGCCGCAAGCTCGCAGAATCTCGAGAAAGCGATGTTTGCGGGGCAAGTGCGGGAAGATTTTTACTACAAGCTCAATGTTGTCACGATTCATCTGCCACCTTTGCGTGAGCGTGCTGAAGATATACCGTTACTGATAAAATCTTTGGCGGAGGAGCAGGCGCAAATGCTTGGAGGCGAACCGGTATCATTTGGTGATGATGTGATTACTCTGATGCAGGGCTATTCGTGGAACGGCAATGTGCGGGAGCTGCGGAACTATATTGAGCGCTGCCACATTCTTCGTCCCGGTGAACATATCGAGGCCGATGGCATGCTACCGTTCGATCTGTCCGGTTCAGCGAAGTCATCCCGGGAGGCTCCGGATTTTTCCAATCCATTCCACTCTGCCAAAGAGGCATTCGAGAAGAGCTATCTTTTGCATCATTTGAATAAAAATTCCTGGAATATCAGCCATACTGCCGAGGATATCGGCGTTGAGCGCAGCCAGTTGCACCGCAAGATCAAGCAATATGGGCTGGCGGCACCCAAAGAGAGGAAAACGGGATGAATGTACTGATACTTGGAGCGGGTGAGGTTGGCTACAATATTGCGCTGCGACTGGCGACAGAGGGCAACGATGTCTCCGTGGTCGATAATAATCCCGTCCGTTTGCAGCATGTGGCGGACACCATGGATGTGAAGACCGTTCTCGGGCATGCCTCACTACCGCAGGTGCTGGCGCAGGCGGGTGCCGAGCATGCCGATTTGCTGATTGCCGCCACCATGAATGATGAAGTCAATATGCTTGCCTGTCAGGTGGCACACTCCCTTTATAAAGTGCCGACGAAGATCACCCGTATACGCGAGCCTGATTATGTTTATAACGAGGGGCTGTTCGGTCGTGATGACCTCCCCATCGATAAGATTATCTCCCCTGAGCGCGAGGCCGCTAAGGCGATTGTGAAGCGTTTTCAGGTATCCACGGCAGTGGATGCGCAGGATTTTGCCGGGGGCTTGGTGAGACTGGTGGGGTTGCGGGTGCCGCCAAAAGGCGCGCTGGCTGGCCTTGCGCTCAATGAGCTTGGCGAGGTGTTTGGCGATATCCGGCCGTTCGTGGTGGCATATGAGCACAATCACCGCTGGCGCGTGCCCACATCCAATACCGTGTTATTGGCAGGTGACAGTATCTATGTGGCGTTGGCGCACAATCTGGTTGATCGTTTTATGGAGATGGTCGATTTGAAGGTGGATGAACGAAAACAGCGCAACGCCATTATTGTTGGTGGCGGTAATGTGGGCTATATCGTGGCGCAGGAGCTTGAAAAGATGAATACCGCTGTCAAGGTGATCGAGCACAATGCCGAACGGGCGCCATGGCTGGCCGAACATCTGCACAAGAGCACCATCATTCACGGTGATGCGCTCGATCGCCAGTTGCTCGAAGAAGAGAACATATCTCACATGGACGATTTCCTGGCGCTGACCAATGATGATGAGACCAATATTCTCGCCAGCCTGATGGCCAAGAAATACAAGGTTCCCCATATCGTGACACTGGTGAACAGGGCTGTTTACAACGACCTGGTGCGCCAGATCGGGTTGGATATTATCGTCTCCCCGCGCCTGACCACGGTTGCCACCATTCTCGGTTATGTACGCAAAGGCCGGATTATCGGTATCTCCTCGCTGGGCGATGGCACACTGGAGGTGCTGGAGGCCGAAGCGCTGGAGACCAGCGATATTTTAAACAAGCCGTTACGCACGCTAAAACTGCCAGCCAATACGGTGATCGGCGGTATAGTGCGGGAAGGGGAAGTGATTATTCCGGATGGCGAGACCAGAGTGAAGGCGCACGACCATGTGCTGGTTGTAACCTCCAGCACCTCCATCCGTGAAGTCGAGAAGCTGTTCCAGGTTCATCTGGAATTTTTCTAACCATATATGAATCCTAAAGGCATTGCTTGGACACTCGGTATCATGACCTCCCTTTTTGGGTGCGGCATGCTGTTGCCGGCGCTGGTGGCGTTTTATTATCAGCATGAGCATCCGCATCATTATATGCTGGCCGGTGGTCTTGTTTCGCTGCTTGGATTGCTGACCATGCGCCTGACTGGCCCGGCCCCGAAGCGTCTGTCTCATCGCGATGGCTTCATGGTGGTGGCGATGGCCTGGGTGGTGCTCTCCATCCTCGGCGCCATGCCATTCTGGACCACCGGAATTTGCGACAGCATCATCGATGGCCTGTTCGAATCAACCTCAGGGCTCACTACCACTGGCGCCACCATCCTGACCAATCTCGATCAGCTGCCGCCATCCATTCTCTTTTGGCGCTCCATGCAGGAGTGGCTGGGTGGTATGGGGATCATCGTCCTGGCCGTGGCGGTGATGCCGCTGCTGGGGGTTGGCGGCATGCAGCTTTTCCGTGCTGAAACGCCGGGTCCGGTGAAAGATAAGCTCACCGCACGTGTCACCGAAACCGCCAAGGTGCTCTGGTTTATCTATCTGGGGATGACTTTCGTGACAGCGCTTGCCTATTGGCTGGCCGGGATGACGCTGTTCGATGCTATCAATCATGCCATGTGCACCATCGCCATCGGCGGGTTTTCCACGCACGATGCCAGTATCGGCTATTACGATTCGCCGGTGATTCGCGGACTGGTGGTGCTGTTCATGCTGCTGGCAGGCATCAATTTCACATTGCACTTTGCATCACTGCGTCGCGGTTTTTCGGTGCGCGCCTATTTCGAGGACGATGAGTTTCGCACCTATGTGAAGTGGATTGCTTTTCTTATCGTTTCGGTCGGAATTCTGGCTGAGTTCTCACATACCGGCACCATGGGCGAAATCGTGTTCAACACTGTTTCGATTGCCACCACCACCGGCTTTGCCGTGAGCGATTATGCGCTCTGGCCGCCCGGCACCGGCCTGTTGCTGCTCGCCGCGATGTTCGTCGGTGCGTGCGCAGGTTCCACCGGCGGCGGCATGAAGGTGGTGCGTGTGCTGCTGCTGTTCCGGCAGGGGATGCGCGAAATTCGCCGTCTGATCCATCCGCACGCGGTGATTCGCGTGAAGATCGGCGATGCCAGTATCACCGGTCCGGTGGTATCGGCGCTGTGGGGTTTCTTCGTGCTCTATATCGTCTGCTACAGTGTGATCGCCATCCTGCTGGGTGTTACCGGCGTGGATATGATGACGGCTCTCTCTGCCACTGCGGCCTGCCTCACCAACACCGGCCCGGGGTTTGGCGATGTTGGCCCTGCCTCGACCTATACCAATCTCCCCGATGCCGCCAAGGCGGTGCTGATGTTCGGCATGGTGCTGGGCCGCCTGGAAATCTTCACCTTCTTCGTGCTTCTGGTGCCGGAGTTCTGGCGGAAATAAGCTAAGAGTTGAGGTCCGTTAATGCCGGGTGGAAGCCGCCTGATAGGACTAAACTGGGTGACTTTTTGTTGTGTCAACCTTTGTGTAAATAACCGCTTGATCGTTCGAGATGGGTCAAATAAATTCAATCCGTTTCTCGTTCAAACCGTTCTGAAAAATCAGGCCTCGTGGATGGTATGTTCCCCAATCTGTCGGATCGTCAGGACGTCCAAGAAGTACATTAAACGAAACTCCTGCTACACGAAACACGGCAGCCAGAATCGACTTTGTGCTCGGGTTTACTAGAGTTTCCACAGAGAACTCAGTTGCGAGCTCTTGAGGTTCATTTGGCGCAGGCACATATAAACCCCAACCATCCGGCCACTGGGTTCCAGACAACACAGATTTCCATTCTTCGGGAACTTGGCGGTTATTGAATCCAGGACCAGCCACGAGACCGCACATTATTTTAAGGAACCACCGCTCGATCAGTGGTCCATCAAACGTTGAAAGCGGGGGAAGTTCTTGGGGGCGTTTGTCCGCAGAGTCTAGTGCTCGGAAGAATTTGCCTGCCGCACTGTCAAACTTGCTTAAAGCCTCGTTGTGTTTCTTGCACAGGATGTTGGAAACAAGTGATCCAATGCCAATGCTTTGCAGTATTTGTGGTGTTTGCCAAGGTAACCCACTAATTTGGATGGCCCCTTTGGGGCTGATTGCTTCAAGGACGGTCTTCGAAATGTAGTGCTCGCTGGAAATCTTTCCGCCACAGTTGCCGTAGTCTTTGAGAAAACAGTTACTCATTGGAGTAGTCCTGTGGCTGCTGGTAGTAACGGCTTATTCAGAGGACTCTTTCTCTTCCACCAGCGAAACATTGATGAGTCCACGCACCGGGTCAGTGGAGTCGATCATCACACTGATGGTATCGCCCAGGTGATAGGCGTGGCCGCTGCGGCGACAGACCAGCCGGTGGCTTGATTCATCGAGCACATAGCTGCGCCCGAGGTCTTCCACGGCGAAGGAGGCTTCGGCCAGAGTGGGCTGCAATTCCACAAACATTCTTCGTTGCGTCATGCCGCCGATCACCGCCTTGAAGGTTTCACCGGTATCCTTGCTGTGGAAGAGGGCTGCGAGGCAGGCCTCGGTATCCCATTCGGCACGTGCCTGTTTGCGCTCCTGTGAGGAGGTCTGTTCGCCGTAGCGAATCAGCAGCTCTTTCGGCTGGCCGTCGTCCTGTTTCCTTAGTAACGATTTTACCGAGCGGTGCACGGAGAGGTCGGCATAGCGGCGGATCGGGCTGGTGAAATGGCAGTAGCTTCTGTACGCAAGCCCAAAATGGCCCTTGTTGTCCGGTGAGTAGCGCGCCTGTTGCATGGAGCGCAGAATCAGCCGGTGCAGCACATGCGCATAGGGCTTGCCGATGGATTGCTCCAGCACCTGTTCGAAATCGCCGGGGGCCGGTGGGCGCTTGCCCTGCATATTGATACGGCTGCCGAATGGCTCCAGAAAATCGTTTACGCTCTCGATGCTTGCGGGCTTTGGCGGCTCGTGCACGCGGTAGAGAAACTCTTTCTTTTCCGCTTCCAGCCAGGTGGCCACCGAGGTGTTGGCGGCAAGCATCATCTCTTCGATCAGTTTGTGGGCGATATTGCGTTCGCGCACTTCCATGCCTTTCACCTTGTCATTTTCGATCACAGCCTTCACCTCGGGCAATTCAAGATCAAGCGCGCCGCGGTTTTGCCTTAGTTGATCGAGCTTGCGGTAGAGGTTGGCGGCAACCAGCAGCATGGCCTCCACCTCTTTGTTGTCGATGGCCCTGGCGTCGTTCCCTTCCAGAAAATGGCCGACCTGCGTGTAGGTAAGCCGTTTGCGCGAGCGGATGATGCCCTCGTAGAGCTGGGTTGCATGGCATTTGCCACCGGCATCGAAGCGCATGCGCACCACCATGGCGAGCCTGAGCACATCCGGATTCAGTGAGCAGAGGCCGTTGGATAGTGCCTCGGGCAGCATTGGAATCACCCTGTTGGGGAAATAGAAGGAGTTGCTGCGCTCCAGTGCTTCGGTATCGAGAGGGCTGCCCGGCTTCACATATTCAGCCACATCGGCAATGGCGACGAAGGCTTCGAAACCATTTCCTCGAGGCAATATGCAGATGGCATCGTCGAAATCGCGGGCATCTTCGCCATCGATGGTGACAAAGCAGAGGTGGGTGAAATCCTTGTGAGTCGGGAATTTTCCGGGTGCCACGCGCTGCGGAATTGATTCCGCCTCCTGGATGGCAGATAGGGGGAAATCGCTAGGGAGGTTGCCTTCGGCGATAATCATGTCGATCAGCCCGGCCGGGGTATCGATGCCGGCGACGTTGCCTATAACCTTGCCACGCAAGGGGCTTGAGCCACGCTGCAATTTTACACGCACCCAGCTGCCATCGGTTGCGCCTTTGGCATCGCGCTCGGCAATCAGGATATTGGGGGGCAATCGTTTCGAGCGCGGCTCAACGAACCCTGCACCACCGCGAATCATGAACTGGCCGATGATGGTATCCGGTGCTTTTTCAACCACACGCACCACTTTGGCAGCCGAACGGCCACGTCGGGTGACCGCGCGCACCTCGATCACATCACCATGCATGAGGCCGTCCATTTCATCGGGCGGCACGAAAAGATCCTTGCCCTTGTCATCACTGACTTTCACGAAACCGAAGCCGTCGGGGTGGCGCGAGAGTGCACCGATCAGGGGGGGCGACTCTTTCAGGCGCCATACCTTGTTTTTGAGCTCCAGCTCGCCGGATTTGCGCATGGTATGCAAAATATCTTCAAGCTCACGGTGGTCGGAGGCAGAGCGGATGCGCAGTGCTTTGGCAATCTCCATCGCCTTGCCGGATTTGCGCGGAAGCTTTTCAAGGGCGCGGCGCACCCACTCCGGACGCACCTGATCGCCGGGTTGGCGTCCGCTTCTGTTTTTTGACTCCGACCGGGAGCCACCGCTTTTCTTTCTTGACACTTTCCTGCTCCCTTTTACCATGCCGTCCCTCACCGGTGATTGCCGGTGTTTATGCCGAGGTGGCGGAATTGGTAGACGCGCTGGCTTCAGGTGCCAGTTTCCTCACGGAAGTGCTGGTTCGACTCCAGTCCTCGGTACCACCTGAAAAGCCTGGAGTTTCGACTCCGGGCTTTTTTTGTTTGCAGGCAAGCTAGGCTGCAACCGATATTGCAGCAACACCTTATCCGGCCGACTATTTTGCAGGCGATATACTTAGACATGATGAATCGTATAGGCTTACACCATGCGAACGATGGGAAACTTATGGATTCGGCAGAGAGGATAACCGGGATGATTCAGCGGCTGTCGATGCTGCGAGGCTGGTCGGCCAGAACGACCGCCTCATATATTGCCGATGTGCTGCATGCCGAGGCATTTTTGAGTGATGCCAAGGTTGGCAGCAACGTGTTTGAGGCGGATGAGAGCCATATGCTTCAATATCTCGGCTATATGCAAAAGCAGGGCATGAAGGAGAGCACCATCCGAAGGCGGAGATCAGCGCTGTCTGTCTGGTTTGAGCACCTGCTGCAGGAGGGGCTTCGCGAGGATCACCCTGTGCGTAATCTTCCTGCGCCACGCAAATCCCGCATATTGCCCAAATTGATGAGCGAACAGGAGGTCGAAGCGCTGCTGGCGGCGCCTGATACTTCTGAGCTTGTCGGGTTGCGTGATCGTTGTATGCTGGAGCTCTTGTACGCAACGGGGTTGCGTGTGAGTGAATTAACGGGCTTAAGGCTCGGTAGTATGGATATGGGAGCAGGGTTGATACGCGTCATCGGTAAGGGAGATAAGGAGCGGTTGGTTCCATTTGGTGAAGAGGCCGGGCGATGGCTACGCGCATGGCTGGAGCGCAGGCCCTCCGGTGGCCCTTTCCTGTTTCCCGGTCGTTCCAGCAAATGCATGACCCGGCAAAATTTCTGGCAGCGTATTCGCCTCTGGTCGCGAGTCGCAGGGCTGAAGAAGTGTCCATCCCCGCATACCTTGCGCCATGCTTTTGCAACGCATTTGCTCAATCACGGCGCCGATCTGCGTGCGGTCCAGATGCTATTGGGGCATGCCAATATCAGCACCACTGAAATTTATACGCATGTCACCAAAGCCCGATTACATGAGTTGGTGAACAAGGCACATCCTTTGGGAGCTGCGTCGTGAGTTTGCCGAAACTTTTGAGAGAAGCTCGGAAGGCTGCGGGAAGCGACGATTACGCAGCAGCGATTCAGCTATATGAAAAGATTCTGAGCTTCCCGGAAATGAAGGATGATCTGGATGTTCGCTTGCGCTATGCCTATTGCGCCGAACAGATTGGTGAGACGGAGAAGGCGCGGGGCCTTTATGCACAGGTGATTGAGACCTATAAGGCCGACAACGAAGTCACTGCGGCGGAAGATCTGCTTTCGGCACTGGGGCGTCTGGATGAGAGCAAGCAGGATGCGAAGAAGGCTAGCGAGAGTGTGCCTGAAATTTCGCAGGCCGAGCTGGCGGAACGTTTGTTTAAAATGGGTATCCAGCACAGTCTGGAGGCGGGCGAATATTTGTGTCATGCCGGAGATGTCTCCTCCTGCATGTGGTTGCTGAAGGAGGGCTCTTTGCTGCTCCATCTGCAGGAGTACGATGACCCCCCTGATCATATCAAGGCGGTGAAAAACGGTCTGGTGATGGTGGGTGAGCTGGGCCTGTTTCTGAAACATCGGCGCAGGGTCAGTCTGGAGGCGGCAGAGCCGGTGGAATACATTCAGGTTAATGCCAAGCAGATTCAGCACGAGTGCCGGACAGATATGGCTTTTGAGAAGGCGATCGAGCGACTTTTTCGCGAGCGGGTGATGGAGCCAATTCTGGCCCGGCATGCAGTGTTCGAGAAGGTTAACGATGTTGATCGCCGGCGTCTGGCTTTTGAGTTCGAGCGCAAGATTGTTGAGGCGGGCGAGCAGGTGATCGGCTATGGCGAGGAACATGGCGGCACTTATTTTCTGCAATCCGGGTGCCTGTTCTATCTTCCGGTCGGAGATGCGGAAAAGAAGGATAAGGAAGAGGTGCTGATCAGCGTGTTGCCGGGAGAAATTATTCACCTGGGAGGACTACTGCGCGGCTATCAAAGTTCGGCCCGAGTGGTTGCTGCGACCCGGAGTGAATTGCTGCATCTTTCGATTGATAGTTTTGAGCCCTATACCTTGCGCCGGCCTTGGATTATTCAGGCAATCCTGAATTTCAGTCGCCGCCCTACGCATTTGCAGGTGATGCGTCCGGGGGATGAGTACCAGTGGAAGATCAATCGGGAGCTGTTTCTTCAGTCGAAAGTCTTTGAAAACGCGACCTGATCCTTGAAATCTGCGTTATCTGCTTTCGTAGAGAGCCCGTTTATTCGAATCGTACAAGCTTGCCGGGGTTGGGGTTCGGTATCGCGTTTGTTATAGTCCACAATCCCTTAGGGCACGGAGGTGTAAGGATGTCCGATCAGCAGCAAACGCTTGTTCCCGGCCTGGCCGGTGTTCCGGTCGCGGAATCAGCAGTGTCATACGTGGATGGGCAGAAGGGTTATCTGGAATACCGTGGCATCGACATCGAGGAGCTGGCTGAGCAGTCGACATTTGAAGAGGTCTCTTACCTGTTGCTTTACGGCAAGTTGCCAACCGGTCTGGAGCTGGCGGCTTTTGACGGAATGCTGCGTCAGCATCGTCGTATCAAATATAAAATTCGGGATATGATCAAGTGCTTCCCTGAATCGGCGCATCCGATGGATGCGTTGCAGGCCAATGTGGCGGCATTGGGGATGTTTTATCCCATTGCCTCCGACATCAACTCAAATATTGATACCACGCTGGCGATGGCGGACGAGACCTCGATACGGCTGATTGCGAAATTCCCGACACTGGTGGCTGCACATGCACGTATGCGGCGGGGTGATGATCCGATTTCGCCGCGTGATGATCTCTCTCATGCCGCGAATTTCCTATACATGCTTACCGGCAAAGTGCCCGACAAGCTTGCTGAAAGGATTATGGATGTGGCGCTGATTGTGCATGCCGAGCACACGATGAATGCCAGCACCTTTTCCGCCATGGTGACAGGCTCAACGCTGGCCGATCCATACACAGTGATTAGCTCGGCCATTGGCACTCTCTCCGGCCCGTTACATGGGGGAGCCAATGAAGAGGTGCTCGAGATGCTCGATGAGATTGGCTCGGTGGAAAATGTTGAGCCTTATCTGAATGCCAAGCTTGCCAAGAAGGCAAAAATTTCCGGTTTGGGGCACCGTGTGTACAAAACCAAAGATCCGCGTGCCACACTGTTGCAGAAGCTCTATATAGAGCTGACCGAAGTGCATGGCGCTGATCCAACCTACGAGATTGCCAGCAAGGTAGAGGAGCTCTCCAAGGCGACCCTTGGAGCTAAAGGGGTTTGCCCCAATGTCGATTTTTATTCAGGTATTGTATATCGAAAGCTTGGAATTCCGAGCGATCTGTTTACGCCGATTTTTGCCGTCGCCCGTGTGGCTGGATGGCTGGCGCATTGGCGGGAAATGGTTGGCCATACCCGAATCTTCCGGCCAAGTCAGGTTTATGTCGGTCAACATGGCGAGAAATATGTGCCGATTGGTCATCGTCATTAATCAATAGTTGTCGGATTTTTTTGCGAGGCGATTTTTGCGTCGCATCTTCCAGATCATTAGCACACGCAGAAAAGAGGGTGCTGGTGGTGTCAGTCAGGCGGGGTGAATTGGGCCGGTAAGGTGAGGGTTCAATTTCATTCAGCACTTATACGGGTTACAGAGAATGTAAATTGGTTAAAAGAGAAGGGCTACGAATCATCGCAGCCCTTCGGAGATAGTGGTGGCCAGGGACGGAATCGAACCGCCGACACGAGGATTTTCAGTCCTCTGCTCTACCGACTGAGCTACCTGGCCGTGGAAAGTTGTTACCCGCTTATTCGGGAGCGCGATTTATACTGGGATATGCTTCAGGATACAAGCTTGTTTTTGCAGCAGACGGCCTGCCTGCGTTTACGCAAGCAGAGCGCTGCTAATCGCAGGGATTATCGGGACTGAGCAGGAGCCTAGAAGCTTATTCGATAGTGGGGATCAAGCCAGCATTTAGGTAACGCTTCGCCGGAGGGGAATTGCAGGGTCTTTTTCTCGACCGCAATCACATCGCCAACCTCCTCGCCGGCCTGATAGCGTCCGCGGACACTCTCTTCACTGGGATCGATCAGCACGGTTACGTCACTGACTTCAAAAAGGTCTCCGTTTTGACTGTTTTTCAGAAACATATTTCGCTCCTTGCTCCATTAAACCGGGGAGGTGCCCCCTCTCTGATTAAAGCACAGCGAAGCGTCGGTATCCAGGCACGAAAAAGGGGCCGCTTGTGCGGCCCCTGAGTTTCGATCAAAGCGGGTTATTACTTTCCGCTTGGCGCAATCAACACAATGTCGATGCGGCGATTCTTTTCGCGGCCCGATGCCGTTTCATTGTTGGCGATCGGCTTTTCTTCACCATAACCCTTGGCGGACATTTTCTTGCCGCTGTCCTGATTGCGTTCGGAGAGGTAGGTCAGTACCGAATTAGCGCGGCGCTCGGAGAGCGACTGGTTATAGTCACTTGAGCCCAGTGCATCGGTGTGCCCTTCGATGCGAATCTTCCGGTCAGGGAAAATCTCGATTGCCTTGATGGCATTATCCAACAGGGCATAAGCCGTTGGAGGAATCACCGCACTACCACTACGGAAGTTTAGTGCCTTCATACGCAAGATAACATCGGCTTCGGTGGTAAGAAGTACTTCCACTTCATTCCGATTGAACAGGTGAGCCAGGCGCTTGATTTTGGCTTCGGCTTCACGCTTGATTTGCAGAGTTCTGCGAAGCTCGGCCATATCGGCCATGTCGCCTTCGTATTTGGAAAGCTTTTGTGACAACTCGGCAATTTGCTGGTCAGAGTCGGCAATGCGTTCGTCGTATGATTTTCTCATGTCATCGATGCCGATTTTGATGGCAGCCAGTTGTTCTTCCGGAGTTTGAGTATCCGAGAGGGTGATCCCAAGCCCTTTGGCGATGATCTGCATGCGAGCGTTCTCATCGTCAATCCATTTTTCCAGCTCCGCTGGATTTTTCTCGAATTTTTTACCGAGCTCCGCGATGCGGATGGCACGTTCAGCGGAATCCTGGCTGCGTTTCGACAGGCTGTAGGCCTTACTCTGTGCGGACGGACTCTCCTTAATCAGAGCGTCGACATGTTTGCGACTTTCCTCGGCTGTTTCAAATGCACGGGGTGCATATTTGCGTGCGTTTACCTTGCGAGCTGCGGCAATTTTCTTGACCGCAGGAGTCGAGACGTTTTCACGTGCGGCGACCACTTCTGCTGCATAAATGGTACCGGCAGCAATTTTTGCATCTTTTTCCGCTTTGCCGAGATTGTCATCTTCGACCGATTCAACGACGCGGGCGAAATCAACTTCAGCACGGTTGGCCAGCTCTGCGCGAACCTTTTCAGCGCCTGAAAGCTGCATGCGGTCACGAGCCTCAACGAGAGAGGAGAAATATTTGGACATGCGCTGGCAGCTCTGGATTGCCAGTTGCGCATGCTCGTAGGCGTCTTTTAAGGCGCTTTCAACATCAGAAGGGCTGCTGGACTTGTTAGCTTCCAGAAAGGCCTCTCTTGCCTCGGAAAGATGATCTGGTGAGAATTCACTGGCACGAAGCTGTTCCGCCTCATTGATCAGAGCCTCAACTTCAGACGAAGTAACCGCTTCGGCAATGTTTGCATTTGCGATCAGTGCCGAGGCTGCAAAAAAGAAAAATAGATAAAGTTTAAAACGCTGCATTGTGATATATCTCCAAAAGGGCTCCGAAAGGGGCTGTTTTATTTTTACGCAATTAAAGTAGGAATTATCCGGCAAATACAATGTGTCGCAAGCACGAATTAACCGTGATCGGCATCACATGCGGACGTTAAGTTTGCGGGCGGAAGAGGTGTTGCCGGTAAAAGCGCAGCTCCTCGATTGATTCTCGAACATCGGCAAGGGCAAGATGTGTTCCGGTTTTGGCTGGTTCGGAAATGTTTGGATACCAGCGTTTGCCCAGTTCCTTGATGGTGCTGACGTCGATGTTGCGGTAGTGCACGTAGGCTTCGAGGGTCGGCATATAGCGCTGCAAAAAACGTCTGTCCTGATGAATTGAATTACCGCATAGCGGCGAGGCCCGTTCGGGCACATATTCACGGATGAAGTCGAGGGTCATCTGCTCGGCCTGCGCCAGCGAAACTTTCGACTGCCTGACCCGCTCGCTCAGTCCCGATTTTCCATGGTGCACTTTGCACCAGTCGTTCATCGATTCCAGCACCGCTTCGCTTTGGTGCACCACGATATTGGGCCCTTCGGCGACGATGTTGAGCTCTTTGTCGGTGATGATGGTGGCGATCTCGAGGATCGTATCGGCCTCGGGGTCGAGCCCGGTCATCTCCAGATCCATCCAGACCAGCCGCTTTGCCTTTTCGTCCATTGAACTCATATCACTCATGCCTCAATCCTGCCAGAGAGATTCCCGCCTTGTCAGCCAGCCGCTGCAATCCGTCGCAACCCGGAGCGAGAGAAAACTGCGGAATATTCCAGCCCCTGCGCACCGGATAGTGGCGACGATAGTGCGAAAACGACTGTCGCAGGCCCTTATCATCCTGCCTTGGCCACGACTTCATTTCGGTGTCGTCGCGCAGCAACGGATAGAGCTGCTGCGTTAAAGCGCCCAGATCGCGCCACGGATCACCGCCGCAATTGGCAATACCGATCGTATCGGCAAGCGGTAGCTCGTCTGCCTCCTGCCAGCACGGAGAAACGTCCAGAAATGCACAGAGCTTGTCATAGACAAAGCGAGTATTGGCTGCTTTGCCGTCGAGGGAATGACCGGCAATGTGCGGAGTGGCGATCACGAGCTGCGGATGGGAGAGCAGTTCGCGTGAAACCAGTGGCTCGTTCTCCCAGCAATCGAGCACGGCCCAGCGGGAGCTATCGCCCTCCAGCCACTTTAGCAGTGCCTGGTTATCGATGCAGGCGCCGCGGGCGGCATTGATGATGCCGTGGCCCTTGAAGCGACGCAGGAAAGATTCGTCGATCAGGTGAAAAGTCGAGTTCGGCCCGTCTCGATTTAGCGGCGTGTGCAGCGTAATCACGTCGGCAGACTCCAGCAGCGACTCCAGCGGTAACAGCCCCGGCGCGCCATCTCTCTGTCGCGGCGGGTCGTTGAGCAGTAGTTTGACTCCGAGGGCCTGACAGCGTGAAGCCAGTGCAGAGCCGATTCGGCCTACCCCGACCACGCCCAGCGTTGATTGCTCCATCTCGAACAGGCCGCGTCCGTGCAGCTCCAGCAGCAGCGTCAGCATATACTCGACCACCGAAGCGGTGGAGCTACCGGCCGCATTGGCCCATGCGATGTTGTTCTGCTCCAGCCACGCCTTGTCGTAGTGATCGTCGCCGATTGTCGCTGTGGCGGCAAAGCGGACCGGCGTGCCTTCAAGCAGCTCACGATTAACGCGGGTGGATGAGCGGGTGATAAGGATATCGGCATCTGCTAAAGCAGCATGATTGATGTGTTTGTTTTCGAGAATGCGTAGCTCCACATCAAATCCGGGCAGTGCGGTAAATGCAGATTCGACACCCCAGATGTGGGCATCGGCGATGATAGTCAGTCTTGGCGACGTCATTCCGCTTGTCTGATTTTTTCGATGAGCCGGGTGCTTGAATACCCCTCCAGGAAAGGGATCACTTTGACTTCACCGCCCCAGCCAAGGACTTCACTGGCGCCGACGATGTTGGACGGGTGATAGTCGCCGCCTTTGACCAGAATATCCGGTTTGAGTCCCAGGATAAGTTTAAGGGGGGTATCCTCTGAAAAGGGGGTGACCAGATCGACCGGTTTGAGAGCAAAAAGCATGGCTGCGCGGTCATGCAGGTTGTTGATGGGGCGCGAATCTCCCTTGAGTCGCCGGATCGAGTCGTCATCGTTCAGGCCGATAATGAGTCGATTGCCGAGCATCCGGGCATCGTGCAGGTAGGCAACATGGCCGGGATGCAACAGATCAAAGCAGCCATTGGTAAACACAATCTTCTGACCCTCTTTTTGCCAGGCGTGAACGGTGGCGCGAGCCTCTTCAAGCGGAGTCATCATGGTAGGGGCTCTCGTAAGACCTTACTGCGAGACCCGAAGCAGGTCGATCACTTCCTGCACACCATCAACTTTTCGAGCGACAGAGCGGGCACGGTATTTATGTTCGAGCTCCTTGACGAGCCCTTGCAAGTAAACTCTCCCTTTGACGGTTTCGACATGAATTGCAAAACCGGAGACCATTGGGTCTTTAAGCAGGGCGGTTTTGACCTTGGTGGTCACCAGACTGTCGGAAACAACCTCTTTGAGAGGAGGCTGGCCAATTTGCACTTTACTGCGTACAGCGCGGACGCCTTCGAAGTTTTTGCAAATATAGATGGCACGATCAATGTGGTCTTGCGAGGGCAGGTATCCGGTCAGTATTACCTCTGCATTGAATATTTCGATATTCAGAAAACGGGATGGCATGTCCTTCTCTGCGATAAGGCGCGCCTCCAGCCTGGATGTCAAAGCGATGTCGTCGGCATGTTTCTGCACGGAGCGCTCATCATAAATGGCGCTGCCGGTCGCAGCGGCTCCGCCGACAAGCGCTGTAGCGACACAGCCATTCAGGGCAGGAAGCAGTAAACAGAAAAGTATCAATTTGACGGTGATGGGTATCTTCTTCATGTTGAACTCAACAGATAGGCAATAAGAATTGATAAAATCGCAAGCCCCACATACATCGGCCAGGCGGGTTTTTTAACGCGCCTGTTCCAGTTGTGATGAGGTTGCTGTTCCTCGTTATTCGGTTGCATCGTCGTCTCCCAAAGCATCGGCAACGGCTGCAAACAGAAAAGGAAGCAACAGCTCTTCCGGGCCCGGCAGCCAGATACCACGTCCGCCGGACTGTGACAGCCGCTTGACGATATCGGCCACTGCAGAGTCTGCGGCATCGGAGTCAATCATGGCAGTGGTCAGTTTTTCGACCTTTTTGCCAAGGTTGCGTGCAGCATCAACCGCCTGCACAAACACGCGGGGAATCACGACACCCGATGCAACATTCAGCAGCACGCCACCACTGGCTTCAGCAACCACTGCCGCCAGCAGGCGGGCATCGTGCATACCTGCCGCACCAAGCGATTCGCCGTGGGCACTTGGATGCAGATTGAACGCGTCCGCACCTATCGCCGGGTGAACGGTAATCGGGATACCGTAGCGTGTGGCGGTGGCAAGAATGGAGTGATCGATATGCTCGGGCTCGGAGTCGTTCAGCTTTTTGCCGATGCTTTCGCCAAAGCCCCAGTTTTCGATCACACCGAAATTGACCGCCTCATTGATCAGGCGGCCTGTCTCTTCGGTGACACAGAAGTGGCCGCTTGCAAGCTCTTTGTTGCCGGTATGCACCGTGTGACCGGTCAGGGCAACCTCGACATCCTGCAGCATGGCGGCTCCGGTCAGGGCAATCGCAGAGATGATGCGTTTTTCCAGAAGGCGGATCAGTAGCGGGCTTAAGCCAGAGGCGATGACATGTCCGCCACAGCCAACTACGACACGTCTGCCGCGTCGGTGGGCGCTTACAATGGCATCACGGAGTTCAAACAGGTCGGCGGAGGTTCCTAAATTCGGGAGACTACACAGAAAGTCTGAAAAACTGGCGCCGGCATTGAAAGGGGCGCAAAAATCAGCTTCGTCGTGGTCGGTTTTACGCTTGGCCAGCGGGATGGTTTTCAATGCGTTGAAATTGAGTGGTTTGATGCTCATGTCTTGCCTCCGAACAGGGTCTGGTCGACCAGTGTGCAGACAATATGCAGACAGGTGATGTGCATCTCCTGCACGCGCGGTGTGGATGGGTGCGCGATATTCAGATGAATATGTACGTCAGAGTTATCGCGAAGTTCGCCGCCATCCTTGCCGGTTAGTGCAATGCTCTGCATGCCTCTCTCAGCGGCGGCATGAATCGCCCGGATAATATTGGGAGAGCTGCCGCTGGTGGAAATGGCGAGTAGGATATCACGAGGGCGGCCCAATGCCTGTACCTGCCGGGCAAATACGTCGTCAAACGAAAAGTCGTTGGCAATGCTGGTGATAACCGATGCGTCGTGTGTTAGCGCAATGGCTGCGAGCCCCGGGCGATTCATTTCGAAGCGGTTCACCAGTTCACCTGCGAAATGTTGCGCATCGGCCGCTGAACCACCGTTGCCGCAAACCAGAATTTTCCCGCCGTTTTTCAGGCAGGAGCACATGGTTTCGGCAATTTGTAGCAATGGAGCGGTCAGGGTGTCGCGGCAGCTCTGCCGCAGTGCAATACCTTCGTCCATCGCCTGCCTGATCAATGTTTCCATGTGTGTTCCAATCCTTGTTGCTGTTTTATCCGAATATTGCGTTCGGATGTTTGTCTCTATCTGAATATATCGGGCATGTGCTCGGCATGAAAGCGCTTCCTGCCCAGCCAGGCCCGTCTTGGCGTGAGAATGATTAAATCGAAGCGGCATTGCAATGCCGCAAGGTCAGGGTGGGTGCCCAGGAATGCTGTTGCAGCTGATTTTAGCCGCTCGCACTTCTGCGGTGTCACTGCCAACAGTCCGCTTTCATGCGTGGCGTGGGATTTCACTTCGATGAAGGCAAGCAGCTCTCTGTTTCGGGCAACGATATCGATTTCGCCTCGGCCCGCACGATAGTTGCGATCAATAATCCTGTAGCCCTGCTTTTCAAGATATCGGGCGGCAAAGTTTTCGCCTTCTCTTCCAGATGCGGTGCTCATGTTTATTTGGCTTCGTCGGAGATCGACATCAGCAGTTTGTAGACTCTGTCGCGGGAAGTATTGAGCATTTTGGCAATCTGCTTGGCGCGTGCCGAAGGGGGCAGGTAGGCAATATCTGGCTGCTGCAGACGCTTGATAATATCCGCATCGCTTGCAGCGCTGACTGGCGTATTGCAGGGGCCGAGTAGCAGTACGATTTCGCCACGTGGTTCCTGCGCTTCAAAGTGTGCAATCAGGTGATCGGCATCGCCGGAGACAAACTCTTCATGCAGCTTGGTAATTTCGCGCGCCACGCAAAGAGTGCGGTTAGGGGCAAGGTCGCGCAGTTCGTTCAGAGTGGCAAGCAGGCGCCGTGGTGATTCGAAGATAGCGATGGTCATCTCCAGCGGCATAGCAGTGAAAAAATTCCGGCGTGCTTTCCCAGAACGGGGGGGGAAGCCCAAAAAGGCGAAACGGTCGGTTGGAAGGCCGGAGGCGGAAAGTGCGGCAACAGGGCTGCAGGCACCCGGAATAGGAACAACGGTAAAGCCGGCGGCACGTACTGCAGAAACCAGGCGATAGCCGGGGTCGCTGATTAATGGCGTGCCTGCATCACTGATCAGGGCGATATTTTGCCCCTCCTGAAGGCGAGCGAGAACTTTTCCGGTTGCGGTTTGCTCGTTGTGCTCGTGGTAGCTGAGCATGGGTGTGGCAATGCTGTAATGGTTGAGAAGACGCTTGCTGGTTCGGGTATCTTCGGCGGCGATTGCATCAACCCGGCCCAGAATTTCCACGGCACGGAAACTGATGTCGGCAAGGTTGCCGATAGGTGTTGCGACGATGAACAGTTGGCCCGAGCCCATCTTCTGATTATGATGCGTTCCCATGAATCAAGTACGTTATCCCGCTTTTTCGGCGCCGGCAATGCCGAAAATAGTTATATTTATTATGCTTTCCAGCCTTCTGCTTGCCGGGTGTGGCCCGAAAACGGTCAAAGACTCGCGCTATGGAACCGGATTGCAACCAACGGTGCAGCTGGCGCCGCCGCCACAAACTTCTCAGGCGATCCAGCAAGCCATGAATATGGCATATGTGCAGGACGATATCGATGGCGCTTTGCAGGCATTGGAGCTTATCGCCAAAGAATCGCCTGGACCACTTGCCGAGGAAGCCAGTTTTCGCCGTTCCGAACTGCTATTGCGTTTTCAGTATCCCGAAGCGCTTAGTGATGTTCGAGGCCTGTTCAAGCGCTATCCAAACCATGCTTTGATCCCTTATGCGCATATGTGGCTGGCCAAGTGGTGGCTGGAGCAGAGTGAAGAGAAAGAGGCTCTCTCCGAACTTCGCACTGTGCTGGATCATAAGCGTCTGACCCGGGAACTGGCCGATGAGGCGATCAGTCTTGGTGCGACGCTGGCGCGTTATGCACCGGAAACCGAGGCGGTTGAGTGGTATTTTTCTGCGGCTCGTCTGGATGATTCGCGCCGCGATATCTGGCTCAGAGAGTCCGCCGGTCGTGCTTCGCTTGATACCATCTCCAGGCTCAGGCTTGAAGGCCGGTTGAAAGGGATTGATGGCGAGCAGTTTTATCTTTCGGCTGCCAAGGTGCAGTTGATGCATGGCAATATGCCCATGCTGCAAACAATTACCGATATGGCTGCTGCCGACATGCCCGACTCACCGATTATCCCGCAGTTGCGAAACTGGGCTTCCGGAATCACACGACATGCTACGGTTGGGGTGTTGTTACCTTTGTCCGGTAAGTACGCGAAATATGGGCAGGAGGCTTTGCGGGGTGTGCGCATGGCTTTTGCCGGTTTGCAGGCGGGCGATAATTTTACGCTGCGCATCGAGGATGCTGCCTCCGACCCGCACAAGGCTGTAGCTGCCTATAAGCGGCTGGTTTCGGATGGAGCGACGATGGTGATCGGGCCGTTGCTGAATGAGTGCAGCGAGGCCTTGTTACCTTATCTTAAGTCCGATGTACCAGTGCTTACATTGAGCGCCAATATCGAGCTGGTTGAAGAGGTGCCGGAGATGTTCTCGCATACGCTGGCTTATGCGGTTCAGGCTCGGGTTATGGCTGAATATGCGTGGCGTGAGGGTGTGCGCAAGGCGGTGGTTATTTCGGCCTCTGATCCAAGCAGTCTGCACGAAGCCGCTAATTTCCGGGCGGAGTTTAAGGCTTTCGGTGGTGAAATCTCGGATGAGGTGACGCTTACAGCGGGCGACATCGATCATCGCAAGCTTCTGCAGAAAATGCGTTTCCATACTGATGATGAAGAGCTGCTTGCTGTGCTGGAAGAGGAGCTGGATATCTCGGCAAACCCGGATATGGAGATCCGCATGCCGGTTTCATTCGATGGCATCTATCTGGCGCTTCCCGGTAAAATGGTTGCGATTCTTGCCGGTCAGCTTGCTTATGTGGATGTGCGCGGTGTCTATCTCTATGGCAGCGAGCGCTGGCGTGACGGGCATCTGCTCGATGATCGGGGGCGCTATCTCTCGAAGAGCCGTTTTAGCGACGTGGAGTTTCCGGAAGGGAGCGATCCGGAGGTGCGCCGCTTTGTCGCCAGTTACCATGAGCTATGGGGTTCCGGTAAGCCGGATAAGCTCGCAGGGCTTACTTACGATTCGGTGATGATTGCTGCGATTCTGACCACCAAGCTGGGGCTCTCCGGTGAGGGGTTGATAGAAGGACTGAAAGATGTGAATGGTTTCCCTGGCCTGACAGGCCATGTGCAGTTTCTAAATAGCGGTATCGGTATCAAATCTCCGAAAATATTCGGGATTCAGCGCGGCAGGATAGTGCCAGCTGGCTAAATAAGTTGAATGAGCGTTAAAAAGCCCGGCCATGCCGGGCTTTTTTTATCATATTATCGACTTACAATGTAAAGTGGGTTCTTATTTAGTAAGCAAAATCCTTGAATGAGATGAAAATAAACGCCGACAGGTAGGCGAGAATAAAAATCAGCGCAAATATTTTCACGAAAGTTGGAAGGCTTGCCGCTTTTTTCGCCAGCTTTTGTAATACGGGCACCATTTGCGCATTCATGGTGCGGATGATATTCGCCTGATTTTCCAGCATGGCAGTAAAGATGGCGAATCCCAGTTCGCGCTCATGCATCAGTTTGGAAAAATCGTCACGTGAAAGTTTGTAAACAATGCAATCCTCCCGGGCAACTACTTCTGCTGTTGTCGAATGGTTGTTCATGAAGGTCAGCTCGCCAAACATTGCACCTGCATCAACAGATGCGATGCGAATGCGTCCGGTGTTGCTATCGTTATCTTCCACGCTGGCTTTTCCGGAG